>CALXQQ010000001.1 GCA_944390775.1 uncultured Alphaproteobacteria bacterium
GCGCGCTGGTGTGTTGGGAACTCTCGTTTGGTTTTTGCGATTAGCACAGCTTTCGCCAGCACGCTTTTACATCATTGTAATATGCCAAATTTTGGCTTTCATATCGTCGGGAATAGTTCGTCCGGTAAGACGACGTGTTTGCATGTTGCCGCGTCAGTGTTCGGCAATCCAAAATATGTTGTGACATGGAAAGCAACTGATAACGCAATGGAAAATATGGCGTTTCGTCGCAACGACTCTTTGCTGATATTGGACGAGTTGTCGGAAATTTCTCCTTCGAAGGCGGGGGAAGTGGCGTACATGCTCGCGAATGGTCAAGGGAAAAAGCGTCTCGATAAAAATTGCAATGCGCGGGAAACCATGTCATGGCGTCTGATTTTTCTTTCCAGTGGCGAGATTGATCTAGATTCTCATATGGCGGAAGAAAGGAAAAACTCAAAAGCCGGACAGAAGATTCGCTTGCTGAACATCTCGGCAAAGGCGTCAAAAGACAGCTTCGGAATTTTCGAAAATCTGATGGGATTTCAGGACGGCGCGGAGTTTTCAAATTATTTAAGAGAAAAAGCTGCAAGATATTATGGCGTGCCGTCGATCGAGTTCATAAAACATATACTCGCGCATAATGATCAGATTAAGACGCAATTTCGGGAGGAATTTCAGCAACTTAAGACCAGATATCTTCCGGAAAAATCAGAGGGGCAGGACATGCGCGCGTTCGAAAAGTTTATGTTTGTGGGATTTGCCGGAGAGCTTGCGATCAAATGGAATATCGTTTGTTGGAACCCGGGAACAGCTTACGTTGCGGCCATTTCTTGTTTTAATTCATGGCTTGAGGATAAAGAAGGTGTCGGAGACGACGAAAATCGACAGATCTTGGAACACGTGAAAGCGTTTTTTGAGTTGCACGGCCACAGTCGTTTTTTCGATCTCAATGGATTCAAAGATCAAAAGGTCCCCAATATGGCGGGGTATAAGTTAGTCTACAAGGATGCGGTAACATTTTTCGTTTCGCCGTCGATTTTTAAAAACGAGATTTGCAGAAAATTCAATCGCAAGGCCGTGATCAACCTGCTCATCGACAAAGGCTTCATGTTGAAAGATCACAACGGAGATTATCGACAGCAAAAGTGGACACCAGACGGAAATAAAAAGGTCTATGTAATCTCTGGGGAGATATTGCTAGGATAAAGGAGAAAAAATGATTAATTTGGATAAGTTGAAAACGAACTGGAAATCGCCATTTGTTTCGCGAGAAAGTTTAGAGAAGTTTTCCGGAGGAATTATAAATTGTCGGACGATGAGGAATCTTGATTGTCAGAAAAAAGGGATTCCCAATAGATTTAGAATCGGACGAAAAATTGTGTATTCGGTGGATGATGTTATCGATTGGCTTAAGAGTAAGTATGAGGATGTGTAAACACCTTTAAAATCAATGAGCAAGGTAGTGCAAGCGGGGTAATAGCGGGGTAACGATAGAGAGTTGCTCCGTTTTTTTATCTCGATGTTGAGTTAGAATCGTCTGGTTTTCTTTTCGATCACGTAAAATAACGTTATGGCGATTACAATAACGCAAAAAAGCGGGGTAATAGCGGGGTAAAATCAGAAGTGGCTTAAAAATGGGGACCTCCAAAACGGTAGGAAAACATTGGAATTTCAATTGGTTGCGGGGGAAGGATTTGAACCAACGACCTTCAGGTTATGAGCCTGACGAGCTACCAGACTGCTCTACCCCGCGACAACACTCATAGTATCGCATATCATACAACAAAATGCAACATTAAATTTATGTATTTATGCCCTCATGTGATTCAGATAAGATCAGTTAGCCAAACTGAAAAATTCTTTGTACAGCCCCTCATCCGATCGCATTAAATATGATCTTTTCCATTGTTAAATGGAGCCGCATAATCTATTTCTCTCCTGATATTATTCATAGTTTTATCAACAAAAAATTCTAACATTTACCCATAGATTATACTATGAAGTTGATGCATCTTTAGTCTATAAAAACTATATCATACACTAATCTAGATAAAGCTATATTGATCTATTAAAATCACTCATACAGAAGCTGAAAAAAGCACATAATAACTATTTCCCGACATCATTTGTAAAAATTTGAGTTTACGATATCCAGACTTACCCTCCCCTACTCTACGTTTTTTGCAGGCTCATATCCGGCCCAATTTTTGATATCTTCTGCGATGTCTTTGAGCCTGCTCTCCAGATCAGCCTCGGTAGATACATCGTATGTTTTATATACAGCTTTATCTAAGTAATTGTAATCAAACGATAAAGTTGAGTTTCTAGTTTTATGTCTATAAGTTGTTTGTTTACGATATCTAATTATATAAATTCTCAGATTTTCTCCGCAAGATTCTTTTAGTTTAGCACACGCATCAAGGGTGAGTTTTTGCAAAGCCGTCATTGAATCGCAGGTATCGCCATAATATCCAGCTTCATGCAAAGCTGTATTGATTGGCAAAGTATATCCAGCATACCAATAAAGCAACCCACCTCCCAAGTGAGAATTAGCCAAGTCAAAGCTAGCAAATTGAGCTGTGCGTGTATCTGGATATTCCTGAAATTGTCTTTGCAAGCCTCCGAAACCATATATCAAACATTTAGTATTGCCGTAAATATCTGGTCCTCTTGATCTATTAAAATATCTGATTGTAGATGGAATAACTCCAACATCTTCAACCATGAAGTAAAAATCTCCGGCATAATTTTCATTATAGAATTCTGTGTATGGATATGGATTTTCGCTAAACATAGTTTTTGTTTTCCACTGCTGCTGAGAGCTATCGTATATCATATTCACCCAATTGAGTCTAATCATTCCAGCTTCGAAGACGGGCTGATTGCCTACATTTTTGCTACAATCTACTACTCGACTCATCTCTGGCAGACGCGGTTTTGCATAGACGCACGTATAATCCGTATCGAGCATGGTCGGATTCGACACCGACACATTGCTCAGGCCAAGACTCACCCGATATGTCCCATCTGATTGTTGTTCAAATAAATACTCGTCAGGCGAAATAACCAAATCCTGATCTGCCGTTATAGTCAATGTGCGTTTTGTTCCATCTGTGGTATAGAGCTGTATGGATCTATCTTTGACTGTCGGCTCAACAGTTACAGATAACTCTCCATCACCTTGGAAACATATATAATCTCCCGCGACGATCTGTGTACTTAAATTAGAAGATAATCTCTGCAAAGCTATCCCCTTGTTTTGCTGAATAGCTGTATCATGAGTACCGTTAGTATCAAGTG
>CALXQQ010000002.1 GCA_944390775.1 uncultured Alphaproteobacteria bacterium
ACGAGTAAGTGTCGAACATGTATTTTCCCATCTCAAAAAATTCAAAATTTTGGGCTCGATCTACCGAAATTTCCGCAAAAAACTGCACATGAGGTTCAATCGCCGGAATTTATAACTTGCGGTTTTCATAACAATTAACCGCATAAACCAATCGCTGTTCGTGTTTGCTAACCCCAGACTTTCGCAAGATGTTTATTGTTGTATCGCTACTAGAGGGCATGCAATTTGATGCGGCAGCAGCGAATACAGCGAATATTTGCTGCCACATTCAAAGTATCGAGCAATTGTTCACACAAATAGCAAGCCTCAAAAAGGAATGCGAATTGTCTGAACATGGTTTGCAAATTTGTTTCGCATAAATGACAATGAAAAACTGCCATAAAATCACGTCAACATAATTTCAGCACGCTCGATAAAGCAAATAATGATAGAATATGTATTTTCTAAGCGTAAAAAATTGGGGGACAGTATATTGCAATTTCCGAAGAAATTGCTTCTGGGGATCAGCATCATCGCTAGGATTGTATGGCTATCTTAGAATACAATACGAATAACATCAATTCTCCTGCAGCCATAATAAACAATTGCAATTTTGCAGTCAATCTTATTTACAATTCAAGACATGATGTTCCAGGTATTCGTTTTATTTTTTTTAATTCCATTCGCATTAAGCATACCTCTGCGATTTGTTAAGCACTCTAACTAGAAGCTATACTCAGCCTTGCGCTCCTGATTCCCCGGTTCATCTTATCTCCTTATTTGGACAATATTTTTGCCTCTATTCTATCGGTTTTAGCTAAATCTCGATATGTTGTAGCATAATATATGCTTTACACTCTAAACTTGTATATTGCTTTCGTGCAGTTTCATTATTAGCGCTTTTTCGTAAGCGCTAGATAGCTCCAAAAGTATTCGAATTTTTCCACTGAAATACAGAGCAATCTTCAATTCTGTATTCTTTATAGCTCTTTACTTTCCCTTTATACATTCAAATTGCTTTTACCTCTGTCGCCGTCAACATTCATCATGATAACTTGTTACTCATGTACGAACATTTGCTCAGCAATCGTGCGAATATTGTGAGTTTTGAGATTCCTGACTGCGAATCAAATACGATTCCGCTATTCTAGATATCTATCGATTAAGTTTCAAAAACATCGTACAACTTATATATTTTATACTATGTCTCTACAAATTTTTCATTTACTTTATCTAATATATTCGCTTTTTAAACATATGATAGAGCTATTGCTCATTGCGCTTATTGATGTATAATTACCCGATTAAGCTTAGGGTATAAAAGTGTTTAATATAGCTATTGTAAATAAATTGTTGGATGCCTATTTTCACAAGTATTCAGCCATCGAATTGAGTAAAAAATCGATCGCATTTGGTGTCTTTATTTCTCTTTTCCTCATCGCAATAAAAATGATAGCCTGGTTGATATCGGATTCGATTTCGATGCAAGCATCTATGAACGATTCGATTTTAGATGCTCTAACATCATTTGCCGCGTTCCATGCTTTACGCGTATCTGATATAAATCATGATGAAAACCATAACTTCGGCCACGAAAAGGTAGAAGGTATTGCTGCGTTATTTCAGTGCCTTGTGGTTATATACTCAGGATTGGATATTTGTCACGATGCATATGAAATGTTATTAGATCCTAAGCCTATTACAAATACAACAGTGGGCCTAGTAGTAATGGCTATAGCATGTGTTGCTGTATATCAGTTAATATATTTTCAAAAATATGTCGCCGCCAAAACAGAGTCATTGTTGGTAAGTGGAGACTCTTTGCATTATGTATCTGATTTCTTGATGAATATATGCATTATGGTATCACTTTTGTTATCAACTGTTTATGTATATGTCGACGCTATTTGTGGATTAGTCGTTGGCGTATATGTTCTATATAATGCTGTACTCATATTGAAAAATGCATTAATCGACCTCATGGACGAAGCATTGCCTCTTGCTGCTAGAGAAAAGATAGAAAACACTATTAAAAGCGTTCAAGGCGTACAAAAGATATCAGTATTAAGAACAAGATCTGCAGGAATGAAGAAATATGTTGAAGCTATTATAGTCGTGGATAGCAAGCTTTCTATAGAAGAAGCAAATAACATCTGCGAAAATACAGAGCTAGCCTTGAAAAAACTGTGGGATAAAGTTGATACCTTTGTAAAAGCTCAACCGAAATAATTTTCTTGTCTGATTTTATATTGACTGAGTGAAAATAAATCCTCACTCTGCATATTTTGCTATCCCCTCACAGCTTTTGCAGAGATTTAATATCTTTACTTTATTTGCAAATACAACATTTCTTATGTCTTGGAAAAAAGTATATGTAATAATTTTTTAAGCTGTCAATTGATGAGTAGTTAAGAGCATAATTATCTTAACTACTCAAAGATATTTATTCATCAGAAGGGGAAATAGTTGAATCAGTATTAGATGTTGGTTCTTCCAAAACTTCGGCTGCACTTGCTGTCTGTGCCGCTGTTTTATCTCCTTCGGCGATAGCTTCATTGACTTTTTCAGCGGGCTCATCGCTCGATTTTTGCTCTAAAACTTCCGCTGCTCCAGCGGCCTGTGCAGCAGCCTGATCTCCTTCGGCTACAGCTTCATTGACCTTGTCAGCGTTACTCAGATTGAGCTCTGCAGCATTTTCTGATGCGTGTTCATCACTTGCTGGAGCGCCTTGTTCGGAGTTCTCTGCTGGTGCGCTCTCTTCCGAAGAAGATTTTGCATCCTCTTTATTATCTGATGCGTTTTTTTCTTCTGATTTTGCTTGTTCAGCTTTTTCATCTTTTGCTGCTTCTGTTTTCTGTGCAGAATCATCAGACTTAGCTTCTTGTTTTGCTTGATCTTGTGGGGCATTCGATGCTGGTTTTTGTTCATCGCATCCGACTAACAGCACTGCAAATGCAGCAGGTGCTAGTAAAATCTTCCATATATTGTCTTTCATATCGATCAATCTCCTAAATTAGCAATTTCAAAACACAGTCTAACACATAAAAATTAATTTTTAGTAAATTTATGTTTTGAGGGGGGTTTGATTAGCAAAAATTAACATGCTACGATGTACCGCTTCGGTTTTAAGGAGCGTTTTTAGGTTAATTTTGGAGTAAATTGGAGAAAACAATGACGAAGTCTGTGAATTTTACACCTTTGAAAGATAAGGTGTTGGTACGCCGGGTAGATCAAGAAGAAAAAACACCTGGCGGAATTATCATTCCTGATACAGCTAAAGAAAAACCAGCAGAAGGAGAAGTGTTAGCAGTTGGTACTGGAATAAGAGATGATCAGGGGAAACTCCATCCGTTGGATGTACAAGTTGGAGATAGAGTTTTGTTCGCTAAGTGGGGTGGTAATGAAGTAAAAATTTCAGGAGAAGATTTTATCATCCTCAAGGAATCAGATATATTGGGTATTATAAATAAGTAAGGAGAAATAATCATGTCAGCAAAAGAAGTGAAGTTTTCTACTGATGCTCGCGCTGCTATGTTGCGAGGAGTCGACGTTTTAGCAGATGCTGTGAAAGTAACATTGGGTCCAAAAGGACGTAATGTTGTTATGCAAAAGAGCTTTGGAGCTCCCAAAATTACAAAAGATGGTGTTTCTGTCGCAAAGGAAATTGAGTTGTCTGATAAGTTCGAAAATATGGGCGCTCAAATGGTGAAAGAGGCGGCTAGTAAAGCTAATGATTTGGCCGGAGATGGTACTACCACTGCAACAGTTCTAGCTCAGTCCATTGTGAGGGAGACATTGAAGGTAGTAGCGTCAGGCGTTAACCCAATCGATCTGAAAAGAGGAATTGATGCTGGAGTAGCGTCTGTTGTCGATATGCTTCAGACTGTTTCAAAGAAAATTTCTACAAACGAGGAAATTGCACAAATTGGTACGATTTCAGCAAATGGAGATGCATCGGTTGGAGAAATGCTCGCACAGGCTTTTGAAAAGGTTGGAAAAGAAGGTGTTATCACAGTTGAAGAGGCGAAGTCTCTTGAAACAGAATTAGAAGTAGTAGAGGGTATGCAGTTTGATCGTGGATATTGCTCTCCATACTTTGTAACTAATCCGGAAAAGATGACTTGTGAGCTTGAAAATCCATTCATTCTGATCCATGAAAAGAAACTATCTGTGCTACAGCCATTGGTGCCAATTTTGGAAAAGATTGTGCAGGCTGGTCGTTCATTGCTAATCATTGCTGAAGACGTCGAGGGAGAAGCTTTGGCAACACTCGTTGTGAACAAGTTGCGTGGAGGTTTACAGGTTGCTGCAGTTAAGGCTCCTGGATTCGGAGATCGTCGCAAGGCTATGTTGGAAGATATCGCCATTCTAACAGGTGGACAGGTAATCAGCGAAGATTTGGGCATTAAGTTGGACTCCGTCAACGTAAATATGCTAGGTACGGCTAAGAGAATATTTATCGACAAAGATAATACAACAATTGTTGATGGATGTGGCGACAAGGTCAATATAGAAGCACGTTGTGGGCAATTAAAGCGACAAATCGATGAAACTACATCTGATTATGATCGTGAAAAATTGCAAGAGCGTTTAGCTAAGTTGTCTGGCGGTGTTGCTGTTGTGCGTGTTGGCGGTGTAACAGAAGTAGAGGTAAAAGAAAAGAAGGATCGTGTTGAAGATGCTATAAACTCTACTAGAGCTGCAGTAGCAGAAGGTATTGTGCCAGGTGGTGGTATCGCTCTTCTGAGAGCTATCAAAGTGTTGTCCAATGTTACGCCGAAAAATGACGATTCTAAATTGGGCATAGAAATTTTGAAGAGAGCGTTGCAAGCTCCAGCTCGCCAGATTATAGATAACGCAGGTATGGATGCATCGTTGGTGGTTGGCAAGATCCTCGAAAATGATAGCTTTAGCTTTGGATTTGATGCTCGCAAGGGTGAATATGTCGATATGCTCAAATCAGGTATTATCGATCCAGTTAAGGTTGTGCGTATTGCGTTGCAAAGCGCTGCATCAATCGCAGGCTTGATGGGCACAACAGAGTGTATGATTGCTGATAAGCCCGAGCCAAAAGCAGAACCCCATATGCCAGCAGGTGGCGGTATGGGCGGCGGCTACGGTTTCTAAAAGAGCAAGCTGTTTCAAGCTGTTTAATGCCTCTATTGTTTGATGATAGAGGCATGATGTTCTTACTATATATAAAGCTCTTGCGCGAGATTGCTGCGTAGTTAGAGTTTATTTCTGTTAAGAGATGAGTGCAGTGTCTATTTTGATTAAGACACTGCATTCTTACTTGTTTCTATGACGTGCTCTTGCACTTTTTATCCTTCAAACAATGTTAATTAGAAAAAATTATCATCGTCGTCGTCATCATCATTATTGCGATTGTTCCTTGATCTATTATTTCTTTTTCTATTGGATCGGCCATTATCATCACTATCTTCATCTTCTTCGCTATTTTCATCATTCCCTACCAATAAATTTGCATTATCGATAGTAGCAGTAAGACCTTCTGTCGATGTTTTATCAACATTAGGATGGCGATCTGTATCCTGGATAGAGTTGGCGAATTTTTCAATTAGCACGCTCAAAGTTACTGCAAGAGGCAGTTGTTCATAAGTAATATATGATCCAGATCCTATTACATTATCCCAAGATATGTCTTGCATGGATTCTCCCTTAGCAGAGTCGTTTACGATAACAATGGGTTTTTCTGCAGAAAAATCACGAATGAAATCCAGATCATCTTGTTGAAAACGTGGGTTTATAAGGAATAACCCTCCTGCATTGTTTTGTATGGTTTGAAAGAAGCGTAACAAAGATGCTGGAGAGCTGCCAAGCGATAGGAATAGAATATTTCCATTGCGCGGAGTTAATATTCTGTTTTTGATTTTGCTTTGTAAATGAGCATTGCGTATCCAATTGTATGCAGCAATCATCTGATTTTCCAGAGGTGTTTTTCTTATTGCGAGATTTTCATCAGAACAACATGTTTGGTTTATTGATAATACAGCATAACCGCGATTAGCCAAAAGTTGCACTAATGGATAAAACTGATCTTTAAACAAGGATTCTTCGCTTTCGCGCAGTATTACAACCAAAGGAGAATCAACAGAATAGTTATAGCATTTTGTAAAATAGCCATCCAGGTGTTGTCTATTACTGATTGATACAAATTGTGAACTGTACAAATTTTCTGATCTAAGACGTCCGATTGTTTTTACGAGCGGAGTCTGTGTTGTAAGTTGCATGCTATCTGTATCAAAAACATAGTACATGTCAGGAGTAACTGAGTTATACACTCGTATTAACCAACGACGATTATTTGAGCTGGAACTAATGCGTTCCCATGTGTAACCATCAAATAATCTGTCTAGTCTGTGAATACAAGGTGCTATTTGTTTTTTTATCGGAATGAATGCTACATTTCCTCCACGATGAATTCTTAAATAAGCAAGTGTGCCATCAGAATCTAATGCAGCATCACATTGGGAGATAGAATATACATCTCGCAAGAACGTTTTGTTTTCTTTATTTGTATGTAGGTTTAGTACTGATAACACAACAGTGTTGGTCTGTACTTTTTGTAATTTATAGAGTTGGTTTGGTGTAACAGAAAGATAATGATCATTTTGTGTAATATGATCTATCGTTTCCTCTTTACCATTTTTCCTCACCACAATATCCGCTTCCATACCATTATCACCATCAGAGATGTTGTCATACCACATGATAGGATTAGCACTATGATCGAATAGAGCATATATTTGATTGTCGCTTTCTCTTATTTGACGCGGTTCTCCATTGCCGCGTACAGAGACCTTGTGCATTAGATACTGTTCTCCAGTATAGGTAATTGTCGCTATTGTCTCACTATATGCTGAGATGCGAATGGATTTTGCTTCCTCTACAGGAGTTATGTCTTTTTTGTTTTTATTTTGTATGTTGACAGACATTAAGTGTACGTTTTGCTCATCATCTTGGGTCGTGTAAACAATATATGAATTGCCCGCAAAGCTTAGAGATAATATATGTGCGTTTTTCTCGCCAAATGTATTAGAAAAAGATGAACCATGTCCTGTAGCTGATACTACTCTTATAATACCTTCGTGTTCATAAGCAACTTTTGTTCCATCTGGACTCATTACGACATTATTTGTGCTTCCTGCAGAAAAGAAATTTTCTCGTGATGTAATCGGTATATTTTTGTTTGTGATCGAAGCGCCATTAGAGGAAGCTTTAATTCCTTTGGTGTTATAAGATTTGTTTGAGTAGTCAGTCCTAGATGATCTATTGCTCCATTTTCGGTTAAAAGCAGCGTCATAGTTTTCTGAAGATACATCTCGCATGAAACTAACTGCCCTTTTGCCATTTTTATATACACCAGATGCTCCGCCAAACACCGAATCAACAGCATGTGATACTCCTGGAAATGTTAGACTGTGTAGGTGAGTGCTATATCCTAATAGTATTGCTATTGCAATGAGAACCATGCGTAACATCAGAAAAAACCTCCATCTATATCTCACCTATTATATAGAGCATTATTTAACAAATCGTTACATTGACTCATTGTTGTAAAATGCACGTTTCATGACTATTGCATCATGTGTGCCATAGTAGTTTTTGCGTATCGCGACAGGAATATAATTGAAACTTTTATATAAATGTTGAGCTGTTGAATTATCCGATTGGACTTCAAGAAATATAGAGGAGATTTTGTTTTCATATGCATATAGTTCCAGTTGATGCAATAGAGATCGCCCAATGCCTTTGTTTCTCATATTAGGGATTACACAAAATGTGATAATTTCAATTTCTTCACATGCTTGACGACATAAGATAAATCCTCCGTCATTAATAAAGCCGAAACATGTTTTCAGAAGTTGTTGAAAATAAGAACTGCTCCATGAATCTTCAAAAGATTGATAATGTATCGATGCTAAGATAGCAGCATCTTCATTTTGAATAGTTCTCATGAAAATAGTTCGATATAAAACAGGTGTAGATTTTCTCTAGTAGCTGTAAATCGGATATAGCGATACTTTCGTCTTTTTGATGCATAGTGGTATCGGGCAAACCAAATTCTATTACAGGACAATGGTTTATCATAAATCTACCATCAGATGTACCACCTCCACCTGAAAAGACGGGTTTACATTGCGTAACTTGTTCAATAGATTTCGCAAGTATATTTGGCAGAATCTTATCGTCACAATAGTATGGTAATCCGCAGAAATCGAAATTTAGTTTGAGGCTTTCATTGTTATATTGATTAAAAATACCTTGTAATTCTTCTGGCGTATAATCATCGCTAAAACGAACATTGATATTGGCAGATGCTCGATCAGGTATTATGTTTGTCGCATAGTTGTTGTTAAAAAGTAGGGTAGGTTCTAATTTTGTATTAGGAAAACGTGTACTATTGGCGCGCCAATCATGTTGTATTAGATGTGAGATATAACAGCACAATTTGCTAAGAGCATTATCTGACGCAGGAGCCGTTGCTACATGATTTTGCTTTCCCATAGCTACGACATTAACGTTTACGCTACCACGGTGTCCCAAATATATACGATCACCTGTTACTTCAATAGATGTGGGTTCTCCAACTAAACATGCTGATGGCAATTGTCCGTTTTGTTCAGCCCATTTTAGCAGGGATTGCATGCCGGCAACTGAGCCAATTTCTTCATCGCCCGTTAGAAAAATCCGAATGTTGCATTTATCATTGCTTGCTTGTTTTACAAAGGTTTCCAGTGCACAACAAAATGCTGCTACTCCGCCTTTCATATCGCAGACGCCTCGTCCGAACATACGACCATCACGCTGTACAGCGCAAAATGGATCGCTGCTCCATCCATCTCCTGGTGGTACTACATCCAAATGTCCTATAAATCCCAGAGATGGTTTGTTGTTATCTCCTCTACTAGCAAACAAATTTTTTACAACGCCGTTTTCTGATTGAAACTCTAAGATTGTACATGAGCATCCACAACGAGTTTCTAAAAAATTAGCTACATATTCAGCAATGCCATCATCATTAGGAGTTATGCTGCGAAATGATACTAAATTAGAACATAGCTCGATAACATTCATAAATTACTCCCCCCTTAGTATTTCGTTAATGGACGTTTTCGCACGCGAATTGGCGTCGACTTGTTTGACAATTACTGCACAAGATAAATGTACAGATCCAGACGGATAACTTCCAGGTACTACTACAGAATTTGGCGGTATTACTCCATACGAAACGGCTCCAGTATCACGGTTGATAATACGTACAGAAGAAGATAACACAACCCCAGCTGCAAGAATGGAACCAGATCCGACAATTACTCCTTCTGTTAATACACATTTTGCGCCGATAAAACAGTCGTCTTCTACTATCACAGGAGTTGATTGAATCGGTTCCAGTACACCACCGATTGTTACGCCGTCAGAGATATGACATCGACAGCCAATTTGCGCACAGCTTCCTATTAATGCGTGGGAATCAACCATGGAGTTTTCTCCTATATATGCGCCGACGTTAACAAAACTTGGCATTAGAACTACTGATGGGGCAATATAGGATGGATAACGAATAATGGATCCAGGCACAGAGCGAAATCCTGCTTGTTTAAATGCTGTATCATCCCAGCCAGCAGTTTTCAGAGGAATTTTGTCCCAAAATGACGCATCTCCCCAATGAATGACTTTTTCTTTCATAAATCTAAACAATAGAAGTAAGGCTTTCTTAACAGTATCATTCGCTTGCCATACATTGTTTACTTTTTGAGCTGCTCTTAATTCTCCATTGTTTACACGTTCGCATATTTCATGTATTGCGGAAATTTCGAGACTCTCTCCATTCCAGATTTTATCAATTTCTTGTGCTAATTGTTGCATTGAACAGTTCCTTTTGCATACGATTTTTTAAAATAACGTCTTATCCTTTGAAAAATAATAACAAAAAAGTTGTTTGCAGCCACATTACCAGATGTTGCAATAGGATCTAGAACTCCGTAAAACGCAATGATAAAGGCTGACATCGTATCATCGAATCCAAGATACTCTTTCAACACGGGAATTGTTACCATGATGGTTCCACTTGGTACTCCGCCTCCTGCAAATTTGTTCAGCACAAAAAAGATGCCGAAAAGCAAAAAATTACGCATGTTTGGTAGTGGTTCATCAAAAGCAAGTAATACGACCATAGCCATGATTGGTACTATTATGGTATCTCCTACCATATGAAAATTTAGAGTTAATGGCATAACAGCTTCTGATAGATTTTTATCATTCGTATTTTTGGTCGCAGCTTCAAGCGAAAGGGGTAGGGCAGAAGCACTGGACATTGTGCTGAATGCAGTTATAATCGCTGGACAGGCATTTCGAAAAATAGAAATGGCTCTGTCTACATTAAATGAAGCAGCTATAAATAACCATACGCATAGATAAAACCATAGGAAGATGCACATGAGCATGCATGGCTTAGCATTTTGTACTAGAAATCCTGTCATGCGTCCTTCAGCTAACAACTTCAGCAGAAAACCTCCGACAAACAATGGTAGTAATGGAATGAAAAAGCCCTTCATGAAACGCAGCACGTTTTTTTGTATTTTGTTCACCATTGTACGAAGCCATGGAACAGGACGAATTGTATTCAAAAATCCAACTGCCACTCCGATGAGTAATGCGCGAGACGTTGATGCTATAACAGGCAAATGAGGCTCGAAAAATGGAAGTAATAGTGTGCCTTCACTAGTTGTATTATGGGGGGCCATATCAGACAGCAAGAAAAAACCAACTGTTCCAGATACTAGTATGTTAAAAAAGTTAGATATGATTACTGTTACCATTAAAGCTAAAACGAAAAACATACTTTCTTTGGGAATGTTTGCCAAAGCAGTAGCGACAAAACTAAATAGTAGAAAAGGCAATACGAATACTAATATCTCTCTTAGGCATACACTAATTGTGAGGAAAAATCGAATCATATCGGTTGACATATATCCGACACAAGTTGATACCAACAGCATGGTTATTAGCAATTGTACCAACGTATTCGACAGTCCTCGTTTTATTTTCAACAACATGTTTTATTCCTTTGCACGAAAAACGTCATTATTTATGTTTTGCACTCTAAGAATTTTCTTCGAGATAATCAAGTAAAAAGGCGTGAATATTTTAGTCTTAGAGATGCTTAAATCATCTGTATTGGGGTTTAGGGATTTTTTTGCTACAATGTCGCGTTACATCGGTGGAAATTAGAATGAAAGAGCAAGATTCTATCCAGAACAATGAGGAATATAACAGCGATAGCATAAAGGTATTGCGAGGATTGGAAGCTGTAAAAAAGCGTCCGGGTATGTATATAGGCGATACTGATGACGGCACAGGATTACATCACATGGTGTTTGAAGTGGTTGATAATGCTATCGATGAAGCGCTAGCGGGTTATTGTAGTCTTATAGAGGTTACATTGCTGCCAGATGGTTCTGTTTCTATTACCGATAATGGTCGAGGAATTCCCACCGATATACATCCTGAGGAAGGAGTATCTTCCGCGGAAGTTGTGATGACTCGTCTTCATGCTGGTGGAAAATTTGATCAAAATTCCTATAAGATTTCTGGTGGTTTACATGGTGTTGGCGTATCTGTGGTAAATGCGTTATCTGATCGTTTAGATCTAACGATTTGGCGAGGAGGACATGAGCATTCGATGCGTTTTCGTGAAGGCAATGCAGAGGCGCCTTTGGCTATAGTAAATGATTGTCCGAGCAATAAGACAGGAACCAGGGTGCGTTTTTGGCCGTCCGCAACTATTTTTAAGACGACAGAATTTGTTTGGTCGACTTTGGAACATCGATTGAAGGAATTGGCTTATCTTAATTCAGGAGTTCACATTGTTTTGAAGGATGAACGGCAAGATCCTCCTGTAACATTGGATATGCACTTTGAAGGTGGTTTGAAGGAATTTATTAAAAATTTGGATAGAGTGAAAACACCTCTTGTATCTGCTCCTATATATATGTCAACGACTAAAGATGGAATAGGTGTTGAGGTGGTGATGGAATGGACAGACAGTTATCATGAAACTATGCTGTGCTATACAAACAACATTCCTCAATCTGATGGCGGTACTCATTTGGCTGGTTTTCGTAGCGCGCTGACGAGAACAGTGAATTCATATCTTAATGAGAATGCTAAAAAAGGAAAGATTTCTCCTACTGGAGATGATGCTCGAGAGGGATTGACCTGTATTTTATCCGTAAAAGTCCCCAATCCTAAATTTTCTTCGCAGACGAAGGATAAGTTGGTGTCTTCTGAAGTAAGGCCTGTGGTCGAAAGCGTTGTTAATGAGCACTTAGCAACATGGTTTGAAGAAAAACCTGCAGATGCGAAAAAGGTTGTGGAGAAGATTATCGAAGCAGCTACTGCGAGAGAAGCTGCGCGTAAAGCTCGTGAATTAACGCGTCGTAAAAATTCACTAGAGATTTCCTCATTGCCTGGGAAATTGGCGGATTGCCAAGAAAAGGATCCTGCACTTAGCGAGGTTTTCATTGTTGAGGGAGACAGCGCAGGAGGATCGGCCAAAAGTGGAAGAGATCGTCGCACACAAGCTATTTTGCCGCTGAGAGGTAAGATTCTAAATGTGGAAAAGGTGCGGTTTGATAAAATGTTAGCATCTGAAAGTATTGGCACACTTATTTCTGCATTGGGAACAGGCATAGGCGATGAATTCAATCCAGACAAAGTGCGTTATCATAAGATAATCATTATGACAGATGCTGACGTGGACGGGAGTCACATTCGTACGCTTTTACTGACGTTTTTTTACAGACAGATGCGTCCTTTATTAGAAAGGGGATATGTATATATTGCGCGTCCTCCCTTGTATAGAATTAAACGTGGTAATTCTCAAGTTTATATCAGAGATGAACAAGCGTTGGAGGATTATCTACTTGATGCTGCTATTCCTAATGCTTCTTTGCAATTTCATAACGGTGAAGTGATTGCTGCAAATGATTTGAGAGAATTGGTGAAAAGGGCAGAGCATCTCAAAAACATTGTGAGTCACATAAATAACAAGGTGGACAACTCGTTGTTAATGGAAGCTTTGTTGATTTTGGGGATGGGGCAAGAATGTGCTGCATCGGACGAAGTTATCTGTCGTTATTTAGAGAGACTTGCGAGTGGAAAATGGCGTATTGAACATACAGAAACACACTGGCTGTTCTATAGAACTGCACGCAATGTTACTGAGACATACGAAGTGTCCAAAACTATTTTCGAATTGAGAGAAGTACGTGAACTAAATAGAGAAGTGTTTGTGCAGTTTGCTGATGGTGTTGCCCATCTCAAAATACGTGACGATATAACTGCGATTAATTCTCCTATACAGTTCGTAAATTCACTTATGGCCACAGCAAGAAAAGGTATTACTATTAGTCGATACAAAGGTCTGGGGGAGATGAATCCTGAACAATTGTGGGAGACAACGATAGATCCAAATGCTCGGGTTTTGATGCAGGTTAAGATGAATCACATTGAAGAATTGGATGAAGTGTTTTCTACATTGATGGGGGAGGTTGTTGAACCGAGAAAAGAGTTTATTCAAGAAAACGCATTAAATGTTATTAACTTAGATGCCTAAAAAATCTAAGCGGCGGTTTGACTCGCATCGACATACTAATTGGGTTCGTTGGTTATTTTCTGCAGGTGTTTTTTGCGGGGTAATTGGCGTTTTGGTTTTTATTTTGCTTATCCATGATCTTCCGGATTTAGATGAAGTAGAAACCAATGGTCGCAGAGCTAGCGTTGTATTTGAATCGTATGATGGTAAGGTACTAGCCACATATGGAGATCTATTTCGTAAAGCGGTACGTATCGATCAATTACCCAAGTATGTTGGGGATGCAGTTGTTGCGATTGAGGATCATCGTTTTTATCAACACAATGGAGTCGATGTTGTTGGTATGTTACGAGCCTTGGTCAAAAACCTTGCGAATAGACGAGTTGTACAAGGTGGTTCTACTCTTACTCAGCAAGTTGCGAAGAATTTGTTTTTCTCCCAAGAACGATCAATTAAGCGTAAAATTCAAGAGATTGTACTGGCGTTATGGTTAGAGAAAAAATTCACGAAAAAACAAATTCTTTCTATTTATATAAATAGAGTTTATTTTGGAGCTGGTACATATGGTATTGATGCTGCTGCGTACAGATTTTTTGGAAAACAATCCAGCAAGTTGACATTATATGAGGCGGCTAGTTTGATTGGATTGCTTAAATCTCCGACAGCATATTCTCCCTTACATCACAAAGATCGATCTATTCAGAGAACAGCGCTTGTTTTAGATCAAATGGTAAAGCTAGGTTACATAACAGACAGGCAGAAACAAGATGCAATGCAAGATAAAGATAGACATAATAATTTATCTGTTCTGATGGATGAGAATCGATATTTTACCGATTGGGTGTTTGAACAAATGCAGAACATCGTGAATCCTGATAAAGAAGATTTGATTGTCAGAACTACATTAGATGCGAGATTGCAAAAAAATGCTACATATATAATTCGAGAAGTTTTGCATAAAGATGGCTTTAAAAATTCTGTATCCCAAATGGCTCTGGTGGCTTTGGACAAAACAGGAGCAGTTAGAGCAATGGTTGGTGGACATAGTTACAACATTAGTCAGTTTAATAGAGTATTATCGTTGCGCTCGTTTGGTTCAGCCTTTAAGTATTTTGTATTTTTACAAGCGCTGGAGAATGGGATGAATCCAGATGACGAAATAAGTGATATGCCATTACGCATAGGTGATTGGTCTCCCAAAAATTATCATTATCACAGTATCGGTAGCATTCCATTGAAATTGGCTTTTGCCAAATCAGTTAATACATGTACAGTAAGATTAGCGCAAAAGGTTGGGATGGAATCGATCGTACAAAAAGCGCACTTGTTAGGGATTTCGAGCAATTTGAATAGAACCTATGCTACTGCATTGGGTGCAGATGGGATTAGTTTATTGGAACTAACTGCAGCATATGGTGCTACCATGACTGGGGGCATAAAAGTAGTTCCGTTTGGAATAATTAGTATAAAAAATCGCTCAGGAAAAGTTTTATATCAGGCGCGTCGAAATGGAGGTAAAAGGGTCATATCATCTGATGTATGTGCGAAGATGAAAACGCTACTGAGCGAAGTTATAAATAACGGGACTGGTCGAAAAGCAAAATTATCAATTCCTTGTTATGGAAAAACAGGAACAAGTAATGATAGTCGTGATGCAAGTTTTATAGGATTTTCTCCGCCATTAGTAACAGGCGTATGGATTGGTAACGATGATAATGCTCCGATGTATAAGAAAATTACTGGAGGAACATTGCCCGCTGTCGTTTGGCATAAATTTATGATGACAGCTTTTGGGTTAGCACCAGAGGCGTCAGATACTCCAACAGCGTCAACGGCAAGACGTTATGAAAAACGCAAAAAGCTCAAAACTCTTATTGAAAATAATTTATAGCAAGTAATGCTATTTTTTCTCAGAATATTCGTAGAAGCCTTTTCCTGTTTTGCGTCCCAAATGTCCTTTCGCTACAATTTCTTCCAGTAGTGGACAAGGCGCGTATTTGCAGTCATTTAATTCTTTGTGAAGTCGTTTCAATATGGCTAATGTTGTGTCAAGTCCGATTAGATCGGCAAGCGCAAGTGGTCCGATAGGATGATTTGCTCCTAGTTTCATTGCCGCATCTATGTCTTGTGCGCAAGCAACACCTTCGTATAGTACATGGGCTGCTTCATTGATCATGGGAATTAGAATGCGATTCAGTACAAAACCAGGAGAATTTTTGGAGGCGATAGGTTTTTTTTCTATACATTGAGCGAGCTCCCAAAAAAATTCAAATGTTTTATCTGATGTATATTCTCCTCGAATCACTTCTACCAATTGCATAATGACAGGAGGGTTCATAAAGTGAAAACCTATAAATCTCTCAGGATGAGATATGTGATGCGCTAATTCGCTAATTGAACAGGCAGACGTATTTGAAGCTACATATGTAGTTTGATCAATTAAAGAGCTTAGTTGACTTAATATATCGCTTTTTATGTTGAAATCTTCAAACGCAGATTCAATAAAAATATCACATTCTCTTAATTCCTCGAGTGTCATATGATAACTAATTCTCTGTATTGTATCGTTTATTTGTTGTATGTCTCCGTCGAGCAATTTGTGTAAAGATCGTTTGATGTTGTTTTTAGCTTTTTCTAAAATCACAGATGACACATCCATTAATTGGACAGTGAATCCATGCATAGCAAACAATTGTCCAATGCCTGAGCCCATTTGTCCAGCACCTATAACTGCAACTTTTTTCATTTTATCCTCGCACAAATAATACACTTCCAAATACAATCAATAGAGTAAATAAAAATGCTGGTAGCATGGACGCAATAGCCATATCTTTATAGGCATCTTTATGACTCAGACCACAAACAGCCAATAGGGTTATTACTGCACCGTTATGCGGTAGGATGTCTAAGCTGCCAGACGAAATGACCATGATTCTATGTATTAGCTCTAAACTTACACCAGCACTATTTGCAAGTTCTATGTATTTTGCACCCATGGTATCTAATGTGATACTAAGACCGCCGGAAGCAGATCCGGTAATAGCTGACAATAAAGCAGTGACAATAGAAGAAGCAACAATTGGATTGCCTGTAGCTATGGAAAAGATATAATCCCTTACTATTCCAAAGCCAGCAGAACTATTGATGACTGCTCCATATCCCACAACTGATGCTGTATTAAACACAGGGCTCAGTGAATCTTGTGCTCCAGCATTAATTGATTTCATAATGTTAATTCGTTTGATATTTGTAATAATCAAAAACACAATTGCCCAAAATAGAGCTATTATGATTGCCCAATTGCTAGCTACCGTTGATATATCGACAGAACCATATTTTGCCTCGCGAAGATAAGCTGTATCAAGATTGGGGATAATGTATTTTATGGAGATGTAATTTATTAAGATGACGAGAGCAATTGGAGCAACTGCTATCCAAATGTTCGGTAGATCTTGAGTGGAAACTTGTTGTGCGTTTGCCGAGTGTGTTCCATAGCCTTCTCCTGCTGCACGGGCAATTTTTAATCGCCAAAGCAACCATGCCATACCCAACGAAAATAGAAAAATTGACGCAATTAACCCCATGACTGGAGCTGCAAAAGTGTTAGTGCCCAGATATCTACATGGTATTGCATTTTGTATTGCAGGAGTGCCTGGCAATGCAATCATTGTGAATGTGAAGGATCCCAAAGCAATACATGCGGGCATCAGACGCTTGGGAGTATCGGATTTTCTGAACAGTTCATCTGCAATTGGATAGACAGTGAATGCTACTACAAAAAGAGAAATCCCTCCGTAGGTCAATATGGCACATGAGAGAACTACTGCGAACATTGCGTTAGAGTAACCAAGTTTAGCTGATATGTAGTTCGCGATTGAAAGCGCGCAACCAGAATGCTCCATGATTTTTCCAAATATTGCACTAAGCAGGAATAATGGGAAATATACTGCTGCAAAATCACTTAATTTGACCATGAAAATTTGAGTATATGTAGCGAGAATAGGGTCACCACTGCTTAACAAAATGGTTATCAAAGCTAGAGCTGGCGATAAAATAAGTACAGATACTCCACGATATGCCAGTAATATTAGCAGTATCAAAGAAGCAACGAGGTAAAATACACTTAACACAGCACTCTCCTAAGTTTATCATGAGTACTTTACAATAAATATATTTAATTTGGATTAACCAGCAGATTTTATGACGAAGATTTCTTCACAGCAATACGTTTTACGCATCGAGGAGAAGCTTCTATTACTTCAAACACAATACCTGACGGATGATTGAAGATTTCTCCCCTGGTTGGCATGTGACCAGCTAGACTCATGACTAGACCACCGATTGTTTCAAATTCCAATTCATCACTGTCTTCTTTTAGCAAAGGTTTCGTGAGATCAATTCCAAGAATAGCTTCACATTCGCTTATGAGCATTTTGGCATTAGCAATAATAGAACCATCAGGGCGAGTTATAAAATTGGGAAAAATATTCTGATTTTGTTGAATTTCTCCGACAATCTCAGCTATTAGATCCTGCAATGTAACAAGTCCGTCAATACCTCCAAATTCATCTATCACAAGAGCCATATGATTTGCGGATTTTCTAATCTCTACTAGCAATTCCATAAGTTGAATTGTGGGCACTACATAGATGACTTCTTTTAACAAGGATTGTATGTTGAACAGTTTAGGATCCTTAATATAGGGTAAAAAATCTCTCACACGAACAATGCCAACGACATTATCTAAAGTGTCTTTGTATATTGGTATTTGGGAATAGTTATTCTTAGAGAAAATATCAATAAACTCATCTAATGTTGCATCAACTCGGGCTGCGACAATATCTGCGCGTGGGACCATGATATCTTCAGCAGTTAAATCCTTTAAGCCTAGAACATTGGATACTAATTCTAATTCACTTGCATCTTCTGCTGAGCATGTTTCAGGACTAGTTGTATCGGATTCTATAAGGTCTTCTAGTTGATTAATTAAGGGAACTTCTGGACGACGTTTGTTGAGAATTTTATCAAAAAAATTGCGAATCTTGCGCATATATCACTCCTTCTGCTTATAAGGATCTGGTATGTTTAATCCTCTTAAGATTTCGATTTCCAATGTTTCCATAATCTCAGCACTTTCATCATCTATATGATCATACTCTAGTAAGTGTAGCAAACTATGCACTATTAAATGATATAAATGATGTTCAAAAGGTTTGTTTTGTTCACAGGATTCCCGTGATGTTGTTTCGAATGAGATCGCGACACTACCGAGAATTATGGGACGAGTGTCTGCTCGTTGCTTTATGGAATCTGCTGGGAAAGATAAAACGTTCGTCGGAACATTTTTATTGCGATATCTAAAGTTTAAATCTTGAATCGTTTCATCATCAGTGAAGAGAAAACAAATTTCCACATTTTCGTTGTTTAAATGTAAGTGAGAAAACACAGATGATGCACATGTTTCTGCTATAGCAGAAAGGTCATATTTATTCCACTGATCATTTTCAATAGAAATTTCAAGGTTCATATTTGCCCCATTAGGCTATGTGGTTCTACATTAACCACAGTCGCTGTGCAAACATCTCCAATTGATAAATCTTTGCTCTCGATTGTTATCGCCTGCCCATATGGAGTGCGTCCCACCAATTGCTTGTCATAACGACCAGGTTTTAGAATAAGCACCTCTACTTGCCGCCCAATAAATTGAGCATTGTACTCTTTTTGCTGATTTTCAAGTAACGTTTGTAATGTTTGCAATCGTTCTGATTTTACATCTTCGTCTATTTGATTGGGCATCAAAGCTGCACCTGTGCGTGGACGAGGACTGTATTTGAATGAATAGGCCTGAGCAAATTTCACTTCATTTACTAATGATATTGTATCTTGAAAGTTTTCATCTGTTTCTCCAGGAAAACCAACTATAAAATCTGAAGAAAATGCTATGTCTGGACGATATTCTCTTAACATCGCAACTTTATCCATGTACTCAGCTCTGTCATAGTGGCGGTTCATTCTTTTGAGAATTATGTCGGATCCGGATTGTACAGGTAGGTGTATAAACGGCATTAGTACAGGAATATCTCGATGCGCGCGTGCTAGAGCTTCCGTTATGTGTTTAGGGTGAGACGTCGTATAGCGTAAACGTAATAAACCAGGTGTTGTTGCTATTGTTTCTAAAAGCCCAGCAAAATCTGTATTAGAATCTTCATCTATATAGCTGTTTACGTTTTGTCCTAGTAAAGTCACTTCTTTTACGCCGTGATCTATTAATTTGCGTAATTCTGATACTATTTCTTTGACACTGCGCGAAAACTCTCTGCCACGTGTGTATGGTACAATGCAATAAGTGCAACACTTATTACAGCCTTCTTGGATTGTAAGGAATTCCGATATCGTTCGTGAAGAATAATTATCAGGCAAACATGCAAACTTCTTCGTTGCATCAAGAGACACAGATACAAGACACTTGTCATGTGGCATTGACAGATAATGCAGTAGATGATGTATGTCTTGTGGTCCAAGTATAATATTAACAAAAGGTGCGCGACGCATGATTTCTTCATGTTGGAGTTGAGCTACACAGCCTGTTACAACAATAACTGGAACTTTAGTTGTATTCTGTCTGGCTCTTCCTAAATCAGAAAATAACTTTTCGTCAGCTTTAGAGCGTATGCTGCAACTGTTGAAGATTAGAATATCTGCATCTTCTTGCTCAGATGCAGCAGTATAGCCACTGCTGGTCAATGCATCTGCCATGCGCTGCGAATCATATATATTCATCTGGCAGCCGTAATTTTTGATATAAAACTTTATCATTACTTTTTTTGCCAATCTCGTTGAAAAATCTCCAGACCCGTCGTCGTGAGAGGATGAAGGAACATTTGCTTGAGTAACTGAGGAGGTAGAGTGATAGCATCTACTCCAATAAGCGCGGCTTGTACAATATGCTGCATATGACGAATTGAAGCGGCCAACACACGAGTTTCATATTGATTTACTCTATACAACTCAACAATATCATCCAATAAAGCTAGTCCATCTTGACCTATGTCATCCAATCGTCCGACAAAAGGAGAAATATAAGTTGCACCACTATTAGCAGCTAATAGGGCTTGTGGTAAGGAGAAACACAGTGTCATGTTTGTCGCAATGCCTTCGTTGGATAGCTTTTCACACGTTTTGAATCCATCAAATGTGCAAGGCAATTTCACGCAGATGTTATCGCTGATGGATGCTAATCGACGACCTTCTTCTAACATTTGATCATATTCGTTGGATATTACTTCAGCACTGACAGAACCATTTACAAGCTCGCATATCCTTTTCAAACGTACTGAAGGATCAGTATCCCGATACTTAGATAAAATAGATGGATTCGTAGTAACGCCACTTAAAAACACGCTATAGGTTTCTATTTCTTGTAAGTCAGCGCTATCCAGCAAAATTTCCATTTTTATTACTCCTAAATTTTCGCTATCATCTTAAAAATTGTACTAACAAAAGGCAAGAGAGTAAATGTGAATAGTAAACTTCTCGTGAAAATCAACATAGGGGTAAAGTGTTTGTCGTGATCGCTTGCGGTTACGATAGGCGAGCATCTAAATAATCAGAATCGTCTAGAACTTTCTCCACACTTGAAAACTGACATCAATATTCTGCAGAATACGCGAAGATTGCTTCTCAAAAATCATAAAAAACGCATATTGGCACAAGACTACATTTTGGTATAGCAAGTCCCTTAAGGGGCCTCATGATCTTAAGCTGATATTAACTCAGTGCTTGTCAGACTCCTCTGCAGAAGCAATAGGAACCCCTTCGGATAGTGCCTGCACAACAGTAGCATAAATATATTTATACTCTTCAGATTCTTCAAACCCTTCATCCAAGTACCAACGTTTATATGTGTCGAATATCTCCCATGGTCCCCATTCAGATAACGAATCATATTGCCTAGGCCACATCTTATCTATTTCATATACAACATGGGTCAAATGTGCCTTATCTATTGAAATTTTTCCTGAGTTAACCTTCGTTCCAGTGTCCATTACCCATCCACCCATTCCAGCTCTAAAACGACTAAAAAATAGATTTACAAACTCCTGATCCTTGTCGAACTTTTGAAACAGATCAAACGCTATCTTCACGTTATTAAGATACTTATCGATTAAGACCAAATCTCCATCTTCGCATCGCGCAGATAGCTCGCCATCTATGTTTTCTACGACAGGATAGAAAAAAATATCTTTGTACTCATTAATCTGATACTGATCGAACAGTGCTTCAACCTCTGATTCCTTCAATGGCAAATAACGCCTACGCCACTCCTGTGGCTCACGCTTTGCTTCATCGTGATAAAGACGCAGATTGCCTGTTTCATTTTCTTCTATACAAAGCTTGGGCATATTAGACATAGTATACCCTGTTCCCATAATTCCCAAAAAAAGCAAGGAAAATATATTTTTCATTCTCATAACCTCACATTAACTACGGATTAAGATATGGCAAAAATACGCCCAAGTCAATCTGTGTTTTCCTAGCTGAAATATTTTAAGATTGACTTCTACAATCCACAAAACACGAACCGTATCTGCCATCTGGAGGGTCATTTCCATATTGACTAAATATACGTGCTGTGTCGTTGCATGTTGGCGCTAGATGTAATTGAAAAAAGAAGTAGATATTATCCGTGTCCAACTCTTTCCTCTGACACACTTCTTCTACTTTGAAGCCCCCAATTGTACCACAGACTGCATTAGCAATTTGTGCTACGGGTATACCGCTATCCTCTTTCATCTTAATTGTCATAGTGTTACCCGTCACATCAAAAACTATGCGACCTTTATCAATAATTGCGTTTAGTATTGTGGGTATAACTACATTTTTAATATGTTCTAGGTTCATAGACCTATTATCATATATCAGCCTTGTATGTATTCCGTTTTGAGGCAATGTTCCATCTACCGTTGAAAAGTGTTTTAAGATATGGCCAATAAAGTGATCGCGTACACGAGTAATGTATCTTAGTTCCAATTCATCAAATTCATAGTTATTCTTTCTGTCTGTTAATATCGCTTTTGCGACTGCTTTTGCAAGCTCTCTTTTAAAGCTCTCATCAATAGTGGTAGATTTAGCAGATTTCTTCATTTTTGGGGTAGATTTAGCAGATTTCTTCATTTTTTTGGTAGGTTTAGCAGGTTCCTTCATTTGTTGGTATACCTTTGATATTATACTCAACACAGGTTTGATGAATTCCTTGCAATCACTACTAGTGGATAGCTGACCAAAAATCGCGATAACTGCATCTTGATACGATTCATCCATATGCCAATTCGTATTATCACCCTGCGTACCAAAAGATGTACTGGAAACCATGATGGCTAATATAATCGTAAGTACTTTCATTGCTTCTCCCATTATTCTACGGAACTGATTGTAAAACATAAATGTTAATATTAGATTATTATTTACGAGTTTTATTGTATTGTTACACATTTTTTTCTCGTTTGCTATTCTCATGCTATTCGCAAGAGGTTTTATTTCGTGATCTGCTGTATTATTGAAGCATTGTACGGAAAATCAGGTTGGATGTTTTACGTTGATTGCCTAAAACTGACTTTGTGCTTGTTTTTTGTGTTGATTTAGTGGTTGTATAAAAGTATATGCGGAGAATGTCATGGCAAATATGATTTTGGTAGTAGATGCTGATTTTGGTTTAGCGAAAAATGGAAGTGTGCCATGGATGTTTTCTGAAGATTTACGTCATTTTCGACAATGCACATTGAATAAAACAGTTGTGATGGGGATAAATACATTTTTTTCTTTGCCCAATGGGGCATTAGCAAACAGAAAGAATTGTATCATTTCTCGTAATAAGCATGGGTTGCCCAAAATAGGTGGAGTTATTTACAGATATTATGTTAACCAATATGTTGGCGGAACAGTAATCGATAAAAGATATATGAATTTTGGTGCTTCTTTTAATAGCAAAAGGACGTCTAATGTGAACGGCAATTTTCGATATGGAGGGGGATATAAATCATTTGTGTTTGAAAATCATAGAGATTCCAATTTATATGATGTTAGAAATGTGGTGTATAATAGTCTAAAAGTTCCTTATAAGGCTTTGGATGGTCTTGATACTGAAGTATGGCCATCTTTAGAGGCAAGTTTAGTTCAACATCCTGATGCTTGGATAATTGGAGGTGCTAACTTGGCTAATTACGCCTTAGAACACAATCTAATAAGACGTCTGATCCTCACAATCGTACATCGTTCGTATGGTGCAGATTTATTTTTGCATTGGAAAATATTGACACAATTTAAGAGCAAATTGATACAGGAATCATCGACTCCTGACGGGAGTCGTTATTCCATCATTGAAATGACGAAATAACAACTGGTCAGGATTCTGCATTCTACGGTTGGTATTTGTTACCATCCACCACCAGCTGCAGCAGGCGCAGGTGCATATGAAACTGGTGCAGCGCCAACAGCACCAGCAGCAGGCGCTGTTACAGGTTGACCTGATTGTAACCCTTTAAATGTGTTGAACAAATTTATCGTTGAGATGGCCAAAGAACCCGCTTGCGCTGTTTGTGTTGGTACAGGCAAGGCAGCAAGAAGCGCAACTATAGCATCTTTGAAGTATACAGGAATATTTCCTTCTCCTACTCCACCCGCAGGAGCAGCCATCATCTTAGCTACAGATTGCAACTGTCCTGTACATTTTGCAAAAGAAGATGTAATTGTGCTCTCTTTTTTGCGATGATAGACATTTGTAAATGCTGATTTGAACAGCTTAACAACTTTAATATCTGCTGTGACATCTGTCTTGTAGCTTGCTTGATTCTTCTTTAAATTATTCAGTACTTCTATGATGGCATCGCATGCGGCCATATATACTTTCGCATATGCTTTGACATACTGGTTTATACCGTTTTTATAGGCAGTGACAGTATCCTTGTTATCTGTCAACAGGCCTGCGTGTATATCGCCGGTAAGACAGCCCGCAGCTAATATTAATCCGATCATTAGTTTCTTCATTTTATCCTCCAAAAATAACTTACCTACATTTTACGCTTCATATGATTAATAAATGGTTAATTAGACGAAAAAAAAATGAAAATAGCATATAAGTTGTCTGTTTGATCTGTGTAATCAGATGAAAGGTGGGAATATTATTATTAGTGTCATCAGAATCATTATATATGATTTTATCAAAATAATTAAGGTGATATGGTTAAAGTACGATCTATTGGGAAATGATATAAGATACTTTTCCTTACGATTTTTGTATTTGTTGATTATAAAGAGATTGCAGGCTATGATAATAGTGCTAATTGGTCTGGAGTTTGAATGAGAATCCGTAAAGCTGTTTTTCCCGTAGGTGGTTTGGGCACTAGGTTTTTTCCAATTACGAGAGCAATTCCTAAAGAAATGCTGGGTATTCTTGATAAGCCATTGATTCATTATGCATTTGAGGAGGCGGTTGCGGCTGGAATAGAGCAGTTTATTCTGGTAACGAGGCATGGTAAAGCAGCGATAGAGGACTATTTTGATTATATGTTTAGTCATCGCGACTGTTTTTCTGTTAAAATAAGCAGCATCTGTTATGTTCGGCAAAATGAGCCGAAGGGGCTTGGACATGCTGTGTTATGCGCTAGGGATCTGATAGGCGATGAGCCTTTTGCGGTTTTATCTGCAGATGATTTTATCGTGGGCAGTAAATCATGTATTGGAGAGATGAGTGAGCATTACAATGGTGCTAACATGGTGGCTACGATGGAGGTTGATCGCTCTGACGTAGATAAATACGGTATAATAGATGTTGAGCGTAAAGAAGGGTCAGTTATTTTTGCTAAGTCGGTGACGGAAAAACCATCTGTAGGAGCGGCCAAATCCAATTTTGCGATTATAGGAAGATATTTGTTATCTCCTGAGATTTTCGGTGTATTAGAAAACTTATCTCCAGGAGTAAATGGTGAGGTTCAGCTGACGGATGCTCTTGAGAAAATGATTAGCATTTGCGGATTGGAAGGATTTCTTATCAGTGGCAAGCGTTTTGATTGCGGTTCAAAAGAAGGTTTGCTAGCTGCAACACTACATGTAGCTAATTGTAATAGTACCCTGCGGTATGTGATAGACAGGTTCATAGGAGAAAGAGTGTGAAAATTACGGTAGTTGGGACAGGCTATGTCGGATTAGTATCCGGAGTATGTTTTGCAGAGTTTGGTTTTGATGTTACTTGTGTAGATAAAGATCAAGACAAGGTATCTTGTTTACGAAATGGTGAGCCGACCATATTTGAGCCTGGCTTGAAAAAGTTAATGTTGAAGAATATGCAAGCGGGGCGTTTGGTATTTACCGATGATATAGCAGAAGCGGTTAAACATACAGACGTGATATTTATTGCTGTTGGTACACCTTCTCAACCTGATGGTAGCGCAAATTTATCGTATGTTTTTCAAGCTGTAGAGGAGATTATTCCGACAGTTAATCAGGATGCTATTTTAGTGATAAAATCTACAGTTCCAGTTGGAGCTACTCGTAGTGTGAAAGAATTTCTTCGACAACATGGTGTAGAATTAGAGGTAGCATTTAACCCTGAATTTTTGAAGGAAGGCGCAGCTGTTGAAGATTTTATGCACCCTGATAGGATTATATTAGGAATTGAAAGCAAGAGGGTGAAAAAGATACTGACAGCTTTATATCGTCCTCTTTATGTGTTTAATATCCCCATACAGTTTACTAGTTTGGAAACTGCGGAGTTATCTAAGTATGCATCGAATGCATTTTTAGCAATGAAGATCACTTTTATTAATGAAATAGCTAATCTTTGCGAGGTGTGTGGTGCAGATGTAAATGACGTAGCATTAGCTATGGGACTTGATAAGCGTATTGGTGACAAATTTTTGCAAGCTGGACCAGGATATGGTGGGTCATGTTTTCCTAAAGATACTAAAGCGCTCAAGAGCCTTGCGGAGAAAATAGGCGTATCTATGCCTCTTGTAAGCGAGACGATTCGCTCTAATGAGCTACGTCGTTCAAAAATGGTGGAGAAGATTCTATCTGCTTGCGGCAATTCTGTGAAAGATAAAAACATATCTGTTTTAGGAGTAACATTTAAAGCAAATACTGATGATATGCGTGATAGTCCTAGTGTTGAGATTGTACAGGCACTCATGGAAGCGGGAGCAGTTATGCGCATATATGATCCATCTTTTTCTGAGCAAGCGAAGCAGATATTTCCAACATTGCGTTTAGATGAGAGTGTATACAGCTGCTGTGACAATGCAGATGCAATTGTCATACTTACAGACTGGTCAGAATTTCGAGCTTTGAACCTACATGAGCTAAGAAACAAGGTAAGAAATCCCGTTATAATTGATTTGCGCAATATATATACAGTATCAGAGGTTGAATCTGCGGGATTCAGATATTATTCTGTTGGACGGAAAATTAGGAATAATTGATGAAGATCATATTTTCTATTCTGATGGTGTATATAAGTGATGTTTGTGGTGCTGTAGAGTCTTTGCAAACTCAAGATATGCGAGATAAGTGTCGATCAGCTCAAACGTTGGAGAAAAGTCTGGTTGAGCTGGAAGCGAAGTTTGCTGCTATTTTGCAAAAGGAAAAAGGATCTGCACCTGCATTACGCAATGCTTACAACATATTGGCTCGTTGTTTTACTACTTTGTTCAGTATACAACGTTTTTCGGAAATTCTAACGATTATTCAAAAAGGAGATGAGAACAATTTCGTTAGAGCTTCTATTTTGATCAAGAATTTTACAGCATATTTTAGAACTATTAGTGCTGAGCTTAATAAATGGAATATAGAGATAGCAAATGTAAAATCAGAAAAGAAGAATTTGCAGAATGAAATAAACAAGATTTCAGAAGATTATAATTCTATTTCTGAGGAGATCAATCAATTAGGTACGGAGATATCTGGTCGTAGAGTTGATAATGTTATTCAGAAAGATGTTGTGTATCACATTGCACACAAAGCTGAAAGTATTGAAGAACTTGATGCAGAATTGGAAGCAGAAAACACAGTAGGTGTTTTGAAAAATACGAAAGTCTCTACAGATTTATCGATCAGTTATCCTGTTAATGGGACGCTTGTAAATGAATTTGGAGATAAAGGTGATAATGGACAAATGATCTATTACATGGCGTTTCGTACTCGTCCGGGTGCCATTGTGACATCCCCTGCAGATGGTCAGGTTGTGTTTGCGGGAAAGTTTCTTAACTTTGGTAATATGATAATTATCAGTAATGGGGAATATCGAATATTTCTCTATGGTATTACCAATGCTTTTGCTTCAACAGGAGATGTACTTGCAGCTGGAGATTATATAGGAAAAATGGGAAGTGCTGAGGATACTCTCATTAGAATGGAACTCAAGAAATCAGGCGAGCCGTTGGATCCGCGTCATTGGCTTGTTAAAACACTAGAAAAGGAAAAGAACGTATGATAAGCAAATTAAAGGCTGGTATATTTATTGGTGGAATCGTATTGTGTGGTTTTGTTGATGCTGGTTCTTCATCACAAGATGCGTTTGATGTTGATAATATTGCAGAATCATTGGAAGTACCATCTGATGATTTGTTGCATGAGAAATGCGAAGAAGAGAGTGGCATTATTATTCCGGATAACATCAAAAAGGATGTGCCGCCGGAGATGCAATATCATGTATTTTTGCAGTTAATTTTAGGATTGGTAAAAGGGGAGTATGTTAAGGAATTATCAGATCCTCAGATAACAGAAAAAACCATATCCGGATTATTGGCATCATTAGATCCTCATTCATCTTATTTGAATGAAAAGAATTTCAGGGCGTTACGTAATCACTCGGATGGAGAATTTGGGGGACTGGGTATTGAAATCATCATGGATGAAGGATTTATTCGTATTATGTCACCAATAGACGACACTCCAGCCTATAAAGCTGGTCTGAAGAGCGGAGATCTTATTATTTATATAGATGGAGAGTGTGTTAACGGATTATCTGCTGAAGAAGCTTTGGAAAAATTACGTGGCAAACCTGGAACATGCGTGAAATTAAAAATAAAAAGGGGAGATAAACCTCCTTTTGATGTGGAAATTACTCGTGCGATCATAAAAATACAGTCTGTAAAAACCGAGATATTGGATAACATTGCGTATGTTAGGATTTCTACGTTTGATAAAAACACATCGAAAAGTTTGAAGCAATTTATCAAAGAAAACAGATCTAAGAAGTTAAGAGGAATGGTATTGGATCTACGCAACAATCCTGGAGGTTTACTTGATGAATCCGTAGCTGTTGCTAATATGTTTCTCAAAGGAGGAAAGATAGTCGCTACTCGTGGTAGAACACAGGAGAACACCAGATGCTTTAGAGCGGATAATGTGGACATAACCGATGGATTGCCATTGGTGGTATTGATAAACAATGGAACTGCTTCTGCACCGGAAATTGTTGCTGGTGCGCTTAGAGATAACAAGCGTGCTATTATTGTTGGGACACGATCATTTGGAAAAGGATCGGTACAAAAGATTATCCCTCTGTCTGAAAAGACGGCGATTAGACTAACTGTTGCAAAGCATTACACGCCTAGTGGAGAGTGTATACAAGCCAATGGAATTAAGCCGGATATAGAAGCAGATTATGCACTGGTGAAAAAGTTGAATCATGCCTTTGTAGTTAGAGAGGAGTTTTTTGTAAATGCATTAGATGCTGATAAGCATGCGAAAAATAAGAAGTTTTCAGACGAGGAAAATCGGAAAGCATTAGACGCGCTTAGCAAGCAGGATAAAAAAGATAAGCAAGAAATAGATGAAGATGATGAAATTAGTTATAGGTCGTTGTCACTTAAAGAGCGTGTCGTAAAAGATTATCAATTAGGTAAAGCTTTTGATGTAGTGAAGATTATGGAGAAACTGCGGCATGAAAATTAATTTAAGAACGGTTTGGTGCATATTCTTCTGCTGTTTTATTGCATTTGTGATTGTGGTGGAAGTTTGTCATTATCTTGTGCGAGACAAGGATGTATTTCGGTGTCGGTTACATCCAAGTAAGGATGTGATCATGGAATATATAGATGCACAGGTGCCACAAGAAAAACCTTCGGATGTGCATGCTAAGCAGTTATATGAAGTAACAGCTGATGGTACATTGCCCAGGATATCTCCAGATGGAGAAAAGGTTTTAGATTATTATGCAGCTAAATCTGTAGAAAAGAATTGTCTGCGTGTAGCTGTTGTATTACATGGCGAACAGGATTTACAAAAACTAATGAATTTTCTCGGCAAAAAGAAGATTACCTTTATTATGCCGTGTAATAGCGAGAAGTTAGAAGAATATGCTCGTGTTTTATTAGAAAACGGTCATGAATTTTTTCTGCAATTACCAACACAGCAAACGGTGATTGCTAGTTCGGCTCAGCATATTGCTCCATTCATGGCTAACTCTAACGACACGCGACAAAAATTACTACAGTTACTTGCTATGGTTCGAGGTGCTGTTGGAGTTGCTAATACCAATCCAACCTTGTTAACTAAATCCTCTAAAGATATGAGAGAGATTGCGAGTGAGTTAAGTAGTCGTGGACTAGCTTTTTTTGATTTTCTCCCCAAAAGTACTATGCTGCAGAAGATTTCACAAGAGGAGCAGTTGGTATATTTGACTGCGACTAATATATTTGATCAGCAGGTATCACGTGAATTCAAAGAAGGAGAAGCGTGGTTGGTGTCTTCTGATCAAGTCTATGATTTTTTCAAACGGTTGCCTGATAAGATTGTTGTTGGTCCGATCACTGCGGGGCGCTGATGAGCAAAATCATACGTGATGGTGTGACTATTGTTTTACTGAATGAAGTTGGTAGATTGTGGTGTGGAGAGCGTTATGATGTGCCAAATGCGTGGCAGCTGCCTCAGGGGGGTATTGGTGCAGGCGAAAATGTTGAGGAGGCAGCCAGGCGAGAATTGTATGAAGAAACAGGTATAGTTTCTACAAAATTGTTGGGTTTTTCTCAGAAGAGCTATGAGTATCTATTTCCAGATAATGTACTTCAGGAGATGAGACATAAGTATGGAAATATTAGATGGCATGGACAACGTCAGAAATTTTGTTTCATGCAATTTTGTGGAGATGAATCAGAGATTCGCCTTGATATAGAGCATCCAGAGTTTCGTCGCTGGAAATGGATGGCAGTGGATGAATTGCTGAATGCCATCGTATCATTCAAAAAAAAGGTGTACAGCGAGGCTTTTAGTGACTGTTCTAATTTGTTGAGTTGTTTTATGAGTAGAGCGGACTAGAAAAAGGAGGCAGTATTATGATTAGAGATTATTTAAAGAAATTGACAAATAGGGGGGGGGGGCAACTGCCTCTAAGGCAAAACGCAGTTGGTATCTCTCACATATTATTGGAAGAAAAAAAGGAGCTATTTTAATAGAGATAGCATTTTCAATTCCCGTTTTTCTTATTCTAATTTATTATCTTCACGATTTACCAAAATTACAGAGATGGCAGAAACAGATGCAGTTTTTGTCGCAGGAAATGGTGCAAATTTTACAGACAATGTCGCAGCAGCGGTCAGACAAATCTATCACTTTGCAAGATTGCGCATACGCTTTGCAGTCGGCATGTTTATCTGTGTTCCCGGGTAGATCTGTCATACCTTTAAGAGAATATTATTTCCCTTTTGGATTTTATCCGGAATGTTATATGTATTATGTTGTGGGGGAGCCCAATGGTAGGGCAAGCGTAAAATGGATGATGAGCGCTTATGTTGTGAGAGCTACTTGTCATTCTGAAATTCTTTATAAGGACTATGTTGCCTCTAGAGTGAGATATAGGGTTAATGCAGTACCATCTACTATATATCCTGATTTAACGATTCAAGAAGGTGAAGTTAAATTAATTTTAGAGTGTTATCTGCGATATAGTATGAATTATCGTTTTTCTGATGGACGTCTTTGCAGAAATGTGCCGTTTCGAGAGGTATTCGGTTTTCTATCGCATACTCCTAGTCACGATGTATATAACAGTTCACGTTACAATTTTTTCGGTGGTGTCGTTATATTTACTCCAGTGGATGGACTATTCAGCGAAGAAGCGCCTCAATAGTCCAATTCGCGCAAACTACTACCGCTTTTGTTCTAATAGAGATAGAATATTAGAAAGGGTGGCCTTTAATTCCTTACGCGCTACTACCATATCTACCATTCCATGCTTCAGTAGATATTCAGATCGTTGGAATCCATCTGGCAGTTTTTCTCGAATAGTGCTTTCTATTACCCTGGGGCCTGTAAATGCGATAACTGCTTCTGGCTCCGCAATGTGAATGTCACCTAACATAGCAAAAGAAGCGGAGACTCCTCCTGTCGTAGGATTGGTCAAAAGCACTATGTAGGGTAATCCTGCTTCATTTAGTTTATTGACGGCTACAGTTGTGCGTGGCATTTGCATGAGAGAGAAGATTCCCTCTTGCATACGAGCGCCTCCAGAGCATGGAACCACCATGAAAGCGCATCCCTTTTTGACGGCATAATCGACCGCGGTTATGAAAAGCTCTCCGACATATGTTCCCATTGAGCCACCCATAAACTCAAAATCAAAGAACAGCACTACTATCTTGTTGCCTCCAATTTGGCCGTAGCCGGCAACAACAGAATCATTGTGTTTTGTTTTTTCTTTATATTGCTTTAAACGATCAACGTACTTTTTCGTATCTTTGAATTTCAACGGATCAAGTACAATACGCTTATTGGTAATCTCTACAAATGTACCCTTATCAAACAACATCTCGATGCGCTCGTCTACAGACAGATACATATGATTATTACAGTGAGGACAAACACGGAAATTAGCTTTCAATTCCTTTTGAAAAATCATTTGGCCACACTTCGAGCATTTATCCCACAGATTATCCGGAACATCATTCCCGATGAGAGCTCGGATTTTAGGACGTACGAAATTAGTCAGCCAGTTCATATGTCATTACTCATTTGTTTCATCTGATGTGGTACTGTTGATAAGAGCTCGCATTTGCTTTCCCGCCTTGAATACGATCGTTTTTTTCGCATCTACATCAACTGCTTCTCCAGTTCTTGGATTTCTACCTTTCATGGGATTCCTTTGACGCAAAAAGAACGCACCAAATCCTCGTAGTTCAACACGATTACCTGCAATTAACTCTCCAGAAATTGTGTCAAGCACAATTGCCACTATTCTTTCTACATCAACTCGATCTATATAAGGATAAATTTTCTTGATTTCCTTAATCAATCCTATTCTAGTCACTAAATCCTCCTAAAATGTCTATACACTCAAGTGTATGATAGTATATAACATAGATTATGAAATATTTAAATATTGCTTTTTTGGATGGATTCTATAATTACCCTGCAGGAGAAATGCTCATGCAGAAGGTATCAGATGTTGTGAACGGCTTGATGGGTGGAGAAAAACGTTTGCTGATGGGATATGGTGGCCGCTATCTTAATATGCTAGATCCTCACGGATTATTTTATGCAATTCCAGAAAGTTATGAGTATAAACGATGGCCTGAAATACGCCCATTTAGAACAATAGTCGCTAATGATACTTTGTTGCCATTTGTATCAGACACATGGGATAGTATAGTAGCACTGCATCATCTTGAATATACTCCTCATCTAGAACAGGTATTGATAGAGTATCTGAGAGTATTAAGTCCAAATGGTGTATTTATAGCTGTAATAATCAATAAAAATATACGAGCTAATTCCGTAGAAAAAATAGTCCATCATTTTATAAAACGAAGTTTATCTATCACTAGATTATGTGGTTTGGACGGAAAATTGAAAATATGGCCTTATAATTTCGATATGGAATGCAGTACAATAGATCAGTCATTATTGAAAATGTTTCCGTTTTTATCTGATATAGTGATTATTGTGGGAAAAAAGGTGGAACTAGCGCCGGAAATTGCAAAGGCTAGCGATGTGCAATTGGAGTTAGCATAAAATGCCAGAGTTGTTGAGCTTACTGACATTGGTCGTATGTTTTATTGGCATCGCTGTGTTTGCTAAATATTTTGGCGAGTCTGGTCTTTATGTTTATTCGTCTGTATCGATAATTGCAGCGAATATTCAGGTGCTCAAATTGACGAAATATGCTTTTTGGAATGAGCCTGTTGCGTTAGGTACCGTATTGTTTTCAACAACTTTTGCCGTGGATAATATTCTGACAGAGCATTATGGTGCAGCAAGTGCTAAGCGCAATGTATGGATTGGGTTTGTGTCTTATTTGTTTTTTGTTATTGTAATGTTGATTGCTATACAGCATCCTACAGTTCAATATGAAGAGGATTGTGCAAATTTAGCTTCTGAATTAGCTGCTCTGTTTACTCCAGGTGTGAGAATTTTACTGGCTAGTGTCATATCATATTTGGTTAGTCAATTATTGGATGTGCATATATTTGTACAATTGCGTAGTTTATTAGATGGACGATATTTAGCATTCAGAACATGTGTGTCTATGGCTATATCTTCTTTTATTGATAATTTTGTTTTTTCTTTATTAGCATGGGTAATACTTGCAGAAAATCCGGTAAGTTGGTCTGTTCTTTCAACTACTTATATTGTACCATCATATTTGTTGCGGTTAAGTATAGTTATGTTATGTGTGCCATTCGTGAGATGTATAAATAGTTTAATTATTGGTAGGTCTAATGTATAAGAATTTTTCATTTACAGTTTTAAAATGCGCAGGACTAAAAAGAGTAGGTGTTATAAGAACCCCTCATGGTGAAATTCAAACGCCTGCATTTATTTTTTGCGGGACAAAAGCGAGCGTAAAGGGCATTAGTCCTGATCAACTTCGTGCAGTCGGCACACAAATTGTGTTATCCAATACCTATCATTTGTCTGTTTTTCCTGGATCAGATTATATTCGTGAACGAGGTGGTTTGCATAAGTTCATGGGATGGAATGGACCTTTGCTTACAGATTCAGGAGGATTCCAAATTTTTAGTTTGGGCCATGGGTCTGTTGCTGATGAAATCAAAGGAAAGCGTAATGCGACTTCTACTTTGGAAAAAATTACCGAAGACGGCGCTTATTTTCGTTCATATTGGGATGGAAAGATTCAGTTGTTGACTCCGGAGAGATCTATTCAGTTGCAACGAGCATTTGGTGTAGATTTTGTTGTTAGCTTCGATGAGTGTACACCGTTTCACGGCGATAAAGCCTATACTGAGCATGCTATGGAGCGTTCTCATAGGTGGGAAACACGTTCTCTGGAGGAGTTTAAGCGTGAGGATGATGATAGTCAGGCACTATATGGCATAGTGCAGGGAGGTGTATACCCAGATTTGAGACATCGTAGTGCTCAATTTGTAAATGAAAACGATTTTTTTGCTACTGCTATTGGCGGAACATTGGGGTCATCGAAAGCACAAATGTATGAAGTCGTAGACATGGCGTTAGATACATTGCGGAAAGATCGTCCTATTCACTTACTTGGCATAGGCTGTATCGGAGACATTTTTGCAGGTGTGGAGAAGGGGATAGATACATTTGATTGTGTGCATCCTACTCGTATTGCCAGGCATGGTGGCGCTTTAGTGAAGCCTAATGCAAGGGATAGTTATGAAAGAGAACATATTAATTTAAAAAGATCTCAATACGCAGATGATGATCGTCCAATAGAAGAAGATTGTGATTGTCCATGTTGTCGTCAATTTTCACGAGCATATCTACATTATTTATTAAAAGCAAACGAGCTATTGGCATTATCCGCTATAACTCTACATAACATAAGATTTATGAATAGATTAATGGAGGATGTGCGTTTGGGGATTATGGAAGGGAATTGGCAGCAGGTAAAGGACAAATGGATGTGAAACGCTACTTGCTACTGTTTTGTACATTTATCTGGATGTCCATTGCGGATGATGAATATGATTGGCATGATTTTCATTATTCTGTTCAATTAGAACTTGAAACCGATGCTGGATTGTTAAATAGCTTATCCGAAATGATTGTCGGTTCAGAGATTAAAGCAAAAATAGAAGGTCTTAGACTTTTCAAGCAGCAGGGGGAAATTGTATCTAATATATATGCTTTAAAAGAGCGAATAGCAAAAGATGTCGAGTCATTAGAAAGAGATCTGCATATCGCTGGTTATTACAATGCTGTAGTAGAATGCAAGCTAAATAAAGCTGAGAATAATACGGTGAATGTGGTTTTAAAAGTCCAATTAAACCGTATTTTTGGGTTAAATGTGCATGTTGTTTATACTGGTCATGACGCAAAATTTACCGAGAGGTATGGAAATATTTTGCAATTACGATCAAAACAGATTAAAGCATCTATCAACGAAATTGTTGGTTTCATAGATGATGCATTATTGGACTTGAAAAAGTCAGGATATTATGCACCTACGGTAATACAAAAGCGTTTGAGAGTCTTATACGATAGGAATAAGGTTTTGTTATTGCTAGAAATTGATCCTGGCGAGAAGGTGGTATTTGGGGATACTACGATTCATGCGTTTGACGGTATTGATGATCAGTTTATTCGAAATAGAATTAGTTGGCGGACGGGCAAGATATTTGATATAGGCAAAATCAAGGAAACGGAAGAAGCTCTTCACTCTACTCAAATTTTTTCCAAAATTAAGATAGAAGAGGGTAGGGCTCAGAATGGAATAGTACCGATAGCTCTTACGGTAAAAGAGGAAAAAAAGCATATGTTGAATGCCAGTATATTCTATTCAACAGAACGCAACAACAAGGTTAATACTCGTCAGAATAAATTTGGTACAGTAATAACTCGTTTTTCTTGGACTCGTTTTAATGCATTTGGCGGAGGTGAAAAGCTTGAAACAGAATTAGAATGTATGCCAATCAGACTAGGCGAAAGGCATACCGATTATGGATTTATGATTTCTTGTATGCAGCCTGATTTTTTGTTTAATGATAGCAGCATTACATATGAGGTTTCTCGTAAGCAAGAACTTACAAATGCATTTTTTCGGAAGGTGGATCATTATGGTTTTGTGTTTTCCAAGCCGGGATGGAAAAATCTTGTATATAACATAGGTTGTTGTTATGAGCAGAACTATGTTGATATCGACTACGGCTTTTGGAATGATCGTCATTACCAAGCATTAGTAATTCCATTTGGAGTAGTGTTTGATAAAACAGACAGCTTACTAGATCCTACTAAGGGCTATCGTTTTACTATCAACAGCTATTATGCTCGTATATGGCAAATGCCAACAAATAGATTATTAGGGCTTGATATTGCTTTTGCATACAACTATTCATTTAATGATGTAAAGCAGACAGTTTTTGCATTTAACGTTGAACGACATAATATATTTGGTTGTTCTAGTTTTGGTATTCCACTAGATAAAAGGGTATACTGTGGAGGGAGTAGTTCTGTGCGTGGATATGCAAATCAAATGGCTACGTGTTTATCAGATGGTATTCCAATAGGAGGGAAGTATTCTTGGGAATTTAACGCAGAACTGAGAAGAAAAGTTACCTCGACAATAGGTGGAGCGTTGTTTTTTGATGGCGGAAAAGTGTTTCATCACTTGCCTAGGAAACGGTGGTTTTTTTCGTATGGAGTGGGCGTGAGATATTTTACATCAATTGGACCTATTCGGTTTGATTTTGCTTTTCCGGTGCATCGTAGATCTGATGTAGATTCTCGGGTACGTTTCATGATGAGTTTGGGACAGGCATTTTGATGAAAAGCTTTTTGCATTTCAATATCAAACGGTCAATTATAAGTCTATTCTTGATATTTTGTTTTGCAGCTTGTGTATACTACATGACGCGCATGTTCCCGAACTATTTGAAGCAACAATTAGCATCGCATGGTATTTCTGTAAAAAATATGAGCTTGAATCATATTGATGAATTTTGCTATGAGGAGGCTGGGCGAAAAACATATTTGATACGTAATGTAAACATTCGTTGGAGTTGGACGAAACCATGTGTTAGCGTAGAAGAAATAGTCTATGATAACAACTGTCTGCACAGTAATGATTCTGCCAGCACAAATATTTTTCATGTATTGTCAGAGGTTCCCGGTTGGTTATGTGAAATTATTCATCGGAGTGAGATATCGATAAAGAACATTAAAATTGGCGCTATATGTGCTTTATCTGATATTACATATAGAGCCGGTGAGGGAAAAGTAAAATGTTGGTATGGGCTGGACCGACAATTTACTATGAGGTTTAGCTATAAACAGCGTGTTTGGCATGCTTATATAGATTTTGTCATGAGAGATGTGATGTCAGCACATGCTCGTTTAAGCAGCACGGATCTTTTAGATGCCATATCTATTGATTTGTTAAGTATCAAATGGAAGAATTACGATATATGCGGCAATGGCAATATAAGCTGTATAGATCAGAACTGTACTTTGAATATTCCTATAAATTTTGTTGAAATTCCAGAAGAGTTGAAGCGTGTTGTTTATGCTGATTTGAACGATCTTAATGTTGTAGTTCAATTACAAATGAATAAACCGTTTAGTATGCATGTTCGGCGTGGATCTGATCAATTGGGAACAATTACTTATCAATATGGTTCTATGTTGGAAGGCGATATTGGCTGGCTTAATATAGGCGGGCATCAACTGCAAACTATTTCAGTGATACATAATGAGGATAATGTAGATTTATTGTTACGAGGTGATGATTTTACTTTATCTTCAAAAGTGGATCTAGATGCAGCTAGTATTACACAGCTAACGTTAGATAGTAGGAAAGGAAAAGTAAATCTGACCAAACCGATTAATCTGAATAAAATTGATTGCGTTTCTTTTGATTTCAATTTTTCTCAATTAGATTTTTGGAAACAGATGATTCCAATTAGCGGGGCAGGATCTGGGCATATAGAATATTGTTCTGGAAATATTATAGGAAGAGCTTCTAGTAGTAAGCTTGTATATAATGACTCAATTGTTTTGCATGATATCGATCTACAGAAAGATTCAAGCAGTATACATATTGCGTGTAAGATGATTGAATCCTCTGTAGGAAAACTATTATCGGTTAAAGCGCAAGCTACTAATGAACGTTGGATAGTGCAAGGAAAGAGCGAGCAAAAGTTAGCTTTATGGCTAACTGGGACGATCGAGGGCGATAAAATTATTCTCAATCGCGGAAGTTATGGAAATGAAAAACAACGTCTGATGCTTCGTAATGTCACGTGTGACTACCGAAATAAATTGTTAAAAGGAACAATCGACTTATTATCGAAGAAAAAGGGTCAAGTTGTTTTTTGTTATGATTCTGGTAAGGTTGATGGCAATTGTCGGAATATTTCATTGGCAGAACTTGGACACATATTTGATAGAAAATATCCCATAGGTGTATTGAACGGATCATGGAAGTTACATTTAGAAGATGGACGTTGGGTCGGTAAGGCAGATTTTACATGTACAGGATGTGGTGCTAAGAAAAATGTAATCAACCTCTCAAGCGAATTAAGCAATAATAACATAAAAATATCCGGATATTTGAAAGGGAAAACCAGTCTTTTGAATATCTGCTTTGCATACCCATTAAGTTTGTCTTGTGCATGTAGTTTGCTAGGAACAAATAGTGATGTGAGTTGCTCTTTATCTGGCAATGTACGCTTGCAAGATGTATTAGAACTACCTGATAGGCGTAATTTGCGTGGAGATGTCAATTGTGACATCAATATTACAGGATCTCTGCAGAATCCTAAATTAACAGGGTATGCGCGATGGAACGGAGCACATATTTCCGTGGGGGATATTTTACTAACTAATGGTGCGATTGAATTATCTGGGAATGATCATGTTATAAATGTTAAAAAGGCGTATTTTCAGGATAAATATGGAGGTAAAGCACAGGCGACAGGCGAGGGACGTTTTTTCTGGGATGGTATGATACCCAATATTGATGCGAGTTTGGATATTAAATTCGATAGGTTCTATTTGTTGAACGGGGAAACTATTAAAGGTCAACTAACTGGTCATGGTAAGATGTTTGGTCCGATTAATGATATGTCTCTTACAGGAGAAGTTGATGTATTACGAGCTAAAATGTCTTATGAAAATGATGATACTGTGGAGATCGATCAAACCTTAGTAGTTGAGAATGATATACATATACAGCCGGCCCAGAAACAAGAACTATCTTCTGAATTTTTTACATATAATATTTTGATGCACTGCAAGCGGATTAATGTAATTGGAAATATGTTTGATATTTCTTTAATGGGGGATTTGAGGTTGTTATCAAATCAAGATAAATGTAGTACGCTTGCAGGTAGTTTGCGGTTGGACAAGGGGCATTTAGATCTATTTGGTAAACGTATGCGTTTTGTATCTGGTGCTGTGACATTCCTTGAAGAATTTCCTTATCTCCCCAAAATTCACTTAACGGGACGTCGTAATTTCGGAAATATTATGATTAATATTGATGTGCGTAGTAGTCCTATAAAGGGGAGCTCATTGTCTTTATCGTCTAATCCACCGTGTACCCAAGACGTAATTATAGCTCAACTATTGTTTGGAAAAGAACCTCAGCAACTTAGTGTTATGGAGGCAGCACAATTGGCTCATGTTGCTGCGAGTTTGAAACGGCAAGGTTACCTTTTTTCGTTACTAAATTCATTTCGTAATTTAGGTATTATTGATACGATTTCTTTTTCTTCAGTAAACGAAAACAATGGGCTATATCAAAATAATAGAAATGCATCGAATAAATTGAAAATTAGTGCAGGTAAATACCTAAGTGATAATATCTATATAAGTGTGAACAAAAAAGACGAAAATACAACACTTGATGTAGATTTATCGCTAAGTCCAACTATATCGGTAAAGGCTAATACCGCAGGAGAAGTTGGTCTTAGCTGGAAACATAGGTATTAAAGTGCTATTTACATACATGACATGGGTCTTGCGCTTTTTTTACCAGATTTAATGTATCATTTATCGATTCATCTATTGTGTGATTGCCGTACATCAATACATCCAAATATGAATCGAAGCGATTAGCTCTTTCTACATCACATTGCGTTCGTAACTGTTTAGCGACTGCTTTTGTTTCTTTAATCAGTGAGGATACATCCCCTGCGCCACCGCTGGAAAAGTGACGAGCCAATTTCATCTCTACTTCGTTTGCTTTGTCTTGAATACAGGAATCATCAACCAAAGCGCAACGTGTTAAACTCAATAAAAGGAGCAAATTACAAACTATCAACATCATTCACCATATATCACCCTATGAGCTGTATGGTATATCATGATTGTTAAAGATTGTATAATACCGAAATTATATTGACGCAAAACTATCTAAAATATAATTAGGTTTAAAATCTTTTAAATCTGTAACGCTCATATCAGGAGCTATTTGTTCAAATAACTGATTTAGTACATCATCTATGCATTCTATATTGGTTCCGCAATGCTGAATATAGGCTTGTGGAATACCAGTTATTGTCATTATAGACTCAATGCCATAGTTGTTTGCTCCTGAAATATCTGTCCATGGTGTATCTCCAACCATAGCAATTCGTCTACAGCTGCCTACATATTGCATGGCGAATTCGAAAATATCTGGCAAAGGTTTTCCAAAATATACAACATTGCCTCCCATGTGTTGATAGTGAACACCTATAGCTCCTTGTGTCATGGATGGAGAGCTATTGCCATCTGTATTGTGATATACAAATATGTCAGGATTTGCTACAAGCAAAGTCTTTCCGAGTTTTTTACAGCTCTCTAATTGTATAGAGAAATATTTTAAAACATCTATCCCATTTTGATCATAGCAATTGTTCCAATCTGCAGTCAGTGCCTGAGACATTGTCAATAGATTGCCGTTTTTATCATATAAATTATCTAATTGTACACTACCATACGGAGTACGTGGAACTCCAACATATAGAAAATCTGCATCTTCATATGCATCTACCTTGCAAATAGGGGTATCCGAAAAAATAGCACCATTTCCCATAAACATACACTTAACCTTATGTGCTACTGTCCCAATTTTTTCATGGAAAATGTTGATATGATCTATCAATGTGCGCCGCAATAGTTCTCCGGAGGTTACTATGCTATCGTAGTGTTTTCCTTCTTCCAATCCTCTTTGCATAAAAGCAAACATTACATCTGCCGCTAATTGAGTACTATTAGAAACAATGACTATTTTTTTATTGGCTTTTTTTAGAGATTCTAACGTTGACAGTACTCCAGGATATAGCGTTGCACCATCAAATATTACACCATAAATATCTACCAAAAAAGCATCGTAAAGATCGATTAGGTCCAAGATATTTTTTTTTCTCATAATCCAAACTTTCTATATTTTATACGATGGGGGACTATTTCTGTCACTCCTAACCTATTACGCAGATCTTCTTCATAATCGCTGAAAGATCCTTCATGCCATACAACTTGGCTGTTACCTTCAAACGCGATGATGTGAGTACAAATGCGATCAAGAAACCAACGGTCATGGCTTACAATTACAGCGCATCCGGCAAAGCTCAGCAGAGCATTTTCTAAATTTCTTAGAGTGTCTAAATCTAGATCATTCGTCGGTTCATCTAAAAATAGTAGGTTAGCACCACTTTTTAAAACTTGTGCTAAGTAAACTCTATTGCGTTCACCACCAGATAGCTTACCTACATGTTTCTGCTGGTCAGTTCCACGAAACCCGAAATGGGATACGTATGCCCTGCTTGGAATACGAACATTCCCAAAGGTAAGTTCTTCGTTGCCGCCAGAAATTTCTTCCCATACGGTTTTTTTGTTCGTTAAAGTATCTCGTCCCTGTTTTGCATAGCCGAGTTGTACTGTCTCCCCAAGCGTAACATTGCCGCTATCTGCTTGCTCCTGCCCTGATAATATCTTCAGCAATGTGCTCTTGCCGGATCCATTAGCGCCAATAATTCCAATGATACCACCGGGAGGTAGTGTAAATGATAAATTATCAAACAGTAATTTGTCGTCGAATCTTTTTGTTAAGCCTTCTACTCTTAGTACTACATCTCCTAATCTGGATGCAGGTGGTATGTACAACACGGATGTGTCGTAATGAGCTTCATTCTGTTTTTGCTGATTCACAAGATCATTATAAGCGTTGATACGCGCTTTGCTCTTCGCTTGACGCGCACGATGCGATTGTTGTATCCATTCCAATTCTCGTGCTAGTAACCGTTTTCTATCTGAATCTTTCTTGTCTTCTTGTTCTTGACGTTTTTCTCTGAAAGTTAGCCATTCAGAATAATTGCCTTCAAACGGATAGCAGGTACCACGATTTAATTCTAGAATCCAGCCCACGACATTATTAAGAAAGTATCTATCATGTGTGACCAGCACAACAGTTCCCTTGTAGTTTTGTAAATGCTTCTCAAGCCACGCGACAGATTCAGCATCTAAATGGTTAGTTGGTTCATCTAACAGTAATAGATCAGGTTTTTGTAATAGTAATGCACAGAGAGCAACTCGACGTTTTTCTCCACCTGATAGGTTTGTAACAGGCAGATCACCAGCAGGGCATCTTAACGCATCCATCGATACCTCGATATTTCGCTGAAGATCCCATAAATCAAGCGCATCTATTTTGTCTTGCAACTCACTTTGTCGCACTATCAAATCTTGCATTTCTTCATCTGATAATTCTTCTGCAAATTTAGCAGACACAGCATCAAATTCACTTAGAATAGATAACTTATCTTGAAGAGGTTTGACTATGTTTTCATAAACTGTACAGGTTACATCTAATTCTGGCTCTTGTGGCAAATAGCCGACAGTAGCGCCTTCTGCTAACCACGCTTCTCCAGAATAATCCTGATCTAAGCCTGCCATAATTTTCATCAGACTAGATTTTCCTGCGCCGTTATTTCCGATGATGCCAATTTTAGCACCTGGATAAAAAGACAACCATGTTTCTTTTAATACTTGCTTGCCACCACTGTAGGCCTTTGCTAGGCCTTTCATTACATATATATACTGATAAGACACCATAACTCTCGAACCCCTGAGAGAGTGTAGGATAGCACAAAATTCGCAAATGATACAACATTATAAAGTATTAATAATTGCATATAGAAATTAGACTATTCCTTCTGCTATCATAGCAGGCATAGAGGTTGTTGCTTGTATGATTAGGTTGATGGAAATATGAATAAATACAAAGGGATATTGTTAGCAGGTGGAACAGGTAGTCGACTTTATCCTCTGACATTAGTTGTGTCAAAGCAGCTGCTGCCTGTGTATGATAAGCCAATGATATACTATCCTTTGTCGACTCTTATGCTGTTAAACATAAGAGATATATTGGTTATCTCCACTCCTACAGATATAGAAAATATCAAGAAATTGTTGGGAAATGGTGCACAATGGGGGCTGAATTTTAGCTACAAAGTACAGGATCATCCTAATGGTATAGCAGAAGCTTTTATTTTGGGAGCAGACTTTATTCAATCAGATAATGTTTGTCTTGTGCTTGGGGATAATATTTTCTATATGGGTGAGCAGATTAACGAATGTATCCATGCGATGGGAAAAAATGATGGAGCGGTAGTATGTGGCTGTAGAGTAAATGACCCAGAGCGTTATGGTGTAGTGGAGTTCGATGAAAACGGTTGCGTTCTATCAATCGAAGAAAAGCCTTTGCATCCTAAGTCGAATTTTGCTGTGATGGGGCTGTATTTTTACACAAGTGATGTGGTTAATAAAGCCTTATCGCTTAAACCCTCAGCCCGAGGAGAACTTGAGATTACAGACCTCAATAACAAATATCTGCAGGAAGGACGTTTGCGTGTTGTAAAGATGGCTCGTGGCACGGCATGGATGGATGCAGGCACCCCAGATAGTCTTATTGAGGCGGCACAATTTATGCAGATTTTAGAAAAGAGACAAGGGTTGAAGTTTTCATGTCCTGAGGAAATTGCTTTAAGTAAGGGGTTTATTAGTATTGAACAATATAAAAATTTAGTTGATTCATATAAACAGTCTCTTTATAAGAATTATTTGAAAGACTTATGTGCATAGCATGGTGTTTTTATTAGTACGATATGATATAATGAGAGGGTAGTTATATGAATAAAGCGATATTGGTTACTGGGGGAGCTGGATTTATTGGATCGGCTTTCTTAGAATATTTTTCTAAAAAATATCCGGATTATACATTAGTAAATTTTGATAAGCTTACCTACGCTGGAGATTTGGAAAATACAAAAGCGTGTCAGGGTAGGGCAAATTATTATTTTGTACAAGGGGATATTTGTGATGCTTGTGCTGTCTCAAATGTTCTAGAAAAATACTCAATAACGGATATTGTGCATTTTGCTGCTGAAAGTCATGTAGATAACTCCATAGAATCTCCCAGAGCATTTGTAGAGACTAATGTTGTGGGTACATTCACGTTACTTGAAGCTTTTAGATGTGTTGCATCTAGAGGGCGCTTCCATCACATCTCTACCGATGAGGTATATGGTTCGTTAGGTGAGACTGGAAAATTTCATGAAAGTACGCCTTATAGCCCTAATAGTCCATATTCCGCAACCAAAGCATCATCTGACTTTCTAGTGCGAGCATATTTTCATACATATGGATTGGATGTTGTTACATCAAATTGTTCGAATAATTTTGGGCCGCGCCAGCATTCTGAAAAACTTATTCCTACAATTATTCGTACTGCTTTATCAGAGCGGCCGATTCCCATATATGGGAGTGGAACCAATATTCGTGATTGGTTGTATGTAGATGATCATGTAAGGGCATTAGATTTGATTTTTCATGCGGGTATGAGTGGGGAACATTATAATGTTGGCGCTGATAATGAAAGAACTAATTTGCAAATAGCGAATACAATATGTGATATCTTGGATGGATTGTACAAAAGGAATAATGGTAATTATCGTGATCTTATAACTTTTGTCGCTGATAGACCAGGACATGATATGCGCTATGCTATTGATGCGACAAAATTAAAAACTGAATTAGGATGGCAGCCACAAGAATCATTTGATTCTGCTATGCACAAAACAGTGCAGTGGTATGTTAACAAATTTAATAGGGGATAGTAATGCGTATAGCAGTGCATTTGCATCTAGCATATTTAGATCAGACTAAGATGTTGTTGGATTATTTAAGTAATTTATCCCCATATCAGTTTGATCTTTTTGTGACTTTGCTGTCGTATGATATCCAAACAATTAATGCGATTAAGAAATTTAAATCTGATGCCTTTATTTATGTTGTGCCAAATAAAGGGTTTGATGTGGGGCCTTTTTGTTTTGTTTTAAATCAATTGGATTTGGATAAATATGATTATTTGATTAAGATCCATACTAAAGGAGCTGGACCAAGGGAATATATACGCTCATCATACATATTTAGCGATGGAGCAATTTGGGGGAAATCTTTGCTTGATGCCGTGCTTTTGCCCCACACATTAAAGTCTAATATCAAGCGCTTTGAGTCTGATGGTAAATTAGGGATGTTAGGCGCTAAAGAGTGTCTTTTCAAGGACAAGAAATATGATGATGCCTCTTTGATAGATAATATCCCGAAAGTAATGATGCGAATTGGGCTACCACTGGGAGAAAGTACTTTTATTGTGGGTACTATGTTTATGGTTCGTTCTAGTCTGCTGAAGCCATTACAGAGAGCAAATTTTGTTTGGAATGATTTTGAGGAAACATATAGAGTTTGTATAGGCACAATCGCGCATGCGATTGAACGTGTGTTAGGTATGATGATTGTATGTCAAGGATATAAATTAGAAGGGGTGCCTTCTTCAATGAAGTTTTTATTTAAACAGTTTGTATTTAGATGGAATTGGAAGTTGTCGCGTTTTATTTTTTCAAAAGGCAGAACAGGCAGTGGACATGATTTAATAAAAGTGTTTAAGATTCCTGTAAGTCATAAGCTCTCTAATGAATTAAAAGCTGTGCGCGATTCTGCTTTGTTTGATGCAGATTGGTACAAGCGACAGTACGCCAGTGTATTACGATCCTACAAGTATGCACCAGAAGCACATTATTTAACATATGGATGGAAAGTGAATTTTAATCCATCATCACGTTTTGACACTGAAAAATTTTTGAAAGAGCATCCGGATGTAAAAAAATGTCCTTTATTGTATACCAATGAAAGTAATGTGTATGAGAATTAATGAAACAAAAATAGACGGACTTTATATAATTGAGCCTACTGTATATGGTGATAATAGAGGTTGTTTTTTTGAAGTTTACAATCGTATTGAATGGGAGAAATACGGTTTGGTATATGATTTTGTTCAGGACAATCAATCGCGTTCACATTATGCCACTATAAGAGGTTTGCATTTTCAGGCGGGGGAAGCAGCTCAAGCAAAATTAGTATATGTATCTAGCGGTACTGTGTTAGACGTAGCGATAGATTTACGAGCAAAATCGGCAACGTTTGGTCAACATGTGGCTGTTGAATTATCTGATGAAAACAAACGGTGTTTGTTAATTCCTAGAGGTTTTGCGCATGGATTTTCAGTATTATCCGAAAAAGCGGTATTTCACTATAAATGTGACGCACCTTGGTGCAAGTCTGCAGAGCGTGGCATTCGATTTGATGACCCTACCCTTAACATAGATTGGAAGGTAAACTTGGAAATGGCTACTGTATCGGATAAGGATAAAGAACTACCATTTTTACAGGATATAATGCATGATATTAGTGAGTGGAGCTGCTAGTCAATTAGCGCAAGAATTAAAGTATTTGTTAGCGCCAGAAAAGACTTTGTTTTTGGATAGATTTCAATTGGATATTAGTAATGCAGATTCTGTTGCTGATGTTGTGCGGCGTTATCCTGTAGAGTGTATCATAAATTGTGCTGCTTATACCAATGTCGATGCAGCAGAGCATGATGAAGAAATGGCCTATTCAGTTAATGTGCGAGGTCCTGCCAATTTAGCGCGTACAGGGGTACCACTTATTCATATATCCACCGATTATGTTTTTGATGGGCAAATGACTCGTCCTTATACCGAGAATGATATCCCTAATCCTTTGTCTGTATATGGTTGTACGAAGTTGCAGTCTGAGCAGGTAGTGTTAGAAAATTCTAAACATGTCCTCATTATTCGTACATCTGGTTTATATTCGCGTTATGGAAAGAATTTTGTAAATACGATTACCAGATTAGCGCAATCACAGAGTAGCATTCGTGTGGTATCAGACCAAATTATGACGCCGACTTGGGCTAGAGATTTAGCCAGGGCAATAGTAGAGATACTACCTAAGTTTTGTTCATTTTCCCATTGTAAGGAACTCTATCATTTTTCTAACGCATCGCCTTGTTCGTGGTACGAGTTCGCAAATGCAATTATAAAGTTACAGCAATTTTCCTGCAGTCTTATTCCTATTCGTTTGGAAGAGTACAAGGCTGCGGCTATTCGTCCGCTTTATTCTGTTTTAGATACATCTAAGATAGAGCGAGATTTCGCAGTGAGTATTCCTGCTTGGTATCACAGTTTAGCTCAGTTTTTTGCATCTCCATAAAGATCTTTGTTAGACGTTAACTAATGTTTGTAAAAGGTTAAAAGTGAGTTAATTATTTCTTGTGATTTGGATTGTAATAAGATAGAATCCAGGTGTTATTTAGGTATCCTGGGTTTTAGATGGGTATAGAGAACCGAATAGAAACTGTGTTTAGGTATGCTTATTTAGCATTTTCCTTATTGTTGATTGGCTGTGCATCAGATGAGCCTAGTTGCAAGTATTGGCATGCGGGTTCTGAGCGTCCATATTATATAAATGGTGTGAGGTATGTTCCGCAGGTGCACTATCAGTATTCAGCTATTGGTGTTGCTTCATGGTATGGACCGCATTTTCATGATAAACCTACAGCAACGGGGCGAAGATTTGATCAGTATGCTTTGACTGCAGCTCATAGAACACTTCCGTTGCCGTGTATAGTAATTGTCGAGAACTTAGAAAATGGAAGAAAACTTAAATTGTTGGTTAATGATAGAGGTCCGTATGCGCGCACAGATCGCCGTATCATAGATTTGAGTCGCAAAGCAGCAGAGCAGTTAGGTTTTCGCCGTAAAGGATGTGCTAGGGTGAGAGTTACCTGTCTAGCAAAGGAAAGTCAGTTGGCGGCGTTACGTTATGGCCGGCGTCCTTATCCAAGTCGTCCATCAAAAGGCATGGTATACAATTAGTGCAAGATATTGAGTGCTATTATCGAACTATATGCGCATATTGCTTAGATCATTAGTTGTATTTGTTTTATTTCTGCTGAGTCATGCATTACTGTCTGATGATCTGGTGAAATTTGGTGGTGATGGGTTGGAAACCGTTTATGTTGAAAATCCCATCAAATCTGTTGTAAAGCGTGTGTATATACAAAGAGAACACAGTGGAGATTATATTCTTGGTATCGAATTTGATAATACAGTTACGTTTGTTCCGCGTATTCACACTTTACCTTGTGGTATGAAGATTTTATTGAGTTTTTCTGAAAAGGTAGCAGCGCCACGTGCCAAAAGAATTTCTCATCCGATTTTAAAGGGATATTTCTTTGAGAAATTTGGAGATTCTTCTTTGATGTTTATTGCTGCGCTTAATATGCCTGTTAAGTTTATTTCGAAAAAATATACAGATCATAGTATACGCATACGTTTCCAACTGTTAAAAAAGCGAGTGGTCATAGTTGATGCAGGTCATGGGGGAAAAGATCCCGGAGCGCATGGTATTACCGGAGATTATGAAAAGAATATCACATTGCTGATGGCTATGGAGTTAAGCAATGCTTTAACCAATAGTGGAAAATATAGAGTGGTACTTACTAGGGATAAGGATATATTTTATCCAGCAGATAAACGTGTGGAGGATTTAAAGGGGCAATCTGCAGATTTGTTGATTTCTTTGCATACAGATAGTAATCGTGATACGAGCCTAAGAGGTATGTCGATATATACCTTGCCTCCTAATAGTAAAGAATTAGATGACTTATTAAAAACATCTATTTTATTTTCGAAAACTTTAATAGGATATGTTCCGGATTGTTGTAAGATAAAAACAAGCCCGTGTCGTAGCAGTGAGTTAAAAATTCTAAAAGTTAATGTGCCTGCTGTCTTAATAGAGTTAGGATGTTTATCAAATAAAGTAGATAATGAGCTTCTTCATTCAAAAGAATTTAGATGGAAAATCATAAAAGCGATCCAGTATGCTATGGATGATTTTTTCAAAAAATTAGATGAGAATAATATAAAGAACGACCATGCAAATTAGGATAAATACGCAATGATGAAATTTTTTCGTAAATTAATAAGATTGTTAATAGCATTGTTAATATTTGGTATAACTTCGTGTGCTGTAGTATTACTGCTGCTCTATATGTTTGCATCAGATTTGCCGGATCATAATGGTTTACTTAACTATTCTCCGAGTGTTGCAACAAGAGTGTTTTTGCGAGATGGAAGTAAGTTATGCGAATATGCTGATGAAAGACGCTATTTTATTCCTTATAATCGCATTCCACAAAAGTTAATTAATGCATTTATAGCTGCTGAAGATAAGCATTTTTTCACGCACAAGGGTGTTGATCCGCTGGGTATTATACGTTCTGTACTGAAAAATTTGGAGAATATAGGAACAGGGAGACGTCCTCAAGGAGCATCTACAATTACTCAACAGGTTGCTCGTATTTTTTTGATACAAAATAATGAAATTTCCTATATTAGAAAGTTGAAGGAAGCGATTCTATCTTTTCGCATAGAGTCTAGCATGACTAAACAACAAATTATTGAGTTATATTTGAATCAATTATATATGGGGTTAGGTACATATGGTGTGGCAGCTGCTGCAAAAGTGTACTTTGATAAGAGTGTACATGATCTTACTATTGCCGAGTGCGCCTATATGGCATCTCTTGCAAAAGGGGCGGGTAATTATCATCCATTGAAGCATAAGGACAGAGCCATCAAGCGTAGAAATTGGGTATTGCAAAGGCAACTAGAGGATGGGTATTTAACGGCAGCGGAAGTAGAACAAGCGCAGCAAGAGGATCTGCATGTTGTAATGAAGGTTGGTGACAACTCTATTGATTATTTTGCCGAAGAAGTAAGAAAAGTATTACGTGAAAAGGTGAACAATATCAATAGTAGTGGATTAATTGTACGGGCGACATTATCACCTGACATGCAAAAAGCAGCATATATAGCTTTAAGATCAGGATTAGAAAGAATTGATAGAGGGTTTGGTTGGAGAGGGCCAATAAAACGCATTCAGTATACGAAAAATGAAAATGCTTTATTGGTAGAACTGAAAAATATAGCTTTACCTAAAGGTGCTGAAGAATTTGTAATAGCGGTGGTTATAGATCGCAACAAAACATCTGCCCGTATTCTTACTACTCAGGGAGAAAAGAGCGAATTAGCTAAAAATGATTTGCTTTGGGCGAAAAAGTTATCTGTAGGTGATGTTATTCTTGTAAAAAGGGGAACGAATAAACAAAAAGCGGTTTGGAATTTAAAGCAGATTCCGCAAGTACAAGGCGCTATGGTTGTTATAGAAACCGATACAGGTAGAATATTGGCTATGCAGGGTGGTTATTCTTTTCATCAAAGTGAGTTTAATCGTGTAACACAAGCTCAGCGTCAAATGGGCTCAGTATTTAAGCCATTTGTATATTTAGCTGGATTGGAAAATGGGTTTGCGCCAAATACAATCATTGATGCTAGTTCTTTGGAAATAGATTTAGGTAATAATCTAGGGGTATGGAAACCTCAAAATTATCACGGTCAAGTATTAGATAAGGTTACTTTCAGGCGTGCCTTAGAACGCTCCATTAATACAGCCACGATAAGAATTGCACAGAGTGTGGGGATAGATCGTATTGGAAAACTTGCTCGACAGTTTGAGTTGTTTGACAGTATGCCTCCCTATCTTTCTTATGCAATTGGTGCTGGAGAAACGACTTTGCTAAAATTAACAACTGCATATGCTATCTTTGCGAATGGAGGAAAAAAGATAGTTCCGACGCTAATTGATTATATTCAGGATCGCTATGGTAATCCTATTTTTGTGAGCAATGAGTGTCAGGTAAACGAGTCATATTCTTTAAATGATGATATGCCTCCACAGCTGCATGATAAACGTCCACAGATTATAGATGCGGTTAGTGTTTATCAGATAACTTCTTTGCTTGAGGGTGTTATTCAACGTGGATCTGCGGCATCAGCGGCAAAACTTGGTATTCCAATTGCAGGTAAAACTGGCACGACTAATCATAGCAGAGACACATGGTTTATTGGATATACGCCTGACATAGCTGTTGGTGTTTTTGTAGGATTTGACGATTTCACAAGAAGTCTGGGGCGCAATGCTAATGGCGCTAATACAGCATTACCTATTTTTATAGATTTTATGGAACGTGTAAAAAGGCACTTAAAGCCTCGTCCATTTAAAGTGCCATGCGGAGTGAAACTGCGTCAGGTTGATAGTGAAACTGGAGAACAATCATCTAGCAATGGTCATAATCTTATATGGGAAGCATTTCGAGAAGATGAATCTGAAAACACGCCATTAATAGAATCTTCAGATCAAGATAGTAGTGATAAAGCAGTATTACCTGCTGATGATATTAAACCAATATCGGGTATCTATTAGAAAATAGTAAAAAAGGTTGCTTGTTAGGTTGTATTATGTCTTGAGTTTTCATACATATAAGTGTACTTTAATCGGGGTTTGGAGTGATGTAGTATGGATAAGAATAGTGAATCTTCTTTGAAGGGTGGTCGTCTTTCATTGGCAAGTAGCGAAGAAGCTATGAAAAAGTTTCAAGCTTTCAAGGATGAGTGCTTGACAGAAAAAAAAGCAATTCCTCCCAAAGCAGTGCGTGAAAAGATTGGCAGAAAAATGCGTTTCAAGAAGAATGCATCTACTGTTGCATGGTTAATAGAACATTATCCTGATTGTTTTTCTTCGACCAATATTATTCCACTGAAACTTTCAATTCATAAAGATTTGCTTGGCAAAGTAAAGGACGATAGCATTTCCAACAACCAGTTGCGTCGTGCGTTATCATTCTATACGCGTAGACCTGTTTATTGGAGTTCTGTAGAGAAGTATGATTATCGTATTGATCTTGATGGCAATCCAGTAGAGAAAATATCACCTGAGCATAAGAAAGATGCAATAGAAAGATTATCTGTGCATCATTCAAAGTATACAGGTAATAGGTCTAATAAAAGCAGCTCAGATAAATTTAAAAAGAGAATGGATTCTCTTAAATATCCGTTAAAAAAAGCCGTGTAGATTTTTGCACGCGTATTCTAGTTTATATTTAATATGTTCAAGGTGGTGTTTATGTTTCGGGTTTTGCTTGTTTTAATGTTGTTTGTTATGGGAGAAATATTTGCGGATCCAGCACCTTTGATTCCTCGTTCAGTTTTATTTGCTAAGGCTGATAGAACATCTGTGAGCATAAGTCATGCGGGAGATAAGATTTCATATTTATCTAGAGCTGATCAGCAAATTGTTCTTGTAGTTACTAATGTAGATGGTGTTGTCCTCAATAGATTTACATTGAAACCTAGTCGGAATATTTCTAAGTATGTATGGAGTAAAGATGATCGATATTTGCTTGTATTACAGGATACAAATGGCGATGAGAATGATCATGTGATTTGTCTCAATATTAAGGATGGCAGCAGGCGAGATCTGACTCCATTTTCTGGATCAAAATCATTTGTCATGGCATCTAGTGATAAGTATCCTAACGAAGTAATCATTGGCTGTAATAAACGTGATTCAAGCAAGTTTGATGCGTATCGGGTAAATCTGGATACGGGCAATATGTGTTGCATTTTTGAAAATAGTCATTTTGATTCAGTGATATTTGATAATGATTTGCAAGTGCGCATGGCTTCTCGTATTAATCCAGATGGAGGAATGTCGATATTTTTTGTGCAAGATGGGTGTGATAAACATCCTGAAAAAAGCAAGCTCTATAAAGTAGTTTCTTTCCAGGATAGTTTTACATATGAGCTTTCTCATTTCAGTAAAGATAATAAGACGATATATGCTTTGACTGCAGAGGGACGCGATAAGCCTGCTTTGGTTGCTATAGACGCTTTTACTGGGAATGAAACAATTATTTATGAGAATGATGATGAACCATTGGAAGGTATGGTTAATTGTGTAAGGTCGTATAGACCAGTCATTGTTTCTCTCAATTTATTAGAATCGCGTTATCAGTCTTTAGACAAAAATTACGAACGAGACCTATGTTACTTGCGTGCTTTCTTCAAGGGGGATCGTTTTCAGTTGGTTAGTGCTGATGTGAAAGGTAAGCATTACATAGTTTGTTCTACTGCATCTGATAAGGTTCCTACATACTATTTATACATTCGGAATCCTGAAACTAATACGCCTATAGCTATAAAATGCCTTTTTTCTGCACAGCCACTTTTAGCTTGTTATTCGTTTCAGCCAATGGAAGCTCTTAAACTGAAATCACGAGATGGTTTGGATTTAATATGCTATCTCACACGTGCTAATGGTTACAATTCGAGTAGGCCATCTCCTTTGGTAGTATATGTTCATGGAGGTCCGTGGGCTCGCGATGAGTATGGTTTCAACAAAGTTGTGCAATTTTTAGCTAATAGAGGCTATTCGGTATTGCAAGTTAATTATCGTGGATCCACTGGGTTTGGAAAAAGATTTGCGAATGCTATTTCTAAACAATTAGAAAATGTAAGGAATGATCTATTAGATGCAGCACAATGGGCCATCAACAATGGCATTGCTGATGCTAGCAAGATTGCTATTATGGGAGGCAGTTTTGGAGGTTATTCTGTTTTGGCAGGTTTAGCTTATACTCCGCAGTTTTTTTGTTGTGGCGTAGATGTTGTTGGCCCTTCGAATTGGGTATCGTTATTGCAGAATATTCCATCGTATTGGGCGCCTTATATTGTGCAATGGTATAATACAGTCGGCGATCCTAAGACAACTGAGGGATTGCAGTATATGCAAGAAATGTCTCCACTTACATATGTTGATTCTATTTGTAAACCACTAATAGTTTTTCAAGGTGCAAATGATCCCCGTGTGAATAAGGTGGAATCCGACCAGATTGTAGCTAAGCTTAAGGAAAAGGGGCAAAAAGTTGCTTATGTTTTATATCCTGATGAAGGACATGGTTTCTTAAAAGAGCACAATAATATGTCGTATCTTGCGTTGACCGAATTATTTTTAGCTCAGGTGCTTGGTGGATGGTGCGAACCGTTTCATGCAGGAGAATTTGCTGAGTCTAGTCATCAAATATTAGAAGAACAAGGAGTGTCACTTAGAGGTGTATTCCACTAGATTAGCATTCTAAAGAAGCGATTGTTAAGATATTGGAAAAATCTGTTATCGTATGGTTGAGCATTCGCTTGACCAAGCGATCGGGGAAAACTATGATATGTCAGTTGCTATAGGAGGAAATCGATGGATAAAGAAAAGGCGCTTGAAGCGGCTCTAGCTCAAATAGAAAAAGCGTTTGGTAAGGGCTCTATCATGAAGCTCGGTCAGAGGGGTAGTGTAGTTGATATAGAAACCATTTCTACAGGTTCTCTTGGGTTGGATGTTGCTCTCGGTGTTGGTGGTTTTCCTAAAGGACGTATAATAGAAATCTTTGGTCCTGAGAGCTCTGGTAAGACAACTTTAGCTCTGCATGCTGTTGCTGAAGCGCAAAAAAGAGGTGGAGCTTGCGCCTATATTGATGCTGAACATGCGTTGGATCCTGTATATGCTCGTAATTTGCATGTGGATGTTGATTCGCTGATTCTATCTCAGCCGGATACAGGAGAGCAAGCACTTGAAATTGCCGATACCTTAGTGCGTTCAGGAGCTGTAGATGTATTAGTGGTTGACAGCGTTGCTGCGTTGGTTCCTAAAGCAGAAATAGAAGGTGAGATGGGGGATTCTCATATGGGATTACAGGCTCGTCTTATGAGTCAAGCATTGAGAAAATTGACCGCTACTGTAGCGAAATCAAACTGTATTATGATTTTCATCAATCAGATCAGAATGAAAATAGGAGTCTTTTTTGGAAATCCAGAAACTACAACTGGTGGAAATGCGCTAAAGTTTTATGCGTCTGTTAGATTGGATATTCGTCGTGTTGGAACATTGAAGGATAAAGATACTGTTGTTGGTAATCAGGTAAGAGTTAAGGTTGTAAAGAATAAGGTTGCGCCTCCGTTTAAAGTTGTTGATTTTGATATTATATATGGAGAGGGCATTTCGAAGACCGGCGAGTTGCTTGATATTGGATCACGTATTGGAGTGGTGGAAAAGTCAGGTGCTTGGTATGCCTTTGAAGGGCAAAAAATTGGTCAGGGTAAAGAAGCAGCTCGTAAGTACTTAAAAGATAATCCTAGTGTTGCGGATAAAATTGAGAAGGCTATTCGAGCTAATGCGGATACAGTATCTCAGACTACGGAATTTTTACCTGATCTTATTGCACAATCTTAGGATAAATATTTCGTCTTTAACGATATGTTATTAAAATTGTGCTACTAAGCGTAGTATGAATATATTGAGGTCGACATAAGCATGTTGATATTGTTTGGAGCAGTATATGTTAGATAAAGTTTTTGATCCCCGTAGTTTTGAGGGTAATTTTTCATTTGAAGTGGAGGCTTCTCTTCGTAATCCGAATGCAGAACCCTATATGGTTTTGTTGCCGCCGCCAAATGTTACAGGCTCTCTGCATATAGGACATGCTTTGTGTTACACGTTGCAGGATGTTTTAGCTAGATATAAGCGTATGAGAGGGTATGATGTTTTATTTCAGCCCGGACTAGATCACGCAGGCATTGTAACGCAGCTATTGGTGGAAAAGCAGCTATATGAAAGCGGTATTGAGAAAGGTACTCTTACCAAAGATAAATTATTAAAGGAAATCTGGTATTGGAAAGAGCAATCGGGTTGTACGATTTTAGATCAGTTGAAAATTTTAGGTATATCCTGTGATTTTTCTCGATTACGTTTTACTCTTGATGAAGACAGCAAAAGAGCTGTAACAAAGTTGTTTGTAAAGCTGTTTCGTGATGGTTTACTGCGACGTGGCGAACGTATGGTGAGTTGGGATCCCGTGATCTGTACAGCTGTTTCTGACCTAGAGATTATCGAGAAAGAAGTAGACGGTCATATGTGGCATATTAAGTATATGCTAGAGGATAAGAGCGATTTTATTCCTGTTGCCACTACGCGTCCGGAAACCATTTTTGGAGATGCAGCTGTTGCAGTCAATCCGAATGATCAGCGTTATAGGAAGTTTATAGGCAAAAGCGTGCGTGTTCCTCTTACTGATAGACTTATTCCTGTTATTGCCGATAAACATGCAGATATGGATAAGGGTACTGGTGCTGTGAAAATTACACCTGCACATGACTTTAATGATTATGAAGTTGGGCGGAGGCATAAGTTGCCTGTTATCGATATAATGGATGAGCATGCAATTCTAAATGACAATGTTCCAGAACTATTTCGCAAATTAGAGCGTTTTGAAGCACGGAAAAAAGTTGTTGAGTTTTTACAAAAAACAGAATTGCTAATTAAGGAAGAGAAGATCAAGCATTTGTTACCTTTTGGAGATAGGTCAAATAGTATTCTTGAGCCTCGTATTACAAAACAGTGGTTCGTACATGCTGAAAAATTGGCTCAGCCCGCGATTAGAGCAGTTGAAGAAGGAAAATTGCAATTTGTTCCAACTCATTGGCAGAATCTATATTTCGAATGGTTACGCAATATTCGTCCTTGGTGTATCTCGCGTCAAATTTGGTGGGGGCATCGTATTCCAGCATGGTATGGTCCGGATGGCCAAGTGTTTGTTGCGGAGAAATATGAAGATGCTCTCAAGCAAGCTGTAGTATTTTATGGTAAAAATCAAGTAGAGCTTGTTCAAGATGATGATGTCCTAGACACGTGGTTTTCCTCTGGTATGTGGCCATATATTACATTGGGATGGCCTGATGATACCGATGAATTGCGTAGATACTACTCAAAGATGGTTGTTGTTACTGGATTTGATATCATCTTTTTCTGGGTAGCACGTATGGTTATGATGGGAATTTATGCTATGGATAACGTGCCGTTTCCAGAAGTATATATTCACGGACTTGTGCGTGATGCAAAAGGGCATAAGATGTCCAAATCTCGTGGTAATGTGATAGATCCGTTAAAGTTATGTGAAAAATATGGCACTGATGCGGTCCGTTACACTCTTACCACATTAGCATCTCCTGGAAGGGATTTAAAAATCGACGAACAATCTGTTGAAATAAATCGCAATTTCCTCACGAAATTGTGGAATGTGGTGCGTTTTGCTCAGATGAATGGATGTGTCTACAACAATTATTTTGATCCATCTGCTGTTGATAATGCTTTTTCAAAGTGGATTATAGTTAAAGTACTTCAAACAGTAAAAGAGGTGGAAGTTGCGCTTGATAGCTATAGATTTGATGAAGCTACAAAAGCTGTATATCACTGTATATGGAGCACATTTTGTGATTGGTACTTGGAGTTTATTAAACCAGTTTTGCAACAAAGTGCTATAGATGAGGAGCGTGCAGAAGGCTACAATCTCAACTATACTATATATAAAAAAGATGTGCGTGATACGACTGCATGGGCCATTGTTCAGTTTGTTCGTCTTCTTTATCCGATTGCTCCTTTTATTTCAAAGAAGCTCAGTGGGGAAATGGGGGTGATGGAGATGTCATGGCCATCGCTTACTACTGTTACACCTGCTGAACAATTGGCTGTTGAGCATGTGGAATTTTTGCAAGAATTAATTACATCAGTACGATCATTGAAACAGTGTTTGCATTTACCTGCATCTGAGAAGGTATATGTTTCGCTTAATGATATGGAAGAGCATTATCAAAAGTTTTTGCAGGATCATGCGACGATTTTAAGACATATGGCGCATATAGAGCTTGGCACAACGGAAGGTATGTCATTCCCGATAGCTATCAACAGCACAGTTGTGCAGATGTTTTTGATGACTCAGGTAGATGTGAAAAGCAAAATTGAGCAGTTACGCCAAGAGCTTACAAATCTAGAAAAGGCTAAAAACTCTGCTACAGCTCGTCTTGCTAATGAAGAATTTTTGTCTAAAGCTGCTGCTGAAGTAGTAGAAGAGCATAAGAAACGTGTAGTATCTTTAGATGCAAAAATTCAGAAGATGTCAACGTTATTACGCAATCTTGAAATGGCATAGATGTGCTTTATAGGTATAGGATTACTGTCGAATATGATGGGACGAACTTCTATGGCTGGCAGCGTCAAGATGGCCTGCCTACAGTACAGCAGGCTTTAGAAGATGCGTTGTTGCCTTTATCGAAAGATCATACAGTTGTGTATGGTGCTGGACGCACAGATACTGGAGTGCATGCGATTGGGCAAGTTGCACATTTCGATTTAGCTAAGGATGTCGATCCTTTTAGAGTGCAAGAATGCTTGAATTTCCACTTATTGAATATGAATGCAGCTGCTGCTGTGATAGATACAGTGCGCGTTCCTAACGATTTTGATGCGAGATTTAATGCGATCGAGCGTTCATATATTTATAAAATTATGATGAGACGAGCGCCATTAGTATTATTGAAAAATAGGTATTGGCATATAAAACATTATTTAGATGTGGAAAATATGCAAAAAGCAGCTCAGTATCTTATAGGGAAGCACGACTTTTCAGCCTTTAGAGCAGCTGGATGTCAAGCAACTTCTCCTATAAAAACAATAAATAGCATATCAATAGAACAACATGATCAATCATTGTCTATAGAGATTAAAGCTCGATCATTTTTATACAGACAGGTTCGTAATATAGTGGGGTCTTTGTATATGGTTGGATGTGGAAAATGGTCGCCAGAGCAATTGTACACGATTTTGCAAAGCAAAGATCGACGGCTTTCTGGGCAAACAGCTCCGGCATGTGGTTTGTATTTTCAAGGGGTGAAGTATTAATTGAGTTTTCGCATAGACAGATTATTAGGGTTCTGTTAGGATTGGTACTACAGCTATCCTTTACAGATTAATATGGTAATTGCTTGTGTGAAAAGGTGAAGTTAGGAGAAAAATTGTGGGTTTTAAGTGTGGAATTATTGGCCTGCCTAATGTAGGAAAGTCGACTCTTTTCAATGCATTAACTCAAACTGCTGCTGCAGAGGCAATGAATTATCCGTTTTGTACCGTAGAACCAAATATTGGAAAAATTGGTGTGCAAGACCCAAGGTTATACAAGTTGGCTTCAATTGCAGAAAGCGCGAAGATTATCCCAACTCAATTAGAAATAGTTGATATCGCTGGTTTAGTGAGAGGAGCAAGTAAAGGAGAGGGTTTAGGGAATCAGTTTTTGGGGCATATTCGTGAAACAGATGCTATTTTGCATATGGTGAGATGTTTTGATGATGACAATATCACTCATGTTTATGAACACGTTGATCCAATAAGGGATATAAATGTCGTTGAAACTGAGATGATGTTGGCTGATTTAGAAATATTAAAGCGTAGAGAGAGTACACTAGGCAAGAAGAATGATTCTAAGTTAATCGCTGAAAAGAATCTATTACAGAAGACTATTTCTTGGTTGGAAGAAGGACAATTAATACGCAAGTTATCAATATCTGAAGAAGAAAAAACTATCATAGGACAATGGAATTTATTAACTGATAAGCCTACTTTATATATATGTAATGTAGAGGAATCCAATGTTGTAAATGGAAATAGTTTTTCTGATAAAGTACGCCAATTAGCTCAACAAAGCGGCTCTTCTATTGTTATTGTGTCTGCAGCAATAGAAGCAGAAATTGCACAAATTAGCGATGATGAAGAAAAAGCAGAGTATCTACATGCACTTGGGTTGCAAGAATCAGGCCTAACCAGAGTGGCACAAGGTGGATACGATCTTCTTAACTTGCTGACATTTTTTACTGTCGGGAAAGTGGAAGCACATGCTTGGACCACGATAAGAGGTGCTACAGCGCCTATGGCTGCGGGTGTAATTCATACTGATTTTCAAAGAGGATTTATTTGCGCTGAGACTATCAGTTATGAAGATTATGTGTGCTATAATGGAGAAGGTGGGGCTAAAACAGCAGGTAAGATGCGTCTAGAAGGTAAGGATTATAAAGTACAGGATGGCGATATATTCCATTTCAGGTTCAATGTTTGATACTGCCTACGCCGCTCGGAGTATGTAGTATGCTGTGGTATGCGTTAAGTCCCTTATTCAAATTGATAAAACAATTCATCTCCATTTGGAAGATATGGGTCAATTGGAGAGAAAGGCTCTACAGCGTTTGGAGGACTATCTGAGTGGATAGTTTCACTGTCCGATTCATAGCTATTTATATCATATTTAACAGCAGACTTATCAGGTTTATCGAGTATGATGCCCTTTAATCCTTCCGTATCTAATCCTTCCATATCTGATCCTTCCGTATGATCGCTGCTGCGAGTATCCACTTGGTGTTCAGGCTCGTTGCACATATGACCCTCCATTTGACACTTCATTGCACACAGGTTTTCATAATTGAATAACGTTAAAAGCAATAGTGCGTATTTTAACTGCATAGAACACCCCAATAAAATTCCAGATAATGCATATCATATAAAAAATGCTTATACAATATATTTTTACGTTTTTTTAAATAATCTCAAATATGGTTGAATATTTCAGTTTTTATGTATAGAATAAACCAGTTTAGCCTCGGAGGAATCTTGATGGAGCAAGCGCAAGAATCTACGAATGTAGAGATGGGTCGTATGGGGGATCAGTCTTTTGCAAATAGAGGTTTTTTTGAATCATTGCGTACAATGCCCCGTGGAGTATGGTCGATTTCCTTGTTTGGTTTGTTTCTTGGCATGTCAACGACCATGGTTTACAGTCAATTGAGTCTTTTCCTTGCTAATGAACTACATGCGACAGCGGTAAAAGTAGCAGCGATAGATGGGCTGGTGGAGCTGTGTGCTTTCATTACGCGGATATTTTCAGGCTATATCAGTGATTTGTTGCATGAAAGAAAGCTGATTTTGGTTATAGGATGTACAGTAACTCTCATTGCTCGACCTCTTATGACACTTGCTCAATCTGCTTACATGGTTCTAGGAATACAGTCTATAGAGCGTATAGGTAATGGGTTACAAGCAACTCCAAGAGATGCTCTAATTGCAGATCTTTCTAGCAGACAGGCTAGGGGAGGGGCCTTCGGATTTACCAGGTCTTTGAAAACATTTGGTGCGATGCTTGGTACACCTATCGCTATGTACATTATGATACAATCATCCAATAATTTCCGTCTGGTGTTTGGGGTGGCGACTATTCCTGTTGTAATAGCGTTATTATGTATACTCTCTATTCGTAAACCAAATGAGCAGGCAAATACGCGTGTGAAACAGGAAAATCCATTCAAAAGAAAGTATCTAAAATCGTTGGATCGATCTTTCTGGAAATTATTGCTTTTAACTGCGGTATTTGAATTAGGGCATTTTACAGAGCATTTACTTCCCATATATACCAATCAATTTCTACCAATTGAACGTGCTAGTATTGTGAATATTTTTATAAGTGTTGGACAGGTCTTACTAGCATTTCCTATAGGATATTTGGCGGATAAATATGGGCGTAGTCGATTTATTCGTTGTTGTATGATTTGTATGGTTATGGCGAATATTTTGTATATTGTGGCTGGATATAATATTATTGCTGTTCCTGTTATATGTATTCTAACTGGTGCGTTTCTTTGGGGAGGACAGATGAGTGCAATACAGGGACTATTTTTATCGATTATAAGCGAACAAGTTAATTTTAAGTTACGAGCAACAGCAATAGGGATATACTACTGTATTGTTGGTGTGTGTTATTGTTTATCTTCTCTTATTGCTGGATATATATGGGATAATTTCGGTGCTCGTTATACTTTTGTGTATAGTATTTGCTTCTCTATTTTGGCATTTGTGCTAAGTTTTGCATTGCTTCCGAAAAAGTATTCAGGAGGGTGTTCCAATAATTAATACTCCAAGATTTTGGTTCAAAGAACCAACTTTTCTCACGAAATTCTTGCTTTCTCCTTTGGAGATGGTGTATCGAAGTGTGGTTAGTTGGAGATACAGGCGAGTTCATGCACATATCCCTCAATCTGGTCAAATTGTGATTGCTGTTGGTGGTATAACAGCTGGGGGATCTGGTAAAACTGTAGTTGTTAAAGCGATAGCGCAATTCCTCACAAGTATGGGATACCGAGTTGCTATATTAAGTCGGGGATTTGGTGGCAGTATAACCGAAAACTGTATGGTTTTGCCTGATAATCATTCTTGGAAAGAGGTAGGCGATGAGCCTTTGATGCTTGCACAATATTTTCCTGTTTTTGTTGGAAAAAATCGAGCGAAAAGTGCTCAATTGGCTGGAGACAATTTTGATATATTGATAATGGATGATGGATTAACACAACGTTATCTTCGTCCGCATATACAGGTCTTAGTCATCGATACATATCAAGGATTGGGTAATGGAAGAATGCTACCACTTGGGCCTAATCGTCTATCTATAACTCAAGTGCTGCCATTGGTTGATGGTGTGATATTGCTTGGAAATGGTTCGTTTTGTTTGAGATCTGCGTTGTCTTCGTGCGCGCAAGTCAGCATTATGCCTAGATTATCCTTATTCCGGGAAATACCCTATACAGAGCGATTGCCAGACAACACTCCTATAATTGCTTTTTGTGGAATAGGTTATCCTGACAAATTCTTTAATTCTTTAAAAGGTTATCCTGTTGTTGAACAAATTGTATTTCCTGATCATCATCCATATACTGATTGTGAGCTCGAACAATTGAAACAGAGGGCTATTCAAGCAGGAGCTCGACTTGTTACTACAGAAAAGGATTTTATAAAAATAAAAGGGCGTTTACCTGTTACTTTTTTACCACTTACTTTAAATCTTTCTAGCGATTTTAAGGTTTTTTTAACAAAATACGTAGCATCTCTTTCAATAAATTAGTACTATATTCATACGATTTGTTAGGGAGTTAATATTATGAAAAAACTATGGTACTGTGGTGCTATGTTAGCCGCATTTAGCGCTAATGCTCAATATGATACCTTTGATAGTAATTTTTATTTTGGTATAGGCGTAGGCGGCAAAGTTCAGGATGCACATGCTACAATATACGCAAATGGGTATGAAGATAAGCTATGTCATAGCCGCTTACAAGGAACCATATTTTTAGGAAGTGGTAAAACGTTGAATGGTCATCCATTTTATATTGGTGGTGAACTATATATGGATATAGCAAAAACTGGTCGGCGCTATTTTGAAACAAATCGCTGTCGTTTTGCATTACGTAACAATGGGATAGTACCAGGATTTTGTTTGCGTTTTGGATATAGTGGTAATGATATGAATCTGCTATATTTCAAAGTAGGTTTTGCTCATGTGAAAGCCACTTTGTGCAATGAGACACCTCCTCAGGGTGTATCACAAATTGCAACAGCATCAAAGATAGTTCCTTTGATAGGGATTGGCATAGAACAATCTTTGTCTCGTAAACATTCTGCTCGTGTTGAAGCAGAATTTCGCTTTAAAGGAGAAAAGAAGGAGCCGTTATTTGCAAAAGCAGAGAGTGGGTATGCAATTACAGTGAGAGCTGCCTATATTTACAATGTACAAATGTAATGGCTTTTACCTTTGAAAGTGGGGCAAGTAATACTTGCTTCCACAATATTTTGTGATAGTATTTTACGTTTTTCTTTAACTGGAGTGATATATGAGAAGTGTATTATGGTTAGGTATATTGCTGTGCATGCATACAGTCAGCGCAACGGATTGCAATAGCAATGATAAAATTGGTGAGACAACTTTCTTTGATGGATTTATGAATATCAGGGGAGCGCACGAAAGAGATCGTAATGCATATGCTTTTGGTCCAAATAATACATCCATAGTTTTGTTAAATCCTGTTTTACGTTTTGGAAATTGCTTTTTGGATGCTGAGTGTTATTACGGAAGACAAGTAAAGTATGCAGGATTTTTGACTTCATTTAGGCATATATCACGATATATTAACGATGTTCATGAGTTTAATGTTGCATATCGAGAAAATCCGAGATTATTGAATAACTCCAAAAAGGCAGCGGAAAATGCTGTGGATAAGCCTCATTTTTACCGTGCACACACCCGTGTGGTGTACATGGACAAAGCGCGGAATTTGAAAGTAGTTGCAGGTGATACACGCGTGCGCAATTTAATAGGATTTCAGACAGGGCTATCTGGAGTTGGTGTTAGCATTTTCCATCAAGGAGCATCTGAACGCACTGTGGCTCCCAATCGACCTATTTTCATTACTAAGCTTAGTAAGACTGAAGTTCGCTTAGGCAATGAAATTTTATCAATAAAAATTCTTCCTCCAGGAATATATGATCTAGAAGCATTTGGTGAAGAGGTAAAAATACCTGGAACAACAATCAAGATAGGTGATCAAATAGGCACTTCAGAAAAGTTTAACGTAGAATATTTCAATGGATATGGTTTGACTCCCAAAGGAGAGCACAATTATGACATGACAGTTGTATGTGGTCATAAATGGAATATCGATGATCCATATCGTATACGTTACAGAAAAAAGCCGAAGTTAAGCACCAACTGGTTATATGGATTAACTGATAGCGTAACATTTGGCGTAGGTATGCAAGCATATGAAAAAGCAATTACCTTTGATCACATATGGATAATCAATACTCCCATGGGAAAAATTGCTCCGAACATCGGATACAGTTACGACGCTCATATGAGTGAACATCATGCTATTGGCGCTGGATTATATTACGAATTACCAGCAAATGACATGGGTGTTCATTTTGAAATTCAAGCAACAGCTCTTGCAAAAGGGTATAGTAATATGGGCTGCAACGAGGAAATTAATGAGCTTAGCAAAGAATATATTTTACGCTGTTTTGGAGGTAATCCGCACTTAAATAGCTTCTTGCCTCAGCAAAATGAGAGTTCTGTACGCAAAATTGTTTGTCGTTTATACAGTGATCCTATTTGCGGAATAACTCCTTCGTTCATATTTAGCGGAGCTTGGACATCTCGCACTCAACGCATGCGAGAGTATACCATTGCCTTTACTCGTACTTTCTTCAATTGTTGTACTTTAACCGTATCTGGCGGTTTAACCTATGATGATCCAAGCAAAGGAGTAAATCAAAAATCACCAGACAGGCGTTTTATTGCTGCTTGTTGTGTTAATTTTTCACCTGAATGGTCTGTAAAGACGACATATACTCATTATGATGATGAATTGTATCGCAGTTATGGAATGGTTTCGTACAAACCAGAGGCTATACACGGATTAGAGATATCTACTGAAGTAGTTCGCAAGCCTGGAGTAAGTAATCCTCTGTTTACGGTGAAATACGACAATAAATATTTCAATGTGAAAGTTGAGCAAAATATTGTGAATACTTATGATGATATAAACGCTAAAACTCGCAACGGGCATCGAAATGGTCAACGTTTCTTATTTGGCACGTCAATTTGCAAAGACGGAATTCGTGCAGCCAGAAGCGCGGATGAAGTCTATGAGGGATTTGCCCGTTTGTAAGGTAAAGGCAATGCGAAACGAAAATGGAGAAATCTTTTAATTTTAGTGGCATCATAGCCTTTTTGATTCTTCCAAAAACGTTTCGCATTGTGTTTTCAGATTTATATAGTATAGCTTCAATTGATTGAGAAATGCGATTAATATGCAACTGAAAATAATAGCTTGTGTTGCATTTCTTGATCGGGAGTTAGCATTGTATACATTTTAAAAATTTACTTTTGTGTATTGGCTGGTTATAATCGCGACAAATGTTTTGAAAGTCTACGTATGTATCGTCTAAGCTGCTATATATGTTGCTGCTTTTTAGCTGTTCAATCTGTGATGTCATTATTATCTTATCCCAGTGTAGTAGATATACATGATGTTGCTGATTTTTCTAAGGAATCAGATGATTTTGTATCGACTCTTATGGGTGATCAGCAGAGAGTTCGGCAAGATAATAGTAATACAGTTGTTCAAGAATTATCGCATGCTGAAGATGTTGATAATGTTTCTAAAGCGGAGATGAACACTGTCAATGATTTTGATCTTGTTGCTAAGCAGTTAGCAGGTATTCAGTTAAAACATCAAGCTCAGAATAACAACAGCTATTTAGAATATGTTTCGTTTATTGATAATGCATGGAAAGAGTTAGAAAAAGAAAGTATTGGGCATATAGATGGATGGACCGCTCAACATGTCTCTCCGCATACGCAAGATGCAGAGCGTCTTTTTTATCCATTTGCAGGGCCTGATATAACTTATGCAGTTAAATTTTTTCCGAACGTTCGTGATTATGTTTTGGTGGGTTTGGAACGTTTAGGTAATTTTAACAAAATTAGAGCGAATATTAGTAATGACGCCTATATATTATCCTTGAAAAATGCAATTCGTCATTATTTGCATAAGGGATATTTTGTTACATCGTATATGCAACAACAGCTTTGCGAGGGGGGATTAGCTTTAATACTGCTACAATTGGCTAAGTTGAAGTTTACTGTAGATTCTGTATCAGCTCGTTTTATAGATGATGAGGGAAATGTTACAGATAGTGGTGACTTACCCGTCATGGTGATCAAATGCAGATCTGTTATAGGAGAGGCTAAGACTATCTATTATATTCGGATGGATTTGGGGAATAAGGGACAATTTATTGATCGATTAATGAATTTTGTTATGCGAGCTAAGTTTGCAACTTTGATCAAGAGCGCCTCTTATGCTTTGCATGATGTAACATTTTCTCGTTTACGTGATTTTATATTGAATTATACTCGATCAATTTTACAAGATGATTCAGGTATACCGTTTGTAAAATTTGATAACAAGTGGGAAAAGTATGTGTTTGGAGTCTATACCAAGCCAACTTTACCTGTTTTTCAGATTCGTGTTCAGCCAACATTAGCTGCTTATTTTCAAAGCGAACATCCACAAGCTATTCCTTTTAAAATAGGATATGGTTTTAATCAGTCGCGACCAAATTTACTTTTAGCTATTCCGCTAGCGAGGAAACTTGCGGAGCAGCAAGCATTATTAGAAATGAAGAAAACTGATTGTGGTTGTGGAAGATAGCTTCAGATTACAAAACTTATGCATGTTAATAATAAATTAATCTTTTTATTGTACTATCATGAAATATTGATATACAGGAAGGATCATAAATTATGCTACATCAATTATTATGGACGCCAAGTCAAGACAGAATAGAGCGCAGTAATGCTAAGCGCTATATGGATACAATTGCGAAAAATGCAGGTTTTAGTGGAAGTAGCTTTCATGATTTATGGAAGTGGTCTGTTGAAAATCCAACGGTTTTTTGGAATAGCATATGGGATTTTTGCGATATTATAGGTGATAAAGGGGAAAGATTATCGAATGGAGCAGAGAAATTCTGGGAGCATCGTTATTTTCCAGACGCTCGTCTTAATTTTGCGGAAAATTTATTGCGCAGAAGAGATGATGCTCCAGCTATTATTTTTTGGGGCGAAGAAAAAGTTCGTCAAATTTATAGTTGGAAGCTATTATATGAAAAAGTGTCTAAGACAGCTCAAGCTTTGAAAAGAGCAGGGGTGAAACCAGGTGATATTGTTGGAGGCTATGTTGCAAATATGCCGGAGACAACGATCGCTGCGTTAGCAACCATTAGTATTGGTGCTACTTGGGCATCTTGTTCTCCTGATTTTGGAATAGCGGGAGCTTTAGATCGCTTTGGTCAAGTGTTGCCTAAGATTTTATTTGCAGTGGATGGGTACTATTATAAAGGAAAAGTGTTTAATAACGCTGATAAGATTAAAAATGTTGTAGACCAAGTTACAAGTATAGAAAAAGTTGTAATTATTCCTCTGATACAAACAGGTGTGCCTGCGGGTTGTCGTACTGAAGCGGTGAGTTTTGATGACTTCATTGCATCAGAAGCGGGAGGTGATATCAATTTTGAAAAATTCCCTGCTCATCATCCTATTTATGTATTATTTACATCAGGTACAACTGGGCGTCCTAAATGCATAGTGCATGGGGCTGTTGGTACTCTTTTACAGCACAAAAAAGAGCAAATGATTCATTGTGATATAAGGCCTAATGATCGAGTATTTTACTTTGCTACATGTAGTTGGATGATGTGGAATTGGCATACTTCTATTTTAGCTGAGGGTGCTACTCTTATGCAGTATGAAGGCAATCCTTTATTCCCGCGTTCAACAGTGTTATTTGATATGGCTGATCAATGTGGTATGACATTCTTTGGTACTTCTGCTAAATATCTTGATACCATACTTAAAAGTGATGCTAACCCAATGCAGACACATAATTTGTCTAGTTTGACTGCTATGGGATGTACAGGCTCTCCGTTGTGCAGCGAAGCATGTGAATTCGTCTTTAACAAAGTTAAAAAAGATATTTATCTCAATGTATTCTCTGGTGGAACTGATATCATTTCATCCTTCGTTATGGGCAATCCTATATCCCCGCTTTATTCTGCGGAAATGCAAGGTTTTGGACTAGGTATGAATGTTAAAGTGTTAGGAGACAATGGTGCAGAGATGCCAGTAGGGCAGCAGGGTGAACTTACTTGCGTTACGCCGTTTGCCTCTCAGCCTGTTAAGTTTTGGGGGGATGTAGATAATAAACGCTACATTAAATCCTATTTTGAAAAGGTAGATAACTGTTGGTCACATGGTGATTGGATAGAGCATACAGAACATGAAGGAGGGGTGTTTATTTCCGGTCGTGCTGATGCTGTTTTGAATCCGGGTGGAGTACGTATTGGTACTGCTGAAATTTATTCACAGGTTCAGAAGATAGAGGAAGTTCTAGAGAGTTGTGCTGTTGGACAAGCTTGGGACAATGATGTTCGAGTTATTTTATTCGTGGTATTACGTGATGGTATTGCTCTAGATGATGATTTAAAAGCTCGCATTAAAAAAGTTATTAGAGAGAACGCGACACCACGTCACGTGCCTGATAAAATCATTCATGTAAATGGTCTGCCAAAAACGAATAACGGAAAGCTTTCTGAAATTGCTGTGAAGAATGTTATAGACGGTAAGGATATTACAAACAAAGATTCTCTATCCAATCCAGAAGTATTGGATTACTTTGTTAACATGCCTGAATTGCAAGTATGATTTGTAAGCGAGGGGGGGGGATTATATCTTACTCCCAAGCTTCTCGTATACATAAAAAAGGAAATGGCGGAAGGAGTGGGATTCGAACCCACGGTACACCAAAATGTACAACGGTTTTCGAGACCGCCACAATCGACCTCTCTGTCATCCTTCCGGCCCATAAACCTAACATAAATAAGTTATAAATGCCACTATGATGTTTATGCTTTGCAAAACATAATGCATTTGGTAGAATTCAGTCGTGTTGGTTTGAGGTTTCATGTGGCCTAATCTTTTAACATTGTCTAGAATTTTCGCTATTCCTTTTATCGTTGCATGCTTCTATGTGCAAGGTTTCTGGGCGCATTTGATTGCTACAGTGCTTTTCATTATAGCCTGTATAACAGATTTTTTTGATGGTTATTTCGCGCGACAATGGAAGCAGGTTTCTGCTTTTGGACGTTTTTTGGATCCTGTAGCTGATAAATTGCTGGTATCTACCATTTTGTTGATGTTATCTGGATATGGGATTATAAACGGAGTGCATTTAATCGCCGCAGCAGTAATTCTAGCTCGGGAAATTATTGTTTCAGGTTTACGTGGATTCCTTTCAGAAATGCAGATGAAGGTACCTGTTACTCGTTATGCAAAATGGAAGACAGCAATGCAGATGAGTGCTATATCAAGTCTTCTGTGTTCTGCAATGTTTCCAGATGCCATTATCATCAGACAATTTGGAATTATACTTTTGTGGCTAGCCACAGTGATGACTATATTTACTGGTGCACGATATTTAAAAGCTGGTATTGTGCGCATGGTGTAAACTTTGTTTTACTAGAAATTTTGCTGTTATTGTGATGGCTTCGTGATACATGCATAATCTCTATAATTGTGATTATGTAAAATGCTTGTAAGGAAATAAATCACAGATATAGATATAAGATCGAATGATTCAGTGGTTAGTTGTTTATTCGTACGTATAAGTATTTTTCTATAGACACCGGAATTTGTGTCGAGATTCATATCCAATAAGAATGAGTTATTGTAAAAGCAATATGCGAAATATCATATAAAGAAGAAAAATTATGTTTGGAGAAAGAATCTGATAAAGAATCCATCGTAGAAGATTAGGAATGGATAGGTTCGCTTTAATAAAAGCGGTAGAATGAAGTTCAGATGATATATTCGTGGAGATGGCTTTTACAAGTGTCATCCGAAGAAATCCGAAAGTTTGGGAATTTTTATATCAAAGGAAAACCTGTACACGTCGCACTTGTCTCCTTTCATCTGATATAGACGAAAACGAATAGTCAATTCCAGCGATGATGATATTAAAGCTCAATTGAGCCCATTCGTTTAGAAAGCAAAATCACACTCGAAATCGAAACTTTAGCTGGCGCGCCCTGTAGGATTCGAACCTACGACCTGCGGCTTAGAAGGCCGACGCTCTATCCAGCTGAGCTAAGGACGCATAAAATGGTGCCGGACATCGGACTCGAACCAATGACCTACTGATTACAAATCAGCCGCTCTACCAACTGAGCTAGTCCGGCATGTAAAAAACGTCGTATTATTACACAGTATAGTACTTTTGTCTATATATTTTAGTGGATATACCTAATCAAATCTAATTGGGACAGGAACAACCCCATATATCTATTGGTTTAATATTGTGCAAAGTATCCATATATGTTACATTGGAGCGAGCTTTTAGGTGTCTATTTTATGCTTTTATTTCGTTTGTTTGCTGACAAGATAAAGAAATGTATCGATGAGAAGTATCATCATTTGGTATCAGTAGAGCCACCCAAAAACATAGAGTTTGGTGATTTTTCTACTAACATTGCCTTACGTTTATCTGCACATCTTGCATCTTCTCCTATGCAAATAGCAGAACAATTACTACAGCAATTGCAAGTTGATCCTGATTTTCAAGATATTAATATTAAGAAGCCAGGTTTTATTAACTGGAAAGTTCCACTGAACCTGCTCTTGCGCTGTCTTCCTCATATGCTTAAGAATGATTATGGGCGTTTAGATCTGGGTAACGGAAATAAGGTTAACATTGAATATGTATCTGCGAATCCTACTGGTCCCTTACATGTAGGACATGTACGAGGAGCAATTTCTGGAGATGTGCTTGCGCGTCTATTAAGCTTTGTTGGCTACGATGTCACAAAAGAGTTTTATATAAATGACGCTGGTCGACAGGTTGATAATCTCGCTCATTCAGTTTACTGGCGATATTGCCAACTATTAGGGCAAGATTTGAATAATGATGTTGAATACCCTGGAGAGTACTTAATTCCAGTGGCTGAAGATCTGATCTCTACTTATGGAGATAAGTTTTTGAATTCCCCTGAAAAAGAATGGATAGATCTATTTAAAATGACCGCAATAGATTCAATGTTGAGCTGTATTAAAAAAGATCTAGCGGATTTGGGGGTTTTCCACGATGTATTCTATTCCGAACGCGAATTGGTTGTTAATGGAGAAGTTGATAAGGTCATTCAAACTTTACAAGACAAAGATTTGCTTTATCGAGGGATATTAGATCTTCCCAAAGGATCTGATGCAGAAGATTGGGAACAGCGCGAGCAATTGCTTTTCAGATCTTCTTCTTTTGGAGATGATGTGGATCGTCCTTTGCAAAAAGCTGATGGTTCATGGACTTATTTCGCAACAGATATAGCTTATCACAAAACTAAAATTGACAGAGGATTTAGCATATTGATAGATTTTTGGGGTGCTGATCACGGAGGATATGTGAAACGCATGCAAGCTGCAGTTCATGCTCTATCAAATGCAACAATTCCGTTAGAAGTTCAGTTGATTCAAATGGCCCGTCTTCTTGAAAATGGTCGAGAAGTAAAAATGTCCAAACGGGCTGGAACTTTCGTGAGCGCGCGTGATATTCTGGATAAAGTAGGCAAGGATGTTGTACGTTTTATTATGTTAACGCGTCGTAATGATGCTCCTTTGGACTTTGATTTTGCAAAAGTTGTTGAACAAAGTCGTGATAATCCCGTGTTTTATGTACAATATGCTTATGCACGCATTAATTCTGTACTAAAAATGTTCGCGTCTACCCTGCCCGATCATTCGATTAAAGAGCCGACAGACAGTGATTTCATTGATACTCCAGAGTATTGGCCACTAATTAAAACGTTAGCAGATTGGCCAAGACAAGTGATGATGGCGGCTCAACATCATGAGCCACATAGATTAGCGTTTTACATCGGAGAAGTCGCATCTACTTTTCATAGTTTATGGAATTGTGGCAAGGAAAAGGAAGTTTTGCGTTTCATACTTCCGAACGATATAGCTAAGACTTGTGCGCGCATGTATTTGTTAACTGCAACAAGAAATGTGTTAAATTTAGCTTTTGAGTTAATGGGAATTACTCCTGTAGAGGAATTAAGATAATGTGTCCTTTTGTGGATGATTATGATGATTTTTCAGTGCCAGAAAATAATGGTACATCCAAGCTTGAGCAAATTAAAAGTCATTTCTTTCAGGATGAACGTAAGTTTTTTGTAATTGGCGGCGTAGCATCAGTTGTTGTTTTTCTAGCAATTGTTGGAATTATGTATTTTAATTCCCAGCCTATTGATCTGGAAGACTTACCTGTAATTCGAGCAGACACTGCTCCTTTTAAGCAAAAAGCTCCTGAGAACAAACAAGTTAAACATCAAGATAAAGTCGTATATGATAATATTTCTGGAGACAGTCACGTAATTGTAGAAAAAGTGGCACCTCAACAAGAAGAAGTTATATCTATTCCGGACGTAGAGGTTGAATCTGCTTTATCAGCAGAGGAAAAACGTGACATAATCAGAGCATTTGATGAATTAGCACCTGAAAAAGAATATCGCATAAATTATGTTAAACGTTCTTCTGAAGTATCAAAGGCAGCTACTCCTTCTGCTCCATCCAAGGCATTACCTCCGATAAATCGTAATGTTGCATCTGCAAAGAACAGTAGGTCCGCGGTAAGACAAAAAGTTCAGAAGATGTTAGCTGAAGTTGATAACGCTAACATTGCTGTGAATAATGATAAAAATGTTCGTGGAACAATGCTACAAATAGCGTCGCTTCGATCTAAAACAGCAGCTGAAGCAGAATATCGTAGATTAGCAAGTAAAAGCGCCGCAATACGTAAAATAGGAAAACGTATTCAGCGCGTAGATCTTGGCAGTGGAAAAGGCATTAGGTATCGAGTGCAAATCGGTCCCTTTTCTTCTACAGAAGATGCAAATAAAGCAATAGCAACTCTGAAAAAAAATGGAATTTCCGCTTATATTTCTCGCTGATTTATGGGTTTAACATGAAGCACATACCTAGGATTTTTGTAAATTGCTCCTTGTATAATAATGCTGTTTATGTTCTGACTCATGATCAAGCAAACCATTTAATTCGCGTTTTAAGAATGCGAGACAATGAAGTTGTACATTTATTTAATGAGCATGACGGAGAATGGTGCGCAAAACTGCAGATATCCCCTACCCCACAAGCCATTTGTGCAAAACAACTAAAATCTCCAATTATTGAAAATGGTCCGTGCCTTGCTTGTTGTCTTATTAATCCGACTCGCTTTAATCTAATATTAGAAAAGGCAACAGAGCTTGGGGTTCAGGAAATTGTTCCTATCATTAGTGATTATACTCAAACAAAAAACATCAACTATAAAAAAGCACAGCAAATTCTTATACATGCAAGCGAACAATCTGGACGCTTATCTGTTCCAATATTGCATCCCATACAAGATCTTAAAAAATTCTGTTTAAATAAGGATATTCTTGTTGGAACAGAAGATCACGTGGGAAGCGAATTGTATAATATCATACAAAGAGATAGTACATTTTTGGTTGGACCAGAAGGTGGATTTTCGCCCTCAGAGTATGCTTTATTTGAACAGAGTTCTTACATAAAGAAAATCAATCTTGGACGCAATATTCTACGCAGCGAAACAGCTGCAATAGCTTTTACTGCTGTATGGGCGAGTAAGTTTTTATAGGCTAGTGATTTTTCATCGCTTGTTCCAACACTGAAATATAACGATTTATCATGTAATCTGTATCTGAAAACTTTGCGGATTGTTGATACCCTCGGTCTATTAGTTCATATCTCAGCTTTGTATCAGTAACAATTTTATACATTGCGTGAGCTATGTCGTTTACATCAAGTGGATTAAAGAAATAAGCCGCACTGCCTGCGACTTCCGGCAAACTTGCCACTCTACTACATAGGACAGGTATTCCCATAGCCATTGCTTCCAATATCGGCATACCAAATCCTTCATAAAGAGATGGATAAATGAATGCTAATGCATTTGCTAACAGTTGGTTTAATTGTTCATCAGGGAGAAAATCCGTAAATAATATGTCAGGATCATTTTGTTTTAGGCCTTTTACATATTGTTTTAATCGTTCACTGTGCCCATATGCTCCCACCATTACTAGACGAATATCTGTTTTATAAATATTTTGAAAAAGTCTAAATGCTCTAATTAATCGTTTGTGATTTTTGTGTTGCCATAATGCAGCCGTATAGAGAAAATACTTACGTGGAACTAAATCGAATCTTTGCAAGATTTGCTGGTTAGTTTGTCCCCTACCCTTTATGCGTTGTGCCAAACATATAGGAATGACTTCTATATCTTTTCTATGGAAAAATTTAGTCATACGTCGTTTGGTAAAATCTGATACTGTAATAATTTTGGTGTCGTGTTTTATAATACGTTTAGCATTTTTTATCAGCCAATTACGACGCGTATCAGTAAAACAGTATGGCAGATCTATGTAAGCGAGATCATGAAAAGTATGAACAGTAGGCAATGCAAAGTCATTTAGAGCAAACTCGCCACATGGATCCCATAGCAAATCGATTTTATTATCAATACATATATTGTTATACGCAAATAGTTGAGTTAATTTATCGCGTAAGATTCCACACGTAAGCAGGTTATAGAACTCTCTCATGTAAAAATCACAAAAATAATTATAGTTGCTGCATACAGGGATTATTTTTATATTCTCAACATTGCTTAAATTTTTAAATTTATCATGCAAGGCATTTTTGTTGGTTAGTATTATTAATCGCCATTTGGGACGTTTAGATGCAATACTTGCAATAAGCTTTTCTGTAAGATTTTTTACTCCGCCGTTCGTTAACAAGTAACTCGTATCTATCACGATTTCATTACTATAAGACTTTTGAGTTTGTAATATTGAAACACGTCCACATGTAAATACATCTTTAAATGTTGCATCAGAGTATAGTATCAGCATACACAGTGATATTATCGTAAACATCACCACCCCTATTAATATTTTGCATAGGCTGATTAGGTGTTTCATGTATTTTCGCTCATAACTTCTTCAAAAATCTTTATATATTGATCGACCATTTTTTCTTGATTTAAAAATTTCTGCACCTGTTGATATCCCTTTTGCACTAGATCATTCCGAAGTGCTTCATTTTTTGTAATACGTGCGATAGCTCGAGCGATATCAACACAATCAAAAGGATCAAAGAAAATAGCAGCGTTTCCGGCAACTTCTGGAAGACTAGCAACATTACTACATGCAACTGGTATACCCATAGACATTGCTTCTGCTATCGGCATACCAAATCCTTCATATATTGATGGACAAATGAAGGCAAGGGCGTTATGCAATAGTACACCTAATGTTGTACTAGAGACATAATCGGTAAAAACAACATCATGATATTCTTTCGTTATTTTCGTAATATCATTTGTCAATGGTTGAGAATGACTAAACATGCCCACTATCACTAATTTTAAATCAGAAGGATTAGAGCGCTTAAATTGATCAAATGCGCGAATAAGTCTCTGATGATTCTTATTTGGCCAAAACGAAGATGTATAAATAATGTAGTTTTTGCGTTGCAAATGAAATTGTTGAAGAATTTGCATTTGTTGATGAGATGGACATGTGAAATTCACACGTTTTGCTAATCTAATTGGAATCACATCGACGTTATCTTTATTATATACCTCCTTTATCCGTCGTTTTGAAAAATAAGAAACTGTTATGATTTTTTTCGAATTATTCACAATAGATTTCATATTTGTTTTTGCCCATTCTCTTTTATCCGGAGCAAAACAATTCGGAATATCAATATGAGCCAAGTCATGAATTGTAGAAATTTTAGGAACATCGACATCATTAGGCGCTAATTCTGCATATGGATCCCATAACAAATCCACATGATCATCGTAAAAAATGTTATTATATTGCATCAACTGAGACACTTTTGTTTTAAAGACATTGCATGTAAAAAAATTGCAAACATTTTGTAACATGTTGTTACAGCTAGGTTTTACTAATATGCGTTTTATATTAGGATAGATCAATAAGCCTGCAAATTGATCATGACTGGCAGTTTGATTGACAATAATCACGAAATACCAGTTCGGCCTTTTTTTAGCCATAATCGATAGGATATTTTCAGTAAGAGTTTTGATTCCTCCGAAATCTATAATGCGAGATGCATCTACGATAATTTCTCGTGTATAGCACTTGCATGGACCTAAGCAAGATACACGTTTAGTGCTGAAAACATCTTTTATTTCGGCATCAGATGAAAGAACAAAGGTTAATAAAAATGTCAGGACAAATACTAGTGCAGCTATTGATATCTTAAATACTGTTATAGCTATTCGCTTCATTTTGATATTTTTCATAAATAATCCATCAAAAACAGCACTTAATCATACAAATGACACTTTATAAAGTTAGCGGTTAATATTTAATTAATTATATTACATTAAAATGGATTGTGTTTAGAGTGAGAAGATCATGATGAAACAGTTGTTACGATATCTACCCTCTTTTCTACAACCTAATGGCATCATAGGTCTTCTTCTGCAAAAAATATTTCGATTATTATGTACACGCCGTGGCGGAATTTTAATCGAATTCGCATTTAGCGTGCCCGTTTTTTTAGCTCTTATATATTATCTGCATGATTTGCCTCTTATGGATCGATGGTATAAACAAACGAAATTTTGTGCACATCAAATTGCTCAAGAACTACAAACAGTATCACAACAACGTGCTAACAAGAAAATTACATTAAACGACTTGAGATATGCAAAGGCCGGCGCATGTTTATCCCTATATCCTGGAAAATCTATGTTTATTACATCTCCTGGCAGATCAAAATTTGGGCGGATTCCAATCTATTGGATTCACTGTATTAGAGGCAATAGCAATGGCACCGCTAACATATTGTGGTCACGCTATATTCATGGTATTGACAATGGCACTTCTCCATCGAAATTAGATGCTTATGATGCTGATTGGACTGATACCAGACAATTAGTGAACACGACCTCACAAGTTAATGTTGTACCTTCAAAAATTTATCCTGGACTTACGATTGAGTCTGGACAAATAAAAATGATTGTAGAATGTGCTCAGTATGTACGATCGAGCGGAAACAATTTTACTGATGGTGGTTCAGTAAATTCTGTACCTAGAAGGACATTATTTAGCTTCTTATTAACATCGCCTAAAGGCAGGAATCTTATCAATGTACCCCCAGAGATGTATTTTAACAGTGTCGTAGTCTTTACTCCTGCAGCAGGATTATTCGATGAACAACCTCCTGTTTAATTATACATTTGCGAAGTTAACGGTTTTAGTACATCAATTTTCTGCTCTTCAGCATAGGCATTAAACAAAAAACCTTGTCCTAAATCTACATTGGCTCTTTTTGCATATTCCAACTGTTCTTGAGTTTCTATACCTTCAGCAACAGTAATACAATTCATTTCATGAGCCATTTTAACAATGAAGTTTAATATCGTATTTGATTTAGATTGATATGGAGCTTGTTGCACAAACTTTTTATCAATTTTTACCACATCAACAGATAATTCATTCATAAAACTTAAAGATGAATATTGCGAACCAAAATCATCTAATGCTGACTTTATGCCATGATATTGCAATGTTTGTAGGGTCGCATTAACACAAGGCAAAGAATCCGGATGAGTTTCTTCGCTTACCTCCAATACAACGTTTGGATGCGAAAAATGAGTATATTCTTCAATAATTTCATCACAAAAATTATCGTTACTTAAATCCTGAGCAGATAAATTAATAAATAAATGATGATTGTGCGAATAGCCACTTGTATAAACCGTACGCAAGATTTCCGTTGCACTCGGATAAGGCGCAGAACATTTATCTTTTACAGTCAATGCTTCATGGCCAAAAACAATATTGTCTCTCAAATCGATCAAAGGTTGCAGTCTAATACGCATGTCATCACCATCTCTACACAAAGGTATATATGGTCGATTAGACAAAATTCAACATCTTTCGAAAATTTTATTGAGATCCCGCCTATATAATCTCACGTAAGCTGGTCGTCCATGACAGCATTGCGCAATATTAATTGTATTTTCCATTGTGCGCAGTAATGAGTTCATCTCTTGCATACTCAACTGTTTCCCTGCTCTGAGACTGCCATGACATGCCATTGTAGATAACACACCATGAATCTTTTGATCTAGGGTATAACTCTCACCCCATTGCTCTAATTCATTGAGAATATCTCCAATAATTTCGTGCACTTCACATTTATCCAAAATTGCTGGGATGGAATATATACATATCGTATCTGCAGATAACTGCTCAAATTTAATACCCAGCGACATTAAAAATTCTTCATGCTTTTTAATCAACTCCATTTGCATCGCCGTAAGATGATAAGGCTCTGGAATTAATAACATCTGCGATTCTAAAGGTTGCTTGGTTTTTAACTGTTCTAAAGTAATACGCTCCGCTGCAGCATGTTGATCTACAATAATTAAACTATCATCCGTTACTGATACTATGTAGGCTTTATCAATTTGATAGAGCGCCTGTCCCATATTCAACTTTTCGCTATCTTCAGTAGTCTGAAAAAATTTACTTTGTTCTGATACGAAATTTGGATTAGAAACAGGAAGTGCATCTGTTTCATCTATGTTTCTATAAGTTGTTATAGGAGACTTGGGAAGAGGTATTATGTTACTCTCTGAACGAGATTTTACAGGAAATGAATTTAGTTTGCTTTTAACAGTTTTATACGTGAAGTCATTAGGGTTATAAGAATTCATATTTTGTATGGGAGCAGAAAATGCTTCTCCAACAACTGCACATGATGCAACACTGCTGGTTAGAGCATCTTTTAACTCCCTTATTATAAAATGCCTCACTTGATCACTATGTCGAAAACGCACCTCTATTTTGGCCGGATGCGCATTTACATCAACTTCATAATTTGGTAGATCAAGATGTAATACCGCAACAGCATGACGCCCCTTAGGAACAAGGTTAGCATATGCAGCTTTTAATGCTACAGACAACAACTTATCACGAACAAAACGTCCATTAACGAAAAATATTTGCTGACTGCTAGTTGCTTTGTTGAATGTCGGAACACCTATAACTCCATGCAAATGAAACGCGCCACATCTTACATCAACTGGTAATGTGTTTCTGGAAAAGTCTTCACCCAGTACTTCATCAATACGCTCTCCAAAACTTTCACATCTTTTATAGCGAAATTTCTCTCTACCATTTTCAACTAATTTGAATTCAACATGAGGATTAGCTAAAGCTACTCTATTGAAAATACTGTAACAACTGTCAGATTCAGTTGCATCAGATTTGAGAAATTTGAGTCTAGCTGGCGTTGCAAAAAACAAATCACGTACTTCAACAGTGGTGCCTTGTCTGCGAGATGCAGGAGATAGCACAGGATCACTATTTCCTTCCACATGAAGCTGCCATGCTACTTCTCCATTCTGTGAAGATACAATATTTACTCTTGATATAGATGTAATCGACGGAAGAGCTTCTCCTCGAAAACCAAATGTGTTGATATCTAGCAAATCATCGCTTTCCAATTTAGATGTTGCATGACTTAAAATGCATAACTTTATTGTTTCTGCATCCATACCACATCCATCATCAGATACTGAAATAAGACTTTTACCCGCATCAACAATTTTGACTTCAATACTGGTCGCTTTCGCATCTAACGCATTTTCCATAAGTTCTTTAATGACAGACGACGGCCGCTCGACAACTTCACCAGCAGCAATTTGATTAATCAAATGTTGCGGTAATACTCTTATGCCCACTTAGAACTCCCATTCTCTATATATCGTCTGTAGAATATAGCACGAAAATAAACTATTAAAAATCATTAACGTGCTTATCGTCACGCTTAGAGATTTGTAAAGTTATGTAGCAACAAGCTATTTTATTGTTTTTGCTTCTTTTCCAGTAGCTTGTCTCCTGTGCTTTGCAGGAAATCTTGAAAACGCTTAAAGTTATCTTCTATTGCTATAAAACTTTGAGTGTGTTCTAGCCACTTGACCGACATCTTATCGTACTTAATAGAGCTCCCCCATAAAGAAACATAGTCTTTATTAAATTGAATGAGTTGGGTTTTAAAATGTTCTAGCTTGTTGCTCTTTTGCCTACATAATAACGCCAGTAAGCGCTTGTTAGATACATTTTCTGAGTTGCTCTCTACGCGCAATTCAATACGTTGAATTTTTTCCAGTAATGAATCTGATAGCAATTTGGCAACGTGTAGCGCATCTAACCCAGCAACAAATTTGTCTACGCCCTGCTTAAAACTATCACTCGATGTGTCACTAGTTTGTAGAATGGTAGTGGTTCCATCGTAAATATATGACATGCTGTTCGTTATTACTTTAAAATAACGAGCAATAGATACGGCAACATCTGCAAGTAATAACGGAATTGTGTCATCATATTTCACATTTAACTTGAAGACATAATTATCCATGTCGGCGACAAGACTTTCATACTCCTGAGTAATACTCTGAAATAAATTGAAAGTCTCTCGGCTTTGAACATGGAATTTTTGCGCTTTTTCTGAATTTGCAAAAGCCATAAGTTGCGTACTATGTTCCGTATTATCTGATTTAGCCTGCTGCGCATCTCGTTTTTTTTGTAGAATCTGTTTGAAACTCTTATCTTGCAGCTTCTGTTTTTCTTTCTCAACTGCCTCATCTACTTTACGTTCTTCCTTATTACCTCTTTGAGTTAATGCACCCCAAATATTAGACATAACACCAGCATATAAATGGTTATGCACCAACATCATCGATATGATCCAAGTAATCTTCTTCATATGTTTTGCCTTTCATTAGTTTAAAGCTAATATGCCATATTACGTGACATAGCTGACATATTATTCATGCCCCTCATGTTCATATTGCCATTTCCAAAGCTACTATTTTGGTTAAAACTATTATAGCCATTTCCATAACTACTATTCCCAAAATTCTGATCAAAATCATCGTCATATCCGTTGTTCATGCCCATACCGTTGCTCATGCCATTCATGCCCATACCGTTGTTCATGCCGTTCATGCCCATGCCGTTGCTCATGCCGTTCATGCCCATGCCGTTGCTCATGCCATTCATGCCCATGCCGTTGCTCATGCCGTTCATGCCCATGCCGTTGTTCATGCCATTCATGCCCATGCCGTTGTTCATGCCGTTCATGCCCATGCCGTTGTTCATGCCGTTCATGCCCATGTTGCTGTTCATGCCATTCATGCCCATATCGTCATTCATATCGTTCATGCCCATACCATTGTTCATGCCATTCATGCCCATACCATTGTTCATGCCATTCATGCCCATACCATTATTCATGCCGTTCATGCCCATACCATTGTTCATGCCGTTCATGCCCATATATCCATACATGTTATCTGGATTGCCACTGAGTCTGCACTTTTCCATCAAATCGTTAAGTGTCATCTCTGACATTTCCATCCCACCTATATGAGACTCTAATTTTGCGAGACAGTCTCTATAAAACTCTAGATTATGCAAAAGAGTCTCAAAATCTTGGTTGTTAAAAGAATCTTCGCTTTCTGAAATTTCATCTCGTACCTTTTGCAGTGTACCTTGACACTGATTTAACGCTCCTGATACTTCGCCCAGCTGAGCCGCTATTTTGGTAATCTCTTTTGGTATATCAACGGAACGACGTATTCCTAAAGTTTTCTTTTGACCTTGTTTTGCATAGTTTGTCCCGCCAACGCCACTTCTTATGACTTGTAAAATAAAAGAAAAATTAGCCTTAATCATCGCATCCATAGCTCGTAAATCGTTACCTCCAATAAATGATAGCGACTTTGCCAATGTTGCTTTCGCTGAATCCATTTTACTAGAGCCTTGTTCCTGGGCTTTTTCGCTATTTTTATTGCTCATTGATTCGCCCTTATTATATAAGTTTATAGATTTTATAATATTGCTGATGTTGTCATACATCACCTCTCCAAATATATTTAAAACAGAGAAAAAAGTGTGGCATAGCAAAAGAAAAACTGTATCTTCTCTTTCTTCTAGATTTTGGCTGTATATATTTCTAAATTGTTCGCCCATAAATTTTGAGACATTGGCGCATTCATTTTTTAAATTTCTAACAGGTCTTTCTAATGTACTAATACTCTGTTTCGCCAACTGTCCATCGCTTGGTTTTCGCTTAAACAATGCTTGTCCATCATACATGCTTATGCTTATTAGAACAAACGCCGCTCTCAGTACAGTTTTATTCATTCCGCTTACTCCTGCAATCCACATTCACAACAATGATAACGGAAATGAATTAAACAAAACTTAACAAAGAATATATTCGTTGCGAAATGATGTAGAATCTGTATAGTAATCTTAAAAAGTTTAAAAAACATATGTACTCTATTAAATTATTACCGAAAAATAAATGATATGATGGATTTCGACAAATGATCTGCAATAAAATCTTTTTACAAGAATCACGGCATGCAAATCTCAAATTTTTTTAACAATTGCGAAGGGAATACAACATTTGTTGGCAAAGATGTAGGTGCGCAAAAAGTGCCATTGACGAAGATCCAGGCTCATAAATCCGAACATAAGATTATTGTTTATTTATTGTTCTATCTCTACTTCATAAACTTCTTTTAATCCGTCACCTGCAGCTAACCTCACTACTCCTTTAGGAATTGCTACAGTCGGACGATATGTGCATTCCACAGAGCCACTAGCTGCACAAACCAGATATAAAGCCATATAAAAATTCTTTTTCATTTGAATATTCTCCGATTGAAATATTGATTGTATTGTAGTGTATAATATAATACATATCAACAGTAATTATTAATAAACTCACTATATGTAATGGCGCTGATTATCTAATTGTAACGATTAATGTTTCAACTATATACTACTAATCAAATTATTATTTGCAATTAACAGAAAATTTACTCAACGTAGGATCTATTTCTAGCAATAATTCCGCAATCTGCACACTATTCAGCGCTGCTCCTTTGCGCAAATTATCAGCTACAACCCAATATTGCAAACTATTATCCCACTGAGGATTCACACGAATGCGATTAACATAAACACTATCGTCACCTTGTATATCCAAAGGAGTTACGATTGTTTCTTCTTCTTGATTATCTACAACCAAAATTCCTTCGATTACCTCAAAGGCTTCTCTAATAATATTCATATCATTGGGAAGTAGATCTAGATCACATAGCACACTCATTGAATGTCCAATAAAAACAGGCACACGAACGCATTGAACAGCAATCTCTAGATCTTCTTGAAGTATTTTCTTACTTTCTTGGATGATTTTTTCCTCTTCATCAGTTTGTCCATTATCAAGAATATGACCAACTAATGGCAAGACGTTAAATGCTATAGGTTTAGGGAATATGTCATCACTATTCCCCATATTTGATATCACGGATTTCGTTTGATTGTACAATCCATCGATAGCCTTGCGTCCAGCGCCAGATACCGATTGATATGTCGAAACCACTACTCTACGCAACGGTGAAACTTGCCTAAGGGCTGCTAATGTCATCGATAATGGAATCGTTATACAATTGGGACTACTTATAATACCACTTTTGTTGCCATTGCGAAGTAGATTTCCATTTATCTCAGGTACAACTAACGGAACATTTGGAAAGAGTCTAAAATATGGGCTTTTATCAATAACTACACATCCTGCTTTAGCAATAGCTTCACCATATTGAGAGGAAAATTTGCTACCAGCACATAGAAATGCAAAATCTATCTTGCTGAAATCGACAGATGAAAATGCTTGAATAGGTAAGTTTCTGTCCTTAAATGATACAATACGCCCTACAGAACGATCAGATGCAATAGGCACTAAAGACTTAATAGGAAAATTACGCTCTTCCAAAATACGTAAAGTTGACATTCCTGCGCTTCCAGTAACGCCAATTATCGCAACATTGTATTCCTGTTTCATGCCCCCTCCCCTTCTTTTGTAGAACGCAAATTAAGTGCTCGTAATTTTCTATGCAATGCGGATCGCTCCATCCCAATAAATTCTGCTGTGCGTGAAATATTTCCACCAAATCTACTAATCTGTGCACGCAGATAATCACTCTCAAATAACTCTTTTGCTTCCTTTATAGGAAGTGAAATCAATTTGGAAATCTGGAGACTATCATACGTTGCGCACGCTCTATTTACCAAATCTGGCGGTAATGCATCACGATCAACAATATCGTTTCCAGCTGCATTTATTAGAGCTGATTCAACCATATTCTTTAATTGATGAATATTGCCCGGCCAATCATATGTTTGAAATAGTGCCTTTGCTTCCTCGTTAAAATGTAATGCTTGTATGCCAAAAAAATCTGTAGCATGTTCCAAGTAATATTCTAATAATGGAATGATATCCTCTCTCCTATCCTTTAGACTTGGCACAATGACACTCACTATATTCAATCGAAAAAATAATTCGCGATTAAATTCATCACTACCTACTAATTGTTCTATAGGCTTACTTGTACTGCAAATTAATCGCACATCAGCATATACATTGCGTTCTTTTAAGCAATAACGACCTTCAGCTAAAAATTGCAGCAACCGTCGCTGACACTCTTTTGATAAATAGGTGATATCTTCTAGATATAGAGTTCCAAAGTTAGCTCTCTCCAAATCACCGTAAGATTTCTCAGTACCCCAAAATGTCTGTTGAAATGCTTCCGGATCGTCAGATTTGCAATTTACATATACAAATGGATACTGACTGCGCTTAGATTTTTTGTGTATAAGATATGCAAAAGCTTCACATCCAAGTCCACTTTGAGCTCGAATAAGCACACGCCCATTAGAAGTACTTATTTTTTCTACTAGTGATCGCATAGACTGCGCAAACGATGAATGTCCTACAAATAAAACGTTAGTATCTTGCTTAAAATTACGCAAAGCATTATTAGATTGTTGTAAGCGTCTAATCTCTAATGCATTGGCACAGGTAATTAACAATCGTTCTGTAACAAATGGTTTTTCTAGAAAATCGAATGCCCCATCTCGAATTGCCTGCACAGCTATATCTATTGTTCCATGACCAGATATAATAACCACAGGAATATCAGGATGTATCTTGCGCATCTTATTCAATATGCGTATTCCTGCATTTTCATCATCGCCAATCCATAAATCAAGTAAGACTAGATCGGGATTTTTTTCTTCAATTTTGGATACAAATTCAGATTCATCTTCTGCAACAATAGCATTATAGCCTTCGTCTCTCAGCACATCAGCAATCAAGCTATTAACTGCTTTATCATCATCTACTACAAGTATACGTTCATTCATATTGTATCCCCTATAGGAATTGTTAAAGTAACGCGGGCACCCCCTATGTCTCCATTTGCAAAAGACAACTCTCCTTTATGCTCAGAAACGATTTTTTTCACAATAGATAACCCAAGTCCAGTTCCTTTCGGAGTAAGAGAAAAATAAGGCGTAGTCAGCAAATCTATTTTTTCTTGTGGTAGACCCGGCCCGTTATCCTCTATTGTTAATAACACTGCTTGCTCCGTCTTGTTAATATGCACAAAAATCATCTTATTTTCAATCGTAACTAGTGCCAGTGCATTAATAGCATTTTGCAATATATTTAATATAGCTTGATGCAGCAAACGTTCATCTGCCTTAATAAAGCAACTTTTCTCCTCAGTATGATTAATGAGGACTATTTGTATTGCTTCTGCAGTATTTTGCATCAAAACAATTGCCTGCTCCACTATTTCAAAAAAATCACATTCCTTAAATTGTGCTTCAGGCAGTCTCGCAAAGAAATTAAATTCTTCACTAAGCCTTTTTATATTACCAACCTGACGTACAATCACATCTATCAAAGAAGAAAATATATCAACATCGTCGTTGATTTTACTAATATATTTACGCTTTAATCTTTCTGCTGCCAGCTGAATTGGTGTCAGAGGATTTTTTATCTCATGCGCAACACGTCTAGCGACTTCTGCCCATGCAGCTTGCCTTTCCGCCTCTATCATATCTGTTAAATCATCAAATGTAATAACAAAGCGATGTTTATGTTCTGACATGACAGGAGCTATGCGTAACGAAAATAGTCTCACATTTTTATCATGAGTATAATATATTTCATGGCGTTGAATATTGTCATCTAATTGCATAGGCAATTCAGATAATTGTGGAATAAGATTGCCTATATGCTCTCCAAAAACGATCGAACGTCCTAATAGTTTCTCTGCAGCTTCATTCCATATATAGGCCGAATTATTATCAAGTCCAATAACACCAGAAGAAATTCCCGCAAGAACATTGTTTGTGAATTGCATCCTTTCATCTAGTTCTTCGTTCATTTTCATGAGTTTTACTTGTTGCGATGATACTTGAGATAACATCTGATTAAATGTTCGACTTAATAATTGCAATTCAGCATAAGAACTATCTTCACTTGCACGTGCAGATAAATCTCCATCAATTATGTTTTCTGACACATTAATAAGATTACTAATTGGTTGGACCAATTTCCAAGAATATATTACAGCTACAGTTATCGAACCAAATAAAAGTAGCACTCCAACTGCGCAAAAAATTAAAATAAATAATATTTCTAAAAAATTACGATCATTTAATAGTTGCCGGTAATCCTTGTATGCTTTGTTTGCATTTAAAGCGTAATCAAAAATTTTTGATTCTGTGGTTTTTTCTATTAATAGGTACATGTTACCACTTACTGAATGAAAATAAGAAGCAGCTATGATCTTATTTCCATTAGATATATCAAGAATCTTGCTATTCAACATAAAATTTTCTAATGATTGAATATCCTTATATGTAAGGTTAAAAAAATGTAGAGATACACTGTATTTAGAATGAGCGACAATATTAAGCTGTTCATCTAATAGAATAGCTGCGTCTATGTTTTTCAATGAACAAAATTCATTCAAGACTTCGTTCAATCTAAAGAACTCATTATAAGGTTCAGGATATGTTTTGAATAACTGATCGACTTGGTATTCAACAGCACGAGCAATAGCAACACACTCGTTCAATGTGTTCTTTTTATATTCATTCACATAAGCTTCTGCGATTTTTACAGATTCTTCTAAAACCACTTGATTTCGTTTCGTAAACCAAGATTCCACTCCATTATGAAAAAAAAGAGCAGAAAAAATACACATTAATGCCGAAGGAATGATGGAAATTAAAGCGAAAATAGAAATTAGCCGAAATGTAATATGGGAGCCTTTATTATTACGACAATTCCATAATTTCAATAGCTTGCGTCCACAAATCAACAAAAAAATAAGAATTAATGCAACGTCTATGTAAAGAGTGGATACTATAACTTTAGAATGAAGATTATAGAAATCTATGTCGTAAAACATACTATAAGTTATTATACAAGCTAAACACATTAATAAGAAAAATATGTAATAAGCAACATCTTTCATTTGCAGTGTCTGCAAAAAGGACGTTATTCTACTAATAAACTCACTTAACATGCTGTTTTTGCTCTATTTTTTTTAGAAGCGTTGTACGACTAATTCCCAAAATTTTTGCTGCTTTCATACGATTATTATTAGTATACCCAAGAACCGCTTCTATGATACTACAGTCCACCTCTTTTATAATTCTATCATATAATCCAGATGGCACATTATCTATGTCATGCTGCACTAAATAGTTCAGAATATGATTTTTAAATTGCAAAAAAAAACTATTTTCCTTAATAATCGGCGCCATAGGCTACTCACGCTTCTTTCGTATTCCGCATAATGTTCTTACTATAGAAGTCTCTTACATACTCTTCAATAGTTGCAATATCTTCCATTTGATTGATAGTTTCACGAAATGTTGATGCACCATGCATACCAGTACTATACCAGCAAAAATGCTTACGAAACATACGCATACCATGTATACTCCCGTAAAATTCTATCACCTTATGAAAATGAGTTATTACTAAATCTAATTGTTCTTGCAATGTTGGTGTTGGAACAATTTCTCTATGGTTTATAAATCTTTCAATTTGATTAGGTAGCCAAACACGTCCTAATGCAGCTCGCCCGATCATAACACCGTATGCACCAGACTGCTCTAAAGCAACTATTGCATCATCAGCTGTAAGAATATCTCCATTACACAAATATGGTATTTTAATGAGTTCTCTGAGAGGAGCAAGTTGCTGCCAATCAGATTTCCCACTATACATTTGGCTGCGCGTTCGACAATGTATAGTTAACATGCGAACTCCAACCTCTTCCAATTTTCGAGCTAAACTAAGAAAGTTTATGCTATTTGAATCCCAACCCAGACGTAATTTTACAGTTACAGGAACATTTACACTTTTCACTACGCGCGCAGCAATATCTACAGATAGATTTTCATCTTGTAATAGGGCCGATCCACCGCCACTTGATACAATCTTTTTAACTGGACAGCCCATGTTGATATCTATAATATCCGCACCCATCTCTTCATTAATTCTGGCAGACTCAACCATATTTTCTGGGGATGCTCCCATAATTTGTACAATTTTAGGGCTGATATCACCTATAAGCCGCTTAAAAGTTTTCGGACTACTGCGTACAAGAGCTTCACTAGATACCATCTCTGAAACGGAAGCACTAACGCCGAATCTATTTACCATACTGCGGAATGGAGCATCTGTAACTCCAGCCATTGGTGCTAAAAACACAGGATAGTTGTCAGCGAATAAGCGTTGCAATAACATTATTTAAAACTCCACACGAACGTCATATACAGCGTGTACAAATAAGTTAGCTGATGGAGATGAAGCAAATAGCCAATTTTCAAATTGAATCACTTCATTTTCTTGAATCTTAACATATGCATAAACTTCTGGTCGATCATCTGGAGAATTTTTGAAAGCGCGCTCAACTGAAACGCACAATGTACCATAGTGTACTTCTTCTCCTATATTTACCTCTTTACGCAATACATTACCGCTAATTTTATCTAGAATTTGCAAACTTACACGCGATACAACGCATGGCTTTGAATCCCATAGTGCATCTGACGAAATTAGATCTTTCTCTATCACCATTTTGCACATCGAATTTGGAGCGCACACTATATCTGCACAGAACAGCGTATGAATTGCTATATATATAAACAGATACAAATAGCTATTAATCTTTATCATTGTCCAGCGACATCTCTTCATCATCTTCAGTAAGATCTTCGATACCATCATCTGTATCAAGTATATCGTTATCCAGATCTTGAAAAATGTTATCTTCGACTTTGTTAACAAATCCCTTACCTTTCCTTTTCATAAGAGATTCAGGATCAAATACTGCGCCACAAGATGGACAAACAATTGGAGATTTATTAAAGTCGTAAAATTTCACGCCACACCCCAAACATATTCTTTTTATTCCCCATTCATTTCTATTCATAATCTCTCTCCGTGATGAACAAAGGATAATATAGTTTAGAATTTTTGAAAGTCAAATAGTTCACAAACTGTTTATCTGGCATGGAAGACCAAAGACTCATTATATACCCTCCTAAGCCCGCTCCAATTGGTTTAGCTGCTAATGCTCCATTAGCAAATAGCATTTCTATATGTTTCTCTATTGTATCATCGCACAAATTCCAAGAACGAAAAGTTTCTAGCCCTAAGTTAATTCCTTTCTTAAGTGAATCTATATCTCTCTCCTGCAAGCCTATTTCACACAATTCAGATGCAGCATTCATTTGTTGATCCAACCGTTCTGCAGTTCTTGTCCCCTCTCCTACTGCTTGCCGTAATACGTGCATACAATGCAATGTAGAAGATTGCTTGCCGCTATATGTAAGCATAATAATAGGAAAATGTTTTATAGTTAGATGGCCTATTACCTGATTATTTTCGAATACTATAGGTTTATTATGCAAAATAACAGCGATATCCAACCCACTACTTTTACCATGAAAATAATGCTCTAGATATCTTCCCAACCCTAAAGCATCATCTGTAACGCCTAAAGCTTCAAAAAAACGAGCCATACTAACGCAAATTGCAGCAGAACTACCAAATCCAACACGAGATGGGATATCAGAGTTTACCCTAATATGTGGCATAATCTTTAAAGAAACACCACAAAACTCAGCAGCACGCTCTATCAGTGCTTGAATATAATTTCGATTCTTAGAATTATCAAATATGCATTCTGATGATAAATTAGCATGGAGAGTACAAACAAAATATCTCAAAGGGAAAGCCAAAGCCTTGCCTCCTCTAACTACCGTATGCTCACCACACATAATCCACTTTGCATGAGCTTCTGTTTTGAATTGCCTAACATCCATTGCGAAGTAGTTCCTAATCATTCAACCAAATAGGTGAAGTTAATTTTTTGATAAATTCCTCATGTGCAGATAATTCTTCAGGTGTAGGCGCAAAATCCCTGTAAATACGCTTACAACGTGTTGTACATTGCACAACATCAATGCCCGCATTGCTCGTAGATTGAGTTTCAAATCCAAGAGCTCCTTGCCTTCCGCCTAGAAGATTAACATACACATCTGCTAAAAGAATACAGTCTATAAGTGCACCATGTTTAGATCTAATGGAAGTATCAATTTCAAAACGCTTACACAGTGCATCTAAACTAGCAGGCGAACCAGGATATTTCTTTCTAGCAATAGCTAATGTATCAACTACATTATCGAGATTAAAAAGCGGTTTCCCTAATTTTTCTAGTTCCGAATTTAGAAACCCTATATCAAATTTCGCATTATGAATAACCAGCCTACTATCGCCTACGAAATTTAAGAAGTCATCAACAACATCTTGAAACAAAGGCTTATCAGCCAAAAATTCATTTGTAATTCCACAAACGCGAATAGCTTCATCTGACATTTTTCGCTGGGGATTAACATAAACATGATACTCCTCGCCTGTAGGAACGCCATTTATCAATTCGACACAGCCTATTTCGACAATACGATCACCTTGCTCGCAACTTAATCCTGTGGTTTCTGTATCCAGAACTATCTCTCGAGTATTTTTCGCGTTATTCATAATTTATAAACTTTTTTACTCTAGCATACCATTAAGAGTATATCATGTTCTGGAGAAGTGTTAAGTGACGAATGCTGCGCCTACAAACATTTTAGTGTTGGACGATGAAAGTGATACAGAAGATCTCTTTCAACAGATGTTTCGCAATCAAATAGCGGATAGTCTGTATTCTTTTGCGTTCACGACCAATCCTGAAGAAGCTAGACAGCTATTAAGTCAGCAAAATTTCGATATTTTTATAACAGATATAAGTGTGGCTAGTATAGATTGTATTGAACTCATGACTCAATTGCGTAAAGCATATCCGCTAATGAAAATTATAGTCACATCTGCGTATGGTGATATTAATACCTTACGCGCAGTTATGAGAAGCGGAGCCCATGATTTCGTCGTGAAGCCAATAGATTTCAAAGATTTAGCAGAAACTTTAGCTAAAACGGTAAAAGCTGTGCAATACCTCAAACAAGCTGAAGTCACCAATAAAAAATTTAGAGCAATCTCGAATGAATTAGATGTAACGGCAAATTTGCAAAAAAGTATGCTCCCTGGGAATTCTGTTAAAAAGAGCAGCATAGAAATTTGGGCAAATACGATTCCTGCCGCTGAAGTTGGAGGAGATTTCTACGATTATTTTTGGTTAGATGAGAATAGAATTGGCATAGTTATGGCTGACGTTTCAGGCAAGAATATTTCTGCAGCAATGTTCGCGCTTATGACCAAAACACTGATTAAATCATTTGCACGTATATACGAGTCTCCAGCAGAATGTTTCAAGCAGGTTAATACATTTTTATGCAATGAAAACGTAGCAACTATGTTTGTCACAGCAATTTATGGCATTGTGGATCTGGTTAAAAGCGAAATTACCTATACAAATGCTGGACATCTTCCTATAGGAGTAATACCCCCGACAGGAGATGCATTTTTCTTAGAATGTGATCCTGGGATGGCTTTAGGCATTTGGCCAGAAACTCAATTTGTAGACAATACCCATCAGTTTTCTCCTGGGGAAGTGATCGTGTTATACACTGATGGTGTAAATGAAGCTACTGATGTAAAAGGAGAAGAATATGAGTATGAACGTTTCTCAAAATTACTATGCAATAGCTCTAAATTATCCCCTAGAGCTTTAACAGATGCCTTAGTAGATGATATTCGGAATTTTACACAGGGGGCATCTCAATCTGATGATATTACCACTCTTTGCCTCAAATATAGATTAAGGATTACACCACCATGTTAATGCGCTTAAAAAACAACTTGAATGAAATCTCGCATATGTGTGATGACATTGAGCAATTTTGTCAAGACAATGCAATTCCGCAAGCAAAAACACATGATATTTTGTTAATTATAGATGAATTAGTCACTAATGTGATTAACTATGCTTATCCCCAGGATGAAGAGCATGAATTCTTTTTATATATGGATAAAGTAGATGACCTAGTTCATATTAAGATTGTAGATAGCGGAATTGCATTTGATCCTTTAGCTAAAACTGATCCGAATACAGCTCTGTCTTTGGAAGAAAGACAAATAGGCGGTTTGGGGATTTTTTTAGTAAAAAGGCTGTCTGAAGAAGTAAAGTACTCAAGAATTGACGATAAAAATCAATTATATATAAAAGTTAGTTTAAGTTTGACAGATACGGAGGAAAATGATGGAAATTAAATCTAATACACAAGATGGTATCATGGTTTTAACGCCAATTGGACGTGTAGACTCAGCCACAGCAAAAGACTTTGAAAATGCTGTTATGGCTGCAACACAAACAAGTAATAAAATTGCTATTTGTTTCAATCAAATAGAATATATGTCTAGTGCAGGTCTACGTGTTGTGTTGATGTTAGGAAAAAAATTAGGAGCTTCAGGTGGAGTTCTGGTTTTAACAGATATGCCTGAAAAGATTTTTGCAGTTTTCAAAATGAGTGGTTTTGATAAAATTTTAAAAATTGCCACTAATTTTGAAGAATCTAAACCTTTTTTTAACTAATTTATTATTTAATGATATTAAGTTAAATTGGGAGAAATAAATTATGAGGATTGTTCCTGTCAACAATAAAAAGAAAGAAGCAAAGACTGATGGCAAAAAGAGGCTTTCTATTGCTATGCAAGGTGGTGGAGCCCATGGTGCTTTCACATGGGGTGTTCTGGATCGCCTATTGCAAGAAAAAGATATCGTAGTAGAAGGTGTTTCTGGCGCAAGTGCTGGAGGCATGAACGCTGTCTCTGTTGCTCAAGGTATGATGGAAGGTGGCAATGAAGGTGCACGTGAAGCATTAACACGCTACTGGAAAGTCAATACAGAAGCAGGAAAAGTAAGTTTCTTGAAGCCTGGTGTATTGGACATGCTACACAATAAGTATACTATGCACCATTCGTTCGGTTTCGTTATGTTTGATTTGATGTGTAAATTCCTATCTCCATATCAATTCAATCCCTCTGGTACAAATGCTTTGAAGGATATTGTTACCAAATTGTTTAATTTTGAGAAATTGAATGAATATCAAGATGTGAAAATTTTCCTATCTGCAACACATGTGTATACAGGAAAAATCAAAATATTTAGTAACATCAACAAAGAATTAAGCGTTGATGCGATGTTAGCAACAGCTTGTTTGCCGACAATATTTAACGCTGTTATGGTAAATGGCGAGTACTATTGGGATGGTGGATACACTGGCAACCCTGTCATGTACCCTCTTATTTATGATTGTGAGTGTTCGGATATCATGTTGTTAAAGCTGAATCCAACACATCGTTATCGCTTGCCTACTACAGCTGCAGAGATCGGTGACCGCATGAACGAAATCACCAATAACACATCTATCATGAGAGAAATGCGTTCTATGCACTTCATAACTAAACTAATAGATGAAGGTTATATTGAGCCAGGCAAGCTTAAGAAAATGCATGTCCACCTTATAGAGAATGAAGCTACATTCCAAGAGTTGGGTTGGTCATCAAAATTGAACACTGATTGGGATTTCCTAAGCCATCTGTTTGAAGAAGGACGTAAAACTGCTGATCAGTGGATGGAGAAAAATTACGATAAGATCGGTAAAGAAACTACAGCACCAGTTGCTGAAGAGTTCTGCTAATTTTTTGTATCTTATCTACACGAGGGATATGTTACGTATCCCTCGATTACTGTTTATGGAGCTGCTATGTGTGAAATGGTATCTGTCTTCTCGTCAGCTTTTGCCTTTGTATTAGTTGGCCTCAGCGTATATTTATCAGCTCATGTTTTGAAACTGACTGATGTGACATGCGAAGCTAGCGTTGGCATAGGAGGATGTTGCTATGGTGCGTTAGTTTTAGGTGGATTGCATCCAATTTTTGCATTTGGTATTGCGACACTATTAGGAGCATGTGCAGGCTTTACTACAGCATCATTGGCTACCCATATTAAACTAAATATAATTGTAGCAGGTTTAACAACAATGGCTGCTTTCCGAACTTTTACTGTAAAATTTTGTGGTGTTGGCGGTCAAATGCTTAGAGGAAATATACCTTCATCTCCTGAACGCTGGTCAGATATGTCGATATTACTAGTTGTTGGCATAACTGTGCTATTATTGTTCTACCTGTTTAATAGAATGATATCTTCGGAATATGGTTTAGCAATGAGAGTATATGGCGATGGAAGGCTCGTATCAGAGTCACTTGGTATAGACAGTAGTAATATGTTGTGGGTAGGTTTAGGCATTTCAAATGCTCTTGCTGCTGCTGGAGGAGCTCTTATTACTCAAATAAACGGACGTTTCTGGCCATCAATGGGATATGGTGCACTGATTTTCGGATTTGGCGCAATTATCCTTGGTAAGAGAATTTCATCTTCTCATAATATAAAGAGTGCAATATTGATGTGTGCTATAGCTGCGTTTTTATACAAAATATTCATTGAAGTTTGTATTTGTTGTATAGATGAAAAAGCTGCAGGCGAATACGAAGGAATAATAACAGCATTGGCGTTAATATTGCTATATGCTATTTCAACGCGAGATAGAACTGATCTTGGCAATTTAAATAATTCACGAGAAACATAAGAGGTTAGTATGCTTAAATTAGAAGATATTTTTGTCGTATTCCATGCTGGAACTCCTCTTGAAAAAATCGCGTTACGTGGCATTAATTTTGAGGTAGAGGAAGGAGAAATTGTCACTCTAGTTGGAAATAACGGATGTGGAAAGACAACTTTGTTAAAATTGCTTGCTGGACACATTTACTCTAATTTTGGAAAAATTTGGCTAGATAAGCGAGACATATCATGCCAAAGCTTATCGGATCGAGCTCAGTTTTTTTCATTTGTTTCTTCAGCTATTAATATTGGAATAGCTATGAATTTAACTGTAGCAGAAAATTTAGCCCTTGCTAACATACATCATCAAACTGGAAATATACTAACACCAGCGATAAATAATGAAACTTATGAAGCTTATTATGAGCAGCTAAAAGAATTGGATTTCATGGCGATTGAAGCTGTATTAGATGAAAAGGCGTCTGATATCTCTTTTATACACAAGCAAATGTTAGCCTTATTAATAGCATTAGTGAAAGGATCTAGATTTATATTAATCGATGATCATACTGCTGGACTCAATAAGTTAGAAGCGACTGCGCTGCTACAAGCTACAATAAAGTTGATTAGAGAGCACAAAGTAACGGCAATTATTAGTACTGATGATCCAAGGTTTGCACTAGAGCATTCTGACAGAGTCATAGTAATGAGTGCGGGTCAAGTAGTAAGTAACTTACACGGTGAAAAAAAGAAGAAGACACGTGTAGAAGATTTGTTTGCGTCGTTTAAGGTTATTCCAGCGATGAAAGAGGTACGGCCAAGCGATTTGTAAGTAAAAATGAGTAGTTACTCAAAAATATATTTGATATAGCTGCTGTGTTGTGTCACAATGAGCGTGCGGTATTTTTTCGGAGCATAGCTCAGTTTGGTAGAGCACAGCCTTCGGGAGGCTGGGGTCGGAGGTTCAAATCCTCTTGCTCCGACCAGATGTTTGGATGAGTGGGAAAGTTGCATGATTAATAGATTTGATTGGAAAAATTATAAGTTATTGTTGATAGCAGCAATAGTGTTTTTACTGATAGCTGTGGTGTTCATGCTGAAGCGCGTATTTGATCAAGAAACAAAAGAAGCCGCTAATGTAGCGCCTGCTGTCATAGTAAGTACTGCGACTTTTGGTCCTGTCGTTCGATATATCAATGCTATAGGAACTTTAAGTCCTTACGATTCAGTTGATATAAAGTCTGAAGTTGAAGGTCGAATAGAAAAGATCCACTTTACGGAAGGAACATCTGTAGAAGCTGGTGCATTGCTTGTTGAATTGGATGATAAACGCGCGACAGCCGAGTTGCTGGAAGCAGAAGCTCAGTACAGACGAGCTAAGAGCGAATTCGATCCAGTTGATAAATTAGCCAATAAAGGTGTCGCTGCACGTGTCGAAAGAGATAAAAAGAAGGCAGAATTAGATTCATATGCTGCACGTGTTGAAGCATGTAAAATCAATGTAGAAAAGCGTAAAATTGTAGCTCCGTTTGGAGGTGTCGTTGGTTTAAAAACCATTAGCAAGGGGCAATTTGTTACGCCTGGCACAGAGCTAGTTAAAGTAGTCGACTGTTATCCACTGAAAGTTGATTTTAAGGTCGCAGAGGGAGATATCGGCAACGTACGTGTAGGACAAGAAATTACTGTTTTGGTAGAAGGTGACAAACGCAATGAATATACTGCGCGTGTTATTGCTATTGATCCTGAATGTGAAAAAATCAGCCATAGTTTCAATGTTAGAGCACAAGTAGATATTCCTGAAGATGTAGCCGCCAATGACAAAGTATTGATGCCAGGTCGCTTTGTAAGTGTTAGGATATCACTAGATGAAGGACAAGAAGGCATTCTTATTCCAGAAAGCGCTATTGAAAAATTAGGTATGGATAACGTTGTTTATATTGTTAGAGATAATGTTGCTATTCGAGTACTTGTCACGCTTGGCACAAATAAGAATGGCAATGTAGAAGTAATTACTGGGGTGAATGAAGGTGATCTTGTGGTAACACGAGGACAAGCAGGTATTCTAGATGGTCATCCTGTAAGGATACAAGGAGACTTTTCCACTACAGAAATTGCTCAAGCATACAAAACTAGCAAGCAAACAAAAGGGAAATAGTGTTATGAGTATTACCGAGACATGCATTAAAAGACCAGTTTTTGCAACAGTTTTATCATTGGTGGTCGTTGTATTAGGTTTAGTTTGTCAATCGCGCTTACCAGTTCGCCAACGGCCTAAGATAGATAGCTCTACCATTGTCGTAGAAACTGAATATCATGGTGCAAGTCCCAAAGTAGTCGAGAGCAGTATCACACAGATTTTAGAGGGACAATTTGCAACAATTCCTGGAGTGGATATTATCACATCCAAGAGTGAAAACGAAAAATCTGAAATCCAAATTACATTCACACCTGATCGGACACCTGATGGAGCCGCATCAGACGTGCGTGATAGATTGTCTATCTCGCGTAATATGTTACCATATGGCATTCCAGAATCTATTATCCGACGTGGTGATAGTGGAGAAGGTGGAGCGGGAATCTATATAGGCTTTACCAGCAATAGACATACTATAGATGAATTGCGCGACTATGTTGAAAAATACGTAAAATCAAAATTTGAAGCTCTGCCTGGAGTTGGAAGAGTAGATTTAGCTGGTGGAAACGTGTTAAGTATGCGCCTTTTTCTAGATCCTCAGCGACTAGCAGCTTATGGATACACTCCGGCAGATATAGTGCAAGCTGTTGGCGAGCAGCATACTAAACCGGCATGTGGACGTTTTATCAGTAAAGATAAAGAATATATGTTGGTTTTCAACGGTGAATTAAGTTCACCAATTGAATTTGATAATATGGTTTTGCCGGTATTAGATAACCGCAGTGAACGCGCACAACACCAGATGATTAAATTGAAGGACGTTGGTAAATCTCAGTTAGTACCAGCAGACATTCATGCAGGATCTTGGTTCAATGGTCAAGAGTGCGTTACCCTCTCGATTACTAAGCAAGCCACAGCTAATCCCATTGATCTTAGTAAGATGGTAAAAAAGAAAATGCCTGAAATATTGGAAGGCCTGCCAACAGGAGTTAAAGGTGTATTAGCGATTGATGAGGCTGATAATATCGAAGCGTCAATGAACAATGTTTACTCCGCTATTTTTGAGGCAACGGTACTAGTTATTATCGTTGTATTTTTGTTCCTCTGGTCATTCAGAGCAACCTTGATACCAATTGTCACGATTCCTGTATCGTTATTGGGTACTTTTGGCCTTTTGGCAGTATTCGATTTTTCTATAAATATGTTCACATTATTAGCTATGGTTCTTGCTGTAGGATTGGTGGTTGATGACGCTATAGTGGTATTAGAAAACGTCCATCGTCACTTAGAAAAAGGCTGTTCGCGCTTTCAAGCTGCTGTTGTCGGTTCGAAAGAAATCTTTTTTTCAGTTATTGCTATGACATTAACTTTAGCAACGGCTTACATTCCTGTTGCCCTTATGCCGGGCCGTATCGGAAAGTACTTCCGAGAGTTCGCATTAACTTTATCTGGAGCTGTGTTAATTTCGGGCTTCGTAGCGGTTACTTTATCTCCCATGATGTGTTCAAAATTGCTGAGCACAGAACGCAAGCAAAAGGCACAAGGCTGGTGGAAAAAAGCTTCGCAGTACCAAGAACAGTTTTTAAATTATATAGATGAAAAATATCGTGTAGCTTTGACATATGCCCTAAACAATCGTCGAGCAATGCTGTTGGTTGGAGCGATATTAGCATCATCTAGTGCCTTGTTATGGCATATTTCGCCAGCTGAAGGTGAGCCAAAAGAAGATCTGTGTACCATACAGTTTTTCGCCAATGTTCCTGTCGGATCTAGCTATAGTTTTGTTGAAGAAAATGCCAGAAAAATTGATAAGATATTGTCGTCGACTCCTTTCTTAAAAAATAGATGGGTAAGTGCTAATACATCTAAAATTGATGGATGGGTTCAACTTGTGGACTGGCATGAACGAGATAAATCAACTTATGAAGTTGCTTCTATTCTGCAAAAACGTCTAAAAGAAGTAGTGGGAGTTTCGTGCTCTGCTAGTGCAGGCGCCGTTGGTGGAGATAAGACAACTGTAGACTTCGTTTTGCAAACAAATCAGAACTATGAGTATCTAATGCAACATGGTCACCGTTTCCTGTGGAAATTGCAACAAGAGTGTGCAGCACTAAAAAAATCATTGCGATCTAGCATTCTTCCTGCGCAGCAAGAATACATAATTGATATCGATAGAGAGAAGGCTGCGTCTCTTGGTGTATCTGCACGTGATATTGGTGATACTATTTCATTCTTTATTCAGGGCAAGAAAGCTGCCAATGTGCAAAGAGGAGCAAAAAGAGATGAGCTTTTCATACAGGTAGAACAAAATGAGCGTCGCAATCCTGATGATCTGAGCAAAATGTCTGTACGTTCGAAGTTTCATTCACGCAACGGAGAACCACGTATGGTACCTCTATCAGATCTCATACATGTTCGTGAGGGACAATCTCCAATGGGAATTAACCACTACAATCAGATGATATCAGTGCAAGCTTTTGCTGATATAGAAGATGGATATAGCCTAGCTGATGCGATAAAAGGCATAGAAGCCATAAAAAATAGTTCGCTACCAAATACTATGCAGTTATCCTTTACTGGTTCAACAAGATCCTATATGGAAGAAAGTATGCAGATAGTGATTGTGTTCTCCCTGGCTCTTATATTTGTATACCTCATTTTGGCTGCACAGTTTGAGAGTTTTATAGATCCAATGATTATTATACTCAGTGTACCTTTTTCAATTGTCGGAGCACTTGCTACGCTTCTTATTGTTCCGGAATGTACTTTGAATATATATTCAAAAGTTGGATTGGTAACACTAATTGGGCTTATAACAAAGCATGGTATTTTGATCGTAGATTTTGCAAACAAATTACGAGCTGAAGGTAAGCAAGTGATAGAAGCTGTTCGTGAAGCGGCCCTGCTTAGGTTAAGACCTATTTTGATGACAACATTTGCGATGGTTATTGGATCAATTCCGCTTGCTTTAGCGTCGGGTGCTGGTGCGGGAGCTCGTAGACAGATTGGATGGGCAATTGTCGGAGGAATGTCTTTTGGAACCTTGTGTACCTTGTTTGTTGTCCCGATCATTTATATATATCTGTCTCGTTTTAAGAGCAATGAATCAGCAAAATAGTTGCTATTGCATAGGTGCAGAGTATGACTCTGTGCCTTCATACTAAAAAGTTGTTGAAAGAGCGTTTCTTAACACTACGAAGCATCATTTTTCACTGCCATAATAACCGGCAGCGATTACTATACTGTTTTGAATAATGAATAGAAATTTTCACTGGTTATTTGGACGAAATCATCATAAGAAATCTGCTTAAGATCTGCTATTTTATGCGCTGTATGGGTTATAAAAGCAGACTCGTTAATCTGACCTCGACAGGGAACAGGAGCAAGAAAAGGAGCGTCAGTTTCTATCAATAAGCGATCCATTGGCAGTGACTCTACCACATCGCGTAACACAACAGCATTTTTATAAGTAACAGGACCTGCAATTGAAATATAATAGCCCAATTCCATAGCCTGCTCTGCAAATGCACGATCTCCAGAAAAACAATGCATGACTCCCCTTACACCAGGATGAGCCTTCAAAGCTTGTATTGTATCTGCAGCTGCATCTCTAGAATGGATCACAACTGGTAGACCCAATTCTTCAGCGAGCTCCAGTTGCAAATGTAAAATTTGCATTTGCGCATCTTTGTCTACGTTATCAAAATGATAATCTAATCCTATTTCTCCAATTGCAACAGTAGAGTTTCCCTGCCCTTCTCTTTTTATGATAGAGGCAATTTCATTAACACCATATTGATCCAAGTGTTCCAAAGCGTGTTCAGGATGAATGCCAATTGTTCGCCATACCTGAGGATGATGCTTAACGATATCCGCTGTTTCCATTACATCTGATAATTGAACACCTATAGTAAGCATACGAGATACGCCTGCATCCATAGCCCTTTCTATAATTGATGCGGTTGAATAAAGCGCATTATAGGTTGCTTCATCCACCCGCTCTGAAAAGTATGCGCGGAAACGCTGCATATTTAGATGACAATGAGAATCAACTAACATGCGTGTGTATCCTTCGGAAATAAAGGACTAGGCACAGGAAATTTTTGATCGACAAACTTAATTTGTATTTCCGAAAAACTTTTCCCTTCTATGTTCATGTATTCAAATATTTTCTTCGCAGTATCAGGCATAAAAGGTGCGATTCCAAATGCAATAGCACGAATAGCTTCGCATAACGCCGTTAAAACAGAATTCAACTGCGGATCCTGCTTTTTAGCCAACTCCCATGGACGACTGTCATTCACAAACTTATTTGTACGGCTGACTAATCCCCATACGCATTGTAATGCACCAAATAAATTTTGTTCATCTATATGAGAGCGCATTTGATTGATCAAATCATGAGCATGATCTACTAATTGGGCAGCTTCAGGCTGAAAACAATATTGAGCTGTAAATAATCCTTTTGTTTTTTGTATGAATGCCAACACGCGCTGAACGAGATTTCCCAAATCATTCGCCAAATCATAGTTAATACGATTCTGCAAAGCTTGTTCAGAAAAATCACCATCCTCTCCAAACGGCACTTCTCTAAACAGAAAATAGCGCAACTGATCTACACCATATTTATCTGCAACTATATTCGGATCTACTACATTCCCGACTGATTTAGACATCTTTTGTCCTTCACAAGTCCACCAACCATGTGCAAATATTTTCTTCGGTAAAGGTAATCCTGCAGACATCAAAAAGGCTGGCCAATACACCGCATGAAAACGCAAAATTTCCTTGCCAACAATATGAACGCATTCATTCATCCATTTGGAAACGTCATTATTTGGAAATCCCTGAGATGTGAGATAATTAACTAATGCATCAATCCAGACATACATCACATGCTTGTTATCTCCAGGAACTGGTACCCCCCAACTAAATTGACTACGAGAAATACTCAAATCTTTGAGACCACTCTTCACAAATGCGATCACCTCATTGCGACGACTAATGGGCGAAATAAAATCAGGATTAGCTTCGTAATACTCCAAAAGCTTGTCCTGATAAGCAGATAAACGAAAAAAGTACGACTCCTCCTCCATCCATTCAACTGTACCTCCGCTTGGAGCTTTACCATCAACTATGTCACTTTCAGCAACAAAAGCTTCGTCACGCGCATCATACCACCCAACGTAACGATCCTTGTATATATCATGTTCCAACATACACCACATGGCTTGAGCTGCTTTTATATGACGTGGCTCAGTTGTGCGAATAAAGTCATTAGCAGCTATATTCATACGTTTAGCAATGTCTATAAAACGTTGTGCCATCATATCGCTATAAGCACACGTTTCCATATGTTTTGCCTCTGCTGCACGCGCGACTTTTATCCCGTGCTCATCAGTACCTGTAGAAAAATGTACAGTATATCCATCCAATCGTTTAAAACGCGCAACGATATCTGCTGCTATACTCGCATACGCATGTCCAATGTGCGGATCGCCATTTATGTAGTATATAGGTGTTGTTATACAAAAATTCATATTTCACAATCCTTAGTAAAAGTAAATTCTAAATACATAATATCACTGCTGACTTGGTGATTTTCCGTAGCCCTACATGCCATATATTATATGATATTCATCCTTACATGAACAACTCAAAAATTGCTATCACATTTAGCTTTGTTAGGCACATTGAGCATTTTCCCATAATGTTCGTAACTGTTTTATAGGAATAGCATAATCATTGTGACGAAAAATAAAAGAACCAGATACGACACTGTCAGCCGCTCTACATAATGCAATGCTATTATCATTAATTCCACCATCTAAACAAATTTCTGCATTAGTTAGAGCTCGAATCTGCGTTATTTTATTTAATGGAGAAGGAATAAAAGCTTGCGCAGAAGCTCCAGGATTTACAGTCATTAATAATACAAAATCCACTAAACCTTCCAAATATTGCAAACAATCTACAGAAGTAGCAGGATTAAATGCAACTCCCGCATTTTTTCCTTGTTCTTTTATACTTGTAAGAAGTTTATGCAAATGCGGATCTGATTCCGCATGCACAATAATTGTATCCGCTCCGGCTTTCAGCATAGCTGGAATATGTTTAGCTGGATTATTCACCATAAGATGCACATCAAATCTCAAGTTTGTAAGCGAACGACATGCGGCTATAACTTGTGCTCCAAACGTAATAGCATCGACAAAACTGCCATCCATTACATCCCAGTGCACAGCATCTGCTTGAGCCAATTCCAACGCGCGAATTTCATCTCGCAAATTCGCAAAGTCAGATGACAACATTGATGGATATACTTTCAACATACCTTTAACTAGTTCTGCAAAAATATTTCACAAAATTCTCGCCATTCTCCTTTGCTCAACCCGCTGTTTTCGAAATCAACCTTTTCACCGGATAACATACGCTTAATATTGCATAAATTTTGGCGTGAAAGAACTACCGAACCTTTTCTATAATTCATAAATGCTTCATAAGTCATTGGAACCCATTGTTTTAGTATATCCAATATTACATCTGCATAACATTTGATCTCATATTGGGCGTGATTATCCGCACGTAATTGCAAAAAATGCAGCAAATTGTGCAAATCGATCTTCCAGTACATTTCCGTGTATATACTGAGAGGAAGAACTGTCCGCGCTAATTCTCTTGTTAGCTCGAGTTCTTGTAAAAGAAGAGTATATTGTTCGTATGCACTCCTATTGCTGTTTTCTAAAATTTGCAATATCCGACTGGTAATTTGAGGATCCATCGAGCTACTTTCCCTACCCTGCTTATTCGAAGAAGACTGTTTCGCTAAAACAGAAGCATCAGGAGTATAGAATTCGTTACTCAAAATCGAGTAGCGCGCTGAATATTCATTGACATTAGCAGTACGATGACGCAACCATTGTCTAGCCACAAAAATTGGTAGCTTGATGTGAAATTTTATTTCGCACATTTCAAATGGTGTGGTATGACGATGTCTCATCAAATAGTTAATCAATCCACGGTCTTCCTGCGTTTTTTTCGTTCCGACACCATACGAAACACGAGCAGCTTGCACGATTGCGCTATCATCTCCCATGTAATCGATAACGCGTACAAACCCATGATCCAATACTTTTATTGGAATATACAGAATTTCTTCCAAACTTGGAGATGATACTCTGAGCGTATCTGTTTTTTCCCTAAGTTGCACTAATGTACTATCATCCATAAATAACGCCCCCCTTACACGACATGAGATTCTATATAACTTTCACAAAAAAAGCGATACAGCTTACAAGATATAGTCCATGCCATTTGTAAGACAAGCGTCAACAACTCGACCTATTCTTTAGGTTTTTCAATTGTAATAGTAAACTCAGCGTACTGTCCTTCTTCTGTATTTACATCTATTCTTCCTTGATGTTCTTCTACAACTTCCTTTGCTGCTGAAAGGCCTAGTCCAGGACCTGTACCTTCAGGTTTAGTCGTAAAAAATGGTGTAAAAATCCTATCCAATATATCAGCTTTAATACCTGTCCCGTTATCATAAATAGACACTTTAACAGCGTCAGACGTGTTTTCTGTTTTCACACGTACACTAGCCTGACTGATATCCTCATATTTTTCAATCACAGAATAAAAAGCATTATCTAATATATTGTACAAAGCCTTACTAAACGATTGAATCGAAATTAAAACATGAGGAATCGAATTATCTAATTGCGTTTCAATACGTGGTAAAGACGTAATACCATTGCCTTTGTAATGACTAATCAACATAGTTATTGTTTGATCTATAATTTTATTAATATTACCAGGATAACGTTTACCAACTGAAGTCGTAGATTGGTCAAGCATAAAACGTATAATTTTATCTGCATTGTGACCATATTCTCTAATCTTTTGAGAATTAGATAAAAATTTGCTCAGTTTTTCGTTAAATAATGACTGCGCAGAAGACTCCATAGGAATTTTCGATGTTTGTATACCATCTAACAACTCATTACATACATCTGCACAGACCTCAGCAAAATTTATTATAAAATTCAATGGATTTTTTAATTCCTGAGATATTGAACTCATTAATTCACCTAACGATGCCATTTTTTCTTGAGCCATTATTTGATTTTGACTCTGCTTAATCTTAGCAAGATATGCCAATTCCTTATCATGTGCTTCCTTTCTCATAATACAATTAGCTAAACGCGCACGCAAAAGAGTCTGATTAAGCGGCTTAACCAAGTAATCCTCTGCCCCTGCTTCAATACAACGTACCACCAGATCTGTATCTCCATCGCTAGAAATCATAATGGTTGGAATACTGTTATAGTCTGCGTCTTCTTTCAATTGCACGAGAAAATCATAACTATTGTTCTTATTTATGAACATATTAAGCAAAATAACATCTATTGGCTCTTTTTTTAATTGTGATATTGCTTCATTTTCATCTGCTGCCAAATAAACTTCATGCCCAAAAATAGACAAGCGTCTTTTAAGTAGCCCTCTTGAACTTTCTTCTGAATCAACTACCAATATCTTTGCAGGCTTTTGAGATATGCTCTCTTCCATATATATCCTTTCGCACAACTTACTATTCTGCATTATATTGGCTGAAAGTTAAAAATTGTTTTAAATTTTTTACTAAAAATTAATTTTTTTGCCTGTACTATTAGTATTAGCAAGAAAAAGGAACAAGAGCGTGGATAAAAAAGATAGTGATACAAAGAATAAGAATACTGCGGATGAAGCGGATAAGAGCAAGTCAGTAGAAAACATTGCGGCAGATAAATCCGATATCGGATCAGGTAATAAGTCAGAAGCAACGATCACATCTTCTGAAACTACAAGTGATAAACCTGTGACTTCTGGTATAAGCAGCAGTACACCCTTACACACTGAGAAAGAAACCACTGAGGTCGATAATAAACCTCCTACCCTAGATGAGCTAGAGGAAGATAGTCAGGATGATGATGATTCATCTGCTATATCTAATGATACAGAACTGGAAAAAAAGATCACAGATTTGATAGCAACAGGCCGAATGTTCCAAGCCCATACCCTAGCAAAGAAAGCCTATAATAAAAATCCTCGCAATGTAAACTTTGCTCAGGGCTATTCCTTAGTTTTGTTGAAGACAGGTGCTATCGAAGAATCACGCAAATTATTATATCCTATTTTAGGCGTTGTTCCTCAATTAGATGAAGCTAGACAGGTCGAAAGCATTACAATTGATGATCTACTACAAAGTCAATTTCTTAGTTCTGCACCTGCACACATAATTGCAAATATAGGATATATATTTAAGGAATCGTGGAAATATTCTCGCTATTGTCGTGATTTGGAAATCGCTCGTGAATTGTACTTAGCTTCGTTTACTCGCGATCAAAAAACGGCTACAGGAAAAAATGCAGCTTGGTTGTCTTGGTTAACTGGAGAAGATGCACAGGCAAAGCAATTAGCTGCTGCTGTTCTGAAATTACTACCTCCTTATGGATTAGAAGCAACTTTCAACGAGCTAGTGGATCTAGCAGAGGCACAACTTTTGCTTGGACGCGAAGATGATGCGTGTAAGCTGTACGAAGAAGCCATGAAACAACATGATCCCAAGGACTATATAGCTACTGTTACTGCGCGTCAACAATTGCATTTTTTGCGAGATGCAGGGTTTAAGGTTCCAAACGAAGCATTAGATATTTTAACACCTCCTACAATCGTAGTATTTACTGGATATGCTATTGACCATCCGAGTTTTCAAGTACCATTGTTCCCACAAGAAATGGAAGAGGATGTCAAAAGAGTTATAACTGAAAAATTAAAAAGTATAGATGCTCGCATTGGATACAGTTCTGCTTCTTGCGGTGCAGACATAATCTTCATAGAAGCATTACAAAGCATGGGTGGCGAGGTAAATATTATATTACCATTTGCAATTTCAGATTTCGTTGAAACGAACGTACGACATGCTGGACCTCGTTGGGAAAAAAGATTTGAAAAAGTCCTAGCCAGTGCACACTCAATAAGCTTTGCATGTGAAGATCGGTACTTAGGGCATGACATGCTTTACAGGTTTTCTAATCATGTTATGCATGGTAGTGCCGTTATGAGAGGCAAATTTCTAACGGCGGAACCACATTTGATGGCCGTGTGGCACTCAAGAACAGATCCAGCACCTGGAGGTCCTGCTGATTTTATAGATCGTTGGACAAATATCAGTACACTGCATCTGATCGATTTGGATGAATTGTCTCCTGATGGAGCAACAACAGAAAAAATTGATTCATCTCTTATCGAAATTCAAAAGGGAACCATTAACTTTAATCCCTTTATATCTAATTCCCCTGAACGTGTAATCAAATCCATGATGTTTTCAGATTTATCTGGATATAGCAAATTGCAAGATGAACACGTACCTGAGTTTTTAGACTTTCTTAGCAAATTACATGATGCTATGAACAAGATCGACATCGATCTAGAATCGCTCAATACATGGGGAGATGCAATTTTCGCAGTTGCAGACACAGCAATAAAAATAGCAGAGTTTGGTTTACGTTATTGCGATATTATTGAAACACTCGGTAAGAAATATCCAGAATTCCCGTTCCCGATACGCGCGAGAATTTCGTTACACTCCGGACCAGTATTTATCGCACATGATCCATTCATAAAGCGTATGAATTTCTATGGAGGTCATATAAATCGTGCTGCTAGATTAGAGCCTGTCACTGCAGTGGGACAAGTCTATGCCACGCAGCAGTTTGTAGCTATGTTGCATGGAGAAACAAATGGTGAACGCAATGAATGTGTTCAAAAAGGATTGAAATATTACGAACGTTATTCCACAGAATATGTGGGAGTCATATCTCTTGCTAAAAGCTTTGGTCAACAAGAAGTGTATCACCTTCGTTGGAGTAACTAGATCCTTTTTCGTGGAGGTAGTCCTTACCTCCATGTGACATACTATTCCGATTTCGCTATGAGAACTGCAGCAAAAAATCCGTCTGTGTTGTGTTGAGCTGGAGTTAATCGCAAATACTCACCTCGATAGAACTCTGTATTATCTACTCCAACCAAGGATATATTTTGACGATAAAAGCGTGGATTATTCGCTAAAAAGCGTTCCACTTGTGTTTCATTTTCTTCCCTTAAAACAGAACACGTAGCATAAACAAGTCTTCCATTTGGCTTGACCAAGCTAGAGGCTCTTTGCAAGATTTCTGCTTGTAGCACGGTAAGCTCTTCTAAGTCTTTTTCAGAAAATCTCGCCCTCATATCAGGATTGCGTCGCCATACACCTGTTCCGGAGCAAGGCGCATCGACCAATACTATATCTGCCCAATGTTTGTGTCGTTTGATCCACTTGCTTGTTATTTCGTTACAAAATGTATTAGAAACTCCTGCACGTCTTAGCCTTATTTTTGCGTGTTCTAAGCGTTTAGTGTGTTTATCTAAGGCAATAATCCGTCCTTGGTTTTGCATAGATGCAGCTAATGCAAGAGTTTTTCCTCCTGCTCCAGCACAAAAATCAACAACATTATCTCCTGGCTTTGCATCACATAAACATGCAATAATCTGCGATCCTTCATCTTGTATTTCTGCCATGCCACTTTTCAAAATTTCGTGATTACGTGCTAATCTAACATCATCTATACTGATACAATCAGAGATATAATGCGAATTTTTTACTGAATAATTACTAAGTAATGACACCACCTTTTTTTTATCTGCCTTAAGAGTATTTATACGCAAGCAAAGAGGCGCTTTACTGTTAAGAGCTTGCATTTCCTGCTCTATATTATCTACAAAAATGTCCTTTAAACGAGGCAACATCCATTCTGGAAAATTGCATCGCGCCCATAAAGGCATTTCATGCTTATTATCCAATTGCTTTAAATATTCAAGCTCGTTTGCTGTCAGAGACTGAGGCGCATACTTAGCCCCGTTGAAAATCTTATTCAATTGATTAATGGGTAACATTTTTACTTTCGTTAAATATATCAAAATATGTAAGCGCGCTGTGGCGTTTTCTAGCTCATTCATATAGCAACGGACCGACCAAAATGCTCGGAAAACATCATATACAAATTCTGCTATTGCTCTACGATCACTGCTACCTATCCATTTTCTTTCATAAAAAAACTTACTCATTAAAACATCAAATGGCATTGGAGTTGCTAAGAACATGTCCAGCAATTCAATAGATGTTTGTATATGTGATTCCATTTTCATTGTAAAAACCCAAGAGCTATCAGATATATTTCAGCCGATTCAGATCTACTTGCTTTTGGTTTGAAAAAATGTACGCTTGAGAAATGTTGACGTAAACATTCAACCAATTTCTTCTCTTCTCCCCCATGAAAAATTTTCATAACCAAATTTCCGTGTCTAGATAGAATTGTTTTGCTAAACTCTATAACAGTATACATCAAATTCACTATTCTTAAATGATCCGTTGCAGCATTTCCTGTAGTAGCAGGCGCCATATCAGATACTATCAAATCGGCCTTACTTCCTAGTAAATCATGAATTTGTGTTTTGATAGATTCATCTTCAAAATCACCGATTATTGCTTTCACTCTAGGCAACTCATCGAATTGCAACAGATCAACCGCAACAATATTGGCATCCGGATGCGATCGCTCAGATAACAGCTGACTCCATCCCCCAGGAGCTGCCCCCAGGTCTACAATATAACGAGCAGATGATATAAGTCGAAATTTCTCTTCGATTTCCATTAATTTAAAAACCGCTCTACAGCGAAAATTACGCTTTTTTGCTTCTTTTACATAAGGATCATTCAGCTGTCGCGATAACCACATGCGAGAAGACAAAGTACGCTTACCTTTTATTCTAACCATATTTTTTCATAAAAATTCTTTTCAACAGTAGAAAAGATAACATTTTTGTGGTAAAAGTTCACCTATGAATATTGGGGAATAGTTTAGTGGTAGAACTCCCGGCTCTGGACCGGGCAACCTTGGTTCGAATCCAGGTTCCCCAGCCAACCCAACCGGATTGGATCAATCGACTTGGGGTGTATCCTTGAAAATGACATATGCGAAGAGTCATATCGCGTGTTCGAATTTCGCCCTCTCCGCCATGAGTATGGCTAATATTGGACATTTAGCTCATCGGTAGAGCATCACCTTCACACGGTGGGGGCCGCAGGTTCGATCCCTGCAATGTCCACCAGAAAACTTTTAAGTCGTAATTATTATAAATTTATTTAGATGTGGATTAATCTCCAAATCACAAAAAT
>CALXQQ010000003.1 GCA_944390775.1 uncultured Alphaproteobacteria bacterium
TTCTTCCATCTTCACAATTAGGATCATCGTAATCGAATATTCTAGCATTCAGATGAGCACCGTTGTGATGACAAATGAAAGCAACATACTCTTTAGGCAAGTTAATATGATGTTTACATTCAAGATCTCTTATAAAACTTATACTAACTTTTCCTTCATCACAAAAAATATTTTCTTGAGATAAATTTTTCATTCTTTGCTCCATAATTTACTACCTCCTATATGACCGACCCAATCATGAATTTCTGTAGGCACTAACTGCATTCTTCCGGTTTCTTGATGGTGATGCCACGTATAATTTCCTACTTTTTTTAATCCAAACTTTATATCACAATACCATTCCATTCCAAACATGATCCACATGTGCCAAATCACTATATGATGGACTACGACGCAAAACAGATGGAGCTGCTGGCAAGCTCTCGCGGATTCCACTAATAACAGACGTAAATCCCCCCTTGCTGCGACAGCCAATGGAGAGTTAACGCAAAGGCATCTATATGCAATAGTAAAGCATCATAAACTACTGAAGAAGAGAAATTCTCGAGGCGCATGCCCCCAACAAAATGTAGAGGATATACTTACCACTGCGCTCCATATAATTATTTCGTCTTGCCATTATCTACAAAGACAGGTAAATTACTCGGGCGCGGTCGTAGCTCAGCTGGATAGAGCACGGGATTCCTAATCCCGGTGTCGCAGGTTCAAATCCTGCCGATCGCACCATCTCAAATTTCCGCGAAAAATCGAACTTTGAACACTTCAAAGAATGTGATTTTTTGAAAGTTAGCCAACTATTGTTCGACTTGTTTTAATAGAAGGCTTGAACCTGAAATTGAAGAAGTCACAAACTGAAGCTAACTGACTACACAGATTCATATTAAAAAATAGCGCATCAATCGCGCTTTACAAAGTCGATAAAAAGCCAAAAGAAAAAGCTCAGCCAACAGCGCCGCGAGTTGCGAACCATCCCATCAATAACACCTGCCGATCAAGCCGTTAGCGAGACAGCTTGCTAGCTCAACTGCGTTTTTCTCCCCACGAACTTAACCTTGTTGCTAATCTTAATTGATGCAATCACCCAGATTCACTAATTGTACCACATCGTCTTAGTTTCACCGAAAACCCGGATTTCGCAAGGGTAAGATCGTGTCATGATTTCACTAAACAGAAGCTTGCATAATCTGAGAAAATCCAGCAATGTCCAAACTTGCTCCGCCCACCAGCACTCCATCAATATTGTTAACAGATAAAATGCTCTTGGCATTTTCCGCAGTAACCGATCCTCCATACAATAAAGGCGACTGCTTTCCTACTAGTCCCTTGATAAAATACAAAACATCGTCAATCTCTTCCGGAGGGGGCGTAACACCTGTACCGATACACCATACAGGTTCATATGCAAATATTGTTTGAGAAAGATCCTGCCCTCGCAAACGACTCAACTGCTTTTGTAAGGTATCCCAACGCCTTCTTCGCTCCCCAATACACACAATTGGAATTAAACCCGCATTACGAGCTTCTTGCCATTTCGCAAACACAACTTTATCGTCTTCTCTGAACAATGTACGTCTTTCAGAATGCCCGACCAATACATATCTACATCCAACGTCATACAAGATGCGCGGACTACTTTCACCTGTTATAGCGCCACTACTGGCAATTGCGCTATTTTGCGCCCCTAAACAATAACGAAAACCTTGAAATTGCCCAAGTAATTCCGCCGGAGGAAATACTATAACCTTGTGATTCGTTTGCACTTCATTAATTTTGCTAACAAATTCCTCAGCAAATCGAACACTTCCATTCATTTTCCAATTGGCGGCTATAATTTTCATAACACATTCCTCAATTTACACTTGCTCTAACGCTCTTCAGACAATAATATATCTCCTGCAGGAATATTGGCAAGGAAGCGGTATGTTAGAATTTATAAGGAAGCATTCGAAGTCTGTATTTGTAAAAGTATTGCTATCAGTATTAGCTCTGACTTTTCTGTTTTTTTTCGGAATCATGGATATAATACGAAAAGTTACAGGCCACGATTACGTTGTAAAAATTGCAAACGTGAAAATTGCTCCTGAAGAATTCAAGCTACATAAGCTGAAAGCTCAAAACATGGCCTCAACTATGGGCTTGGACACAAAAGAAATAACCAGCACTGTGTTACATCAGCTAATTTGGGAAAATGTACTAGGAATTGCCGCACAAGATTGTGGGATACGCATTGCAGATGCAACCCTCAAGCAATACATAGGTGGCATGGACATGTTCCGCAATCCAGATGGCACTTTTAACAGCGCCTTGCTACGAGGTTTCTTGAGTAAAGTTCAAATGCCTGAAAGTTTATTCTTAGAATCAGTACAACGCGAAATTAAAACTGCTATTATAAAAGCATCTTTGGGACATATTTCTACCGACAGCGAAGTTGATTACTATATAGCTCTGCAGCAAGAGTATCGCACAGTTGTGTTTGCAGAATTAGATCCAAAACTAATGACGCTAGAGACAAATCCTACCGACGCAGATCTCGAAGATTTGTACAATGAACACGATACACCGTTTATGGCAGAAGAAACGCGTTCATTCAAAATTTTGGAGATTGCAGAATCAGAGATCAGCAAAGATATTGTTGTGACAGAAGAAGAATTAAGAGACGCATACGAATTCTCTCAAGAAAAAGAAGATCGTTCCTTTGAAGACATGAAGAGTGAATTATCTGCAGAGCTTACGAATGAAAAGGTTCAAAGCGCCGTCAATGCATTCACACGCGAAGTCGAAGATTCGCTGATGAGCAGTAGCGATATAGATAATATTGTAAAAAAGTATAACCTAAAAGTTATAACTATGACGAATGTATCAAAATCGGAAACTAATCATAAGGATTTATCAAAACTTACCTACGGACAAGACGCAATGGAAGTAGCGTTTGGACTAGAGGATTGCGGAGATAGCTCTTTTTCAGAAGCTAAAAATTCGGATCAGAAAATTGTTCTGTGGTTAGTTCACGTAGATAAAATCACTCCAAAGCATAAGCAGCCATTTGAAAAAATCAGAGATAAGGTTGTTGCTGAGTGGAAATCTATCAAGTTAAAAGAGCAGGCTATAAAGCATGCCACAGAGATGATAAGCAAGGCCTCTGCCAACACAACATTGCGACAGGTGTTAACAACTGAAGGCTACACCCCCAAAGAGAGTCAACCTTTTAATCGTCTGGGAGAAATCAAGCGTGCAGACACAAAAAATGATATGATACAAGCCATATGCGATGATGTTTTTGCGATGAATCTGGGTGAAACACGATATAAGGAACATAATGGAAAAATTATAGTATTTCAGTCTGTAAAAATCGAACGTTCAAAGACGAAAGACGAAAAGAAAATCAATGCATGGAAAAGAGAATTACACTCTGCAATAACCAACGATCTATTCCAACAGCTCATGGGATACATGTCGTCGCAATACAAGATCAGCATAAACTATGACGTTCTGAAAGAAATAGATGAACCCGTTGATACAAATTTAGATCTATTCTAAATTAGGACATGTTTGCCGTAATGCATTCCTGATATTGACATAAAAAAGAATTACGCCTACACTACGGCAGTTTTTGTGGGCGTGTAAAATGACAACTGTTTTTGATTGTTTCTTCCCAACCACGGTGATTTTGGTGGAAGATAACACCTCATTTCTCGAAACATTGTCACAGTTATTATGTGTAAATGGAGTATTATTTAAAAGGTTTTCAAATCCAAAAGAAGCATTGTCATATATAAACAGTACGAGTGACAAATACAGATTAGACATAAACAAACTACTAGCAGAGCCCCATAATGCTTCCATCAACATTTATGATTTACACAAAGAAGCATATAGTTTTGACCGATTTCAGTATATTTCTGCAGTAATTACAGACTATAGAATGCCGGAAATGGACGGTCTGCAATTATGTTCTGAGATAAAAGATGAAAATATAAGCAGAGTGTTATTAACAGGCGTAGCGGGTGATATGATCACATCTCGCGCATTCAATGATGGGCTTATCAATTTCTTTCTACCGAAAAATGTAGATAATATGCAAACAAATGTTTTGGATTGCATCAGAAAAGCAATCAACCAATATTTTGGTAAATATACAGCAAGTGTTGGAGGATATCTTCCTCAAAACGGACAGAAGTATCTAAGAGACCCCGTGTTTGCAAATTTGTTTCATAATTTATGCTTAAGCAGAGGCGTATCAGAGTATTATCTCCTGAACAGCGATGGCAGCTACTTATTGCTCAAAGATAACGGATCTGCATCTGTTCTAAGCGTAGTCACTGAAAGCAAGATGGAAAAACTAGCAAACATCGCGAAAATAGACAAATCAGTACCGTCCTATATCTATGACGGTATAGCTTCACGCGGCTACATGCTCGTCTCACATGATAATAACGGACAATTGCCGCCAACATCTCACTGGGGAGACTACTTATATCCTGCAAGAAAGATAAGCGGTTATGAAACCTATTATTTTTCCGTTCAAGAAGGAAATGAAATCCGACTGCCTGTAGACCGCATCAAAAGTTTTGCAGCTTTTAAGGAGAAGTTTTAACAGTTCTGAAAATATGTTACACTCTCCGAGCAGTATTGGAATAAAAGTATGCCAAAGGTTGGTACAAATTCAGCAGAGGAGCCCGTCATTTCCCTAGAGGGCGTATCTCTAAGCTATAATGGTGGCGCAAATGTGCTAAAGAATGTGTCGCTTTCCCTTTACAAAAAGTCGTTTCATTTTTTAACTGGCGTTAGCGGTGCAGGAAAGACATCGTTTCTACGTCTACTGTATATGGGACTAAAACCATCAAGTGGAACCGTTAAACTGTTTGGACAGGATGTTTCTACAATATCGCGAGAAGAAGTCTACAAATTTCGGCAGCGTATAGGTATCGTATTCCAAGACTTTAATCTGTTAAGCCATTTAACAGTTCTGCAAAATGTCGCATTACCTCTGAAGGTTGCAGGTGAATCAGCTCTAAAACGTGAACATCAAGCAAAAGAAATATTAGATTGGGTAGGATTAGGAAACTGCTTCAATGCTCTGCCAGATACACTATCTGGAGGACAAAAACAACGGGTTGCAATTGCTCGTGCAGTCATAACGCGTCCCGATATTTTGTTGGCAGATGAACCAACTGGAAACGTCGACGATAAAATAGCAGATAAACTAATGAAACTCTTTTACGGTATGCACAATATGGGAACATGTGTTATCGTAGCAACTCACTATCGACAATTTATAGATACTTTCCATTATGATAGGATATCTATAGATCGAGGACATGTTATAAAAAAGGACAGAAAATGAGCCGTGCTTCTCAGTATGATTTTGATTTCGATAGCGATACTTCCAATCGCTTACTGCCGTTTATTATGTCGTTTTTGTTTTTTACTGCATGCATGGCAATCATTAGCTGTATCTTCACATATGATTTAACTCGTCGCTGGAGCAACTCATTAAATGGAAAATTAAGCATTGAAATTCAAGCAGTTACAACCGGTGACAATACCAATAGCTCAGATGCATGTCTTACGGCAAATCAAATCGACGAAATTATTAAAATTGTACAAGATACCCCAGGTGTAAAGTCAGTAAAACGCCTACAAGATGAGGATATGCTCAAAATACTCGAGCCATGGCTAAATGGAACAGCAATCCCTGATGATTTTCCATTTCCGATAATATTAGATGTACAAACCAATGAAAAATGCAAAATCGATTTGCTAGGTCTCACAGAAAAGATTTCTCGTGTCACTTCGAACGTACGTATACATGATCATGCCAATTGGTATGCAGCACTAGAACGAGTAAGCAATGGTCTATTTCTATTCGCTTTTTTGCTTACAGGTTTTGTTCTATTCACAGTATGTGCCGTGGTAATATTCATTACTAGAAAAAATCTTATGGTTCACAAAAACGTTATAAAGATCTTGCAAATGGTTGGAGCACGAAATAATTACATTGCCGCGCAGTTTAAAAACTATTACTTCTCTATAGGCTGCAAAGCATCGATCATAACGTTCGTTTTAGGATTACTTATAATATTCATGGTCAATGTTGTATCTGGGACATCCTGGTACAGCATGTTATGTCTAGCTTATATATGTGCTCTGCTGCTTGTGCCTTTCGCAATGACATTTATCGTCATGTTTACAACTCGAAGAGCAGTACTATTCTTTCTTGATAATGATAATTGGGTAGGCTAATGTCAACTTTATGCCGACGCACAGGAAATCTTGTGAACGTGTTGCGTTCGATTATATTTAATATTGTCTTTTTTTCGCTAATGGGAGCGTTCCTATTATTAGGCACGCCATTGTTGCTACTTGATGAAAAATATGTATTTTTGTTTTGGCATTATCTTTCGAAATGCTTTAACAAAATCACAGAAGTGATCGGCGGCATAAGTATGAACATTGAAGGACTCGAAAACTTATCGTCAACACCTGCTATATATGTAGTGCGACATGAGTCTCTGTGGGAAACCATTATGCTAATCCAATTATTTCATAGACCAATATTTCTTTTAAAAAAAGAGTTATTGCAAATACCTGTTTTTGGTGCCATGGCACGTAAGACAAAGGCTATTGCCGTCGATAGACAGCAGGGAGTCAAGGCTTTGATCAAGGCTGCACATCGTGTTAAAGAATGCATCCAACAGGGACATGCTGTAGTTATTTTTCCGGAAGGAACTCGCGTTCCCAGCGGCGAATATGTTCCCCTCAAAAGAGGAATATCACTATTGTATCAGCAGGCGCAATGTCCGGTAATTCCTATTATACATGATGCTGGTCGCTACTGGCCAAGACGTGGTTTTATAAAAAAACCAGGCACTGTTCAAGTTAGAATTATGCCTGCGCTGGAAAAAGGTCTACCGCCAGAAGAATTTATGCAACGTCTGAATGACGTGTTTTTCACGCAAATACAAGAACTAAAAAGGAGCAACGATGTCCACAGATGCTGTGATCAATAGAGTATTAGCTCGTTATGATTTCTTAAAACATGAGTTATCGCGAATATCCGGAGACACACCTAATTTTATTAAATTATCCAAAGAGTTTGCAGGGCTTGAAGAGTTTGTTAGCATTTTTGAGCAATCCAAAAAAAACAAAGAAGAATTAGAAGATTGCAGACGCATGTTACAAGAATCACATGACGACGATTTTGTTGCGCTGATCAATCAAGAGATCAGTACATTAGAAAGCAAAATCGCTCAGTTAGATAAACAGCTAAAATTACTCATGATCCCCAAAGATGCAACCGATGAAAAGAACGCCATCGTTGAAATTAGAGCAGGCACAGGTGGCGATGAGGCAGGGTTGTTCGCAGGTGATTTGCTGCGAATGTATCAAAAATATTCTGAACACAAGCGCTGGAAATTCGAACTGCTGCACATTCATGAAACTGGTATCGGTAGCGTAAAAGAAGCAGTAGCATCTATTGCTGGAAAAGGCGTATTTTCGTATTTAAAGTTCGAATCTGGCGTACATCGTGTACAACGAGTCCCCATTACAGAATCATCAGGCCGTGTACATACGTCTACAGCAACTGTCGCTGTGTTACCGGAAGCAGAAGATGTCGACGTAAAGATTGAAGACACTGATTTAAAAATAGATGTTATGCGTGCATCAGGCGCAGGAGGACAGCATGTTAATAAAACAGAAAGCGCCGTACGTATTACCCATATTCCGACTGGCATAGTTGTAACTCAGCAAGATGAGCGATCTCAACACATGAATCGTATGAAAGCTATGAAAATCTTGAGAGCGAAATTATATGAGTTGGAACGAGAGAAATTGCATAATGCACGCTCTAGCGATAGAAGATCACAAATCGGCAGTGGAGATCGTTCTGAACGTATACGCACTTATAACTATCCCCAAGGACGAGTAACGGATCATCGCATTAATTTAACCCTATACAAATTGCCTCAAATAATGGAAGGAGCAGGTTTGGAAGAGGTTATTGATTCATTGATTCAATGCGATCAAGAAGAAAAACTTGCTAACTTTCAGGGAGACGAAGATTAGACTCTCAGAACTGTTGGAGCATAATATCCCTAGAGATGCAATGCGAGATCTTACTAGACTCATCGCACATATTAAGCGCCTTAGATGGGAAGATGTATACATTAATTACAAAAATATAGAACTCACATCAGAGGAATTGTCGCTTTTTAAACAGGCTCACGAGCGCTATAAACAAAATGAACCAGTGTCCAAAATTTTGCAGCAACGCGCTTTTTGGAAACACGTCTTTTTTATAAATCATGATGTGTTAGATCCTCGTCCAGAAACAGAATTAATCATCGAGTCTGTATTATCGTTATTTGCCAGTGATTCACGCATCAATATTTTAGATATCGGAACAGGAAGTGGATGTATATTGCTTAGTCTGTTGCAAGAATTTCCCAACGCCACGGGAATAGGAATAGATATAAGTAACGCAGCAATAAAAGTTGCAAATACAAATAAAAGCATAATACAGATAGATAATGCAAAATTTGAACAGTGTAGCTGGAATACATATCGACCAGCATCGCAATTTACAGTTATAGTCAGCAATCCGCCCTATATAAAAACCGCTGACATAGACGATTTATCCCCGAATGTAAAGCTGTATGATCCACTAATAGCTTTAGACGGGGGCGCAACAGGACTTACAGCATATGAAGAAATATCTTCACTTGCTCCCAATTGGCTACAACCAAATGGCTTTCTTATATTAGAAGTAGGATATGGCCAATCCGAACAAGTTATCAATATTCTACAAAAATCTATGTTTAAAATCATAGATGTCAAACGTGACTTAAGCGGGATAGAACGCACAATAATTGCGCAAAACAAATAGGAATGTTAACTATTCATTAACCATCGCAACATTATGATTAACAAAAAGTTATAGTGGTGTGTTATGGGGCTTGCGGTACAATGGTACGAGGGAATGCTGCTATCTCCTCAGCATTTTCAACAAACGAATAATTATCAGCAGGAGATGCTGAGTAAATTTTCATCAATTAGCTCACCGTTTAATTACGGTATTTTTGAGATAGATATAGATACGGCCACGTTAACATCTGGCGTAGTAAGAGTAATGAAAATTAGTGGCGTATTTCAAGATGGCCTTTATTTCAATTTTGATGCGTTACACGATCATCCTCTCGAACGAAATCTGAGCGAACACTTTCTCACCAATAGCTCAGATATAAAAATTTTCTTGGCGATACAGCGCAATAGATCCGGCGAAAACATGCTTACAGGTCCTAATGCACGTTACTATTCCAGCGAAATATCAGAAATTGTAGATGAAAATACTGGCGATAATCCTATCAATATGCCCATCCTGAAACCGCGATTACAGCTATTGACTGCAACAGAAATGGATTCTAGATACGTTGGTTTTCCAATAGCAGAAATTGCAAAATCCATAGATGGCGGACTTGGCTTAACAAAATTCATTCCACCATTTATTGCTGTTGATAGTCATTCCAATCTAGTAAAGTTAGCGCAAAACTTGGTTCAGATGGTGCGCGACAAAATTTCGTATTTTTCCGACAGAAAAGATAATTATCTACATAATGCCTCTGCTGAATCAATGGCATATCTACGTCTACTCATTCAAGCCGTATTACCACTAGAAGCTATAATCAGAACAAATACGGTAACCCCGTTTGAAATTTACAGAGCCTTGTTGCAATTAGTTTCAGCAATTGCGGCTATCCGCCCTACTCAACTCATTCCGCAATTGCCGGCTTATGAGCATGAAAACCTATTTAAGGTATTCAATGATCTTACTAATTTTTCATATAGCATACTTGAATCACTAAAACAGAAGTACACTATTGTTCCATTTGAAAAAGATGGACATGTGTTTAAAATACAATTAAAACGTGAATGGTTAGAACATGAAGAAATATCAATAGGTATCAGAAAGTCTCTATCAAGCGAAGATGATAGTATGTTGAGATGGATTAATAGCGCACAAATAGCCAGTGAATCAATGCTTCCACTTATCAGAGATAAACGAGTAATTGGAGCAGAACGCCGTATTTTAGAAAGAGGCGCATATATTACGCAACCATCCGGCATGACAATTATCGCCGTTAAAACACATAACACTTATATCAGAGCAGCTGAAAAATTATGTATCACAAATAATGCTCAGGCATTTATTCCGGAAGAGGTCGTATTGTATGCAGAGTAACAAAGCATTATTTGATAAATTTTGCTTATATCTGTTTGCACAAAGAGATGCCGTTCTTTTAGATTCTCAAATAGATCCTTTGGAATTACATAAAAACTTAAGTTCGCTAATTAAACAAGCACAAGATGCCAACACAGACAATGTCGACCTTGCCTATATCATGGCAGCCTTATCCGACGAAATTCTTCTGAATATCGAATGGGACGGTAAGCTGTACTGGGAAAACAATATGCTGGAACAGAAATTTTTCGGCAGCCAAACCGCTGGCGATACAATATTTGCAAATATCGAACAACTTATTCGAGGCGATGTTGCAAACTTGCTAGAAACCGGTGAAATGTACTTGAAACTTTTGGCGCTGGGATTTCTTGGAAAATACCGAGGCCTGCAGCAAGATATAAAAGAATTCAATAAGGTCCGTCATAGATTATTTGATGTGCTGGAACGCGCTGATAAATCGATTTTTTTCGTAGAACACAGATTGTTTCAGGGGGAATATGCACATACCATTCCCACAAAACGCAAACAACTATTACCTGACACAAACAATATTCTATATATTTGCTTCAGTTTTACATTTTTGTTTTTAGTAATTGGGAGTATAGTATGGGCATTTGAAACAAAGGATTTGTATCGTATTTTATCTGAAATTTCCCTATTAGCGTTGAGTAATTGATTATGGTAGCGTTTCGTACTTTCATTGCGAATCATCTTCCACTAATTCCCAAAGAGCTCATCCCCGCAGTGTCATGGGGATTAGTCGCAATTGGGTTAATTCTGATCATTCTATTTTTTAGCATTTGCGTTATCCTGATCAATACGAAGCCCAAAACTATAACAAGAAAACCTCAACAACAGGCAGCTAAGCCTCCGGTCGAGCAAGATGTAAAATATGAATCTCTACCTTTAATCAGTGGCCAGTTGGGAGAAATCCTAGCGCTAAAAGGCATTCTACCTGCAGGACCAATTACAACAACTTTCTTGCAGATAATGAATATAATTCGACATAGTACATATGACATTCGTTGGCGCTATAAGTTTCCGTGTATCATGATGGTTGGCGCACCTCTTAGTGGAAAATCTGCTATACTAAACAACCTCAATTTTGAACATTTAACCGCTGATGGCGCATCAATAGATTCCATGTGGAAACTGTTTAAAAAAGGCGCAATATTCGAAGTTCCACATAGCAAAAGTGATGATCAAAAGTTCTGGTCTTTTTTAGGAGAATTATTCGCGTTTATTCGCCCTCGCCGACCGTTGGATGGCATCGTAATTACCGTTTCCGCTGAGGATCTTCTACACGAAAATGCAAATACCATAAAACAAGCACAAGATATGTTTGAAAAAATTTTCAATTTTCAGCATTTTATCAATTTTAGATTACCGATATATATTCTAATCACTAAAAGCGATGTCATTCCAGGATTTGAGGAATTCGCACATGCATTCTCATGTGATGCTCGACAACAAATGATTGGATGGTCATCTCCATATGATCTTAACACGGCATTCACACCATCATGGACTGATGAAATATTCGCAACATTAGAAGTAGGATTGCGTAAAGCAATTCTATTCTTCGCCAGAAATAAAGATCTGGGAGAACAATTAGAAAAAACTGTCCTGTTTGAAGCTGCATTCCAAGAAATAAAAAATAACTTTTCCAAATATTTGTACGCGATGTTCCATGCGCATAATCCTGAAGATGGACTAATGCTACGTGGCGTATATATGGTCGGTAAAGCCAAAGAGGCAGAAGCCCCTTCCGCTGCAATTCTACAGCCATCAGCTCTTAGCCCCAAATTATATACAAACGTAGAAATTGGATCCTACTCAAATTACAATGATTACATATATTTCATACAAGATATATTTGGTGAAAAAATATTCAAAGAAAGCAATCTTGCTTACCCTATAAAAATAGACACACTGAACTTGCATCAGGTAAATTTTCGCAACAAAGCCATTTTAACAATATCGACCGCAATCTTTAGTATGGGATGGCTCTGGGGTAATTATCACATAAAACTAAAGATAGACGAGTATACATCTGTAATGTTGAAAATAAAGTACACATTATCCAAAATTCGTCGTTTGGAGACGACTCTCAGTAGTGAAAAAGATCAGGATGTTATCAATCGCTACATAACAGATTTGCTAAAGCGAATGCCTATAGTCAAACTTTCAGATGTAGCATCGTTCTTTGTCCCTCAATCATGGTTTTCGAAATTGAGAGCCCGAATAAATCAAACTGTAGAGCTAATATTTGACTCTGTTGTAGTCCGCGCGATGTACGTAGATTTAAACCTCAATACTAAACACCTACTAGCACATCACGAATCGACGAATACCAACACAAAAACAGACATCCTATCTGTACAAAAATTTAGCTCGTTTCTCAACTTAAAGACATTTGTTAATCGCATAGTACGCCTAAATAAGCTAAGCACGGAATACAATTCTATGCGATCATTAGAAAGTGCAGATAGTATCATAGATTTAACTGATGATTTATTCGATGATAAATTTGCTATTGTAGAAGAGATAAAGTCACATAAACCCCATCCTCAATTAACACCTCCTAAGTTCGACTTGCAAATATTTCAAGATCATATTGAGTCGAAGTTAGACTCATTATTCTCCGCTTTTTTAAAAGATGTTTTTGATAGCACCATCGAAAAGGTTTTTGATAATGTCTCACATGATATAGATCGTATTAAAGAAGCTGCCGATCTTTCTTCTGCTCAATATACAGCTCAAGATTTGGCTAAAGTATATAGCAAGTGCGAATTGCTACACGAGCTTGTAAATAATAAAAACTTTGCATGGGTCTTTGCTGAACATTTTTCTCCTCATCCAGACTACACACAAATGATAACAGATATACAAACTGCTGGCATTGTGCGTCCTGCCTGCATGCAAACATTATTGCAAAAAGCAGAAGAAGAATTTCATAAATTCAAAACGAAGCTCGCAGAGAATAAAACCGCGCTAACCGGATCTATAATGGCCGCAAATTTTTCTGGCTTATCTTCCGATTTTCGTGATTTGCAACAAGATCTAAAAACCATACTTGAACAACCTTTCATTTGTGCTGCGTCAGGAAATCTCACAACAGTTATACCAGATGATAAAATGCTCCTATGGGATCAAAGGCAATTAAAAGAAATTTCAGATTTAATAGATAAATACTATGAATTCATGGATAAGGTTCCAGCAACAATCAGACCGCAATTTTTTGATATTTACAAAGGAGTAGTCCGCAAATGCATATATAATACGCTACAAGCAAAACTCGGAAATGCCCAATTATTCGATGATATTCCCATCAATAATGCAACATCATTAGCAGCAGATTCCTATAAAAAACAAGCAGAGAATATAAAACAAGTAACATTATACTTAGCAAAAATCACAAAAGTATTAGATGAAATTCAGCATACAGATAACCTTCCTGAACACAAACTAGGAAAATTACTGGTTGCACAATATACCAATTTACTAGAAAAAGCAGATGTATTGCTTACAAATGAAAAACCATATTCTGCAGATGATTCTGTGTTTGACAATTGGGATGGAACTAAACCGCCCAGATACCTAAATATGGATCATGATAGCGAGCTAAAAAATTATCTAGCATCGCAATTCGAGCAAGTGAAGTTTTTTGCAAAACAATTGGCTGCTCCTGCTGTAGAATTGTTAAAAACTCCGGCTATTGCAGCGCATGTCACGAATAAAGATATCGTAGAAAAATGGAGTTCTCTCATAACAAATATCGATGAGTATGAAAGCAAAAAACCAGGCAATTCCATTGCTGCACTTGAAGATTTCCTGTGTAAAAATCTGCAAAATACATCCATACAATCGATAGATACTCAAGGCGAGGTGAAAAGCTTTGCGAACAACGGCGGAGACTATTTCCTAGATACACGATCTGCTGTTGCAAAATCATTGCTTGCACGCGCAGAAATAGTGAAATACGATCGTGCCGCAGAGATATATCAGCAACTTTCTCAGTTTTTCGAGACCAACCTGCAGGGTAAATTCCCATTTGGGCCAGGCCAAGATGAAGCCGCTCTGACAGATATAAGAAAATTAGTAGAATTGTACGAATCTTCTATTGGCAGTACCATAAAAACATTAGAGTATTATCAAAATACGAAAAATGTTAGCGATAAAGCGCTTGATTTTCTAAAAGCAATAGATAAGTTAATTCCATTTTTCAAAGTATGGATACAGCATTCACAAAGCGCAGATGAATCTACCGCCTTAGTAAGTTTTCAGCTGCAAACGCGTCCTGATCCGAAGTTAGAATCCAACACATCATCCGTTTTGAATCGTATTTTCAAAATTAATGGGATAACTATACATAATAATGACAAAGGAATATTCTTTAACGACATGTCTGCAGAATTAGATTTTGAATGGGTTGAACAAACAGAAGAATATCCCAAAACTCAAAAAAGCGCACACCTAACGGCAGATGGAACACATGCACTGTTTTCATACGAAGGACGCTGGGCTTTATTCCGTTTGATAGAAGAACATAAAATCAACAAAGATATTGAAAATCCCAATGGAATATTGCTCAAATTCGAAGTCCCTATAGTAAACAATAACGACAAGAAATCTGACATGACAAAAATAGTCATACGACTTTCCCCTCTACAAAAAGTAGGAGATAAGTTTGTGCGATTAACATGGCCGGTATTTCCAACCCAATGTCCTCATTTGCATGAAAATACAACCACACAACAAAATGATGACACAAAGACTAGCCAAGCCACTAGCTCAGCACATACCCCTCTAGATGTTGATGTATCATTCGATAAAGATGAAAGTTCGGATGCAAACAATAAATCCACAGATATCCAAGCCAGCCTTGTTAACACTTATCACATAACTCCTATGATAAACTATCTTCCTAGTCAGTATTTAGATCAAATGGAGCAAATGTTGTCATGATAAATATAGAAGAATTTTTGCTACCAATCACACCTGATAACGAGTGCGGAGAATATCTACGCTACGATAGTGTGTATGATCAAATCCAAGAATGCTGTAGAGAAGATGATCCCAGGCTCACACAAGGCATTTGGAAAATAGATTTGAAGCAAGCCAATTGGTCAGAAGCACTAAAATTGTGTACGGCTGTACTTCAAACTCGCTCTAAAGATTTGCAAATTTCTATGTGGATGACAGAGGCATTAATCGCCTTGAACGGATTTTCAGGATTCTGTGATGGCATAAAATTACTACTTGCTCTCAGCAACAAATTCTGGAAAAACATACACCCACATATGAATAGCTCTGATATGACTTATCGTATGTCGCCATTTTTCTATCTCACCGAAAAAATAACTGATAGATTACTATTGATTGCCCTCACCCAACCACAAGAAAGCCTTACCCCAGCCTATAGCCTATCCGATTGGATCACCAGCAGATATAATCTTAAACTCAAAATACGCTCAGGCGTATCTTTTAAACAACTTAATAAGAGCATTGCTGCAACACCTAGGTCGTTTTTTGAAAATACGTTAGCAACCATATCAGAACTAACAGATGTTACTCATCAACTCGATGATTTTCTCACTAATATTTCTGCGAATGATGCGCCTAGCTTTAAGCAAATGTATGACTATCTGGGACAAATAAAACATATACTTTTAGCAGCATTGCCAGCTGAAGAGACTCCATCATCGCCACCTCCACAATCATCATCTGAAGTTCAATCTGAAGCTAAAACAGAAATTAAAGAAACACTAGCAACAGACGAGCCCACAATAGAACAGGCATATACCGCACTACAAGACATTGCAAATTTTCTCGAAAAAAAACAACCGCAAAGTCCCGCAGCTATTTTAGTGAAAATTGCTGCGACAATTGGCGACAAATCATTCCAAGAATTGCTAGACATTAACTTGAAAAAAGACGTATCTGTCATGCAAACTATCTCTGAGCTGTACAAGGCACTCAGCCAAATACAGCCCATCGATAAGATACAAACGAAAGGATAACATAAGCTAGAGAGTAAACTCACTAGCCAAAACAAAAACTATAAGAGACTATATCTCAAATAGAAACAGCACACAAGAACAAAACTGCAGCATACTAAACAAGAGAAGTATATTTTAGACGCTGACTTGCAGCATCTTTCCAAAAAACAGCCAAATTCTTCAACATAGAAGGCAATTGTTTCATCTCTTCCAAATTACGACCCTCTAATTTTTCAACATGACGAGTAAAAGCCGCATCTAAATTGCGACACAACGCTAACCCTTTAGGAGAGAGACGTATAATGTACGACCTCTTATCATGCTTTGCGTTCGTCTGTTCAATATACCCATTTTGCACCATCTTTTTCAGGTTATATGATACATTGGATCCAAGATAACATCCTCTCATCGTCAACTCTCCGATGCTGATTTTCTCTTCTCCCAAATTATATAAAACCAGAGCCTGTACATTGTTAATATCATCAACCCCCAAGTTATCCAATTCGCATCGAACCACCTCAAGAAACAACCTATGCAATCTTTCTATCAGTGACATCGCCTCTAAATAGCTATTTTTCATCTCAATCTCCTACAAATACTCAACACGTTGCATCTTATACCACCTAAAGTTGAAATACAATCCCCTATAACACATATTTTGTTAACAATACCACAAACCAATATTACCCAACTTTTTCAACACAATAAAAACAAACAATTATAACCTTTTACCAAAATAAACACAACTTTTATTAGTCATAAATTTCACACATGCAACACCAATATATATTACCAACAACTTCACACTACACTAAAAAAATTAAGCAAAGGTAAAGATTATAAAAAAATTAAAGTAAATTTTCTACATCTAAGTGATTTGGAATTCTATTTTGGGTCTTGTATACTATATTGAAAGTTAATTTAAGGAGGAAAATATGATAACAGTTGGTGATAAATTTCCAGCATTCGAATTGTTAGCCTGCGCCGAATTACCCGCAGACCAATTGAATATGGATAACGCATTCAAAACCGTTACAGAGAATACATATAAAGGAAAATGGCAAGTCATTTTCTTTTATCCTAAGGATTTCACATTTGTATGTCCTACAGAAATTTCAGCTTTTGGAAAGCTATGTGACGCATTTCATCAGCGCAATGCACAAGTACTTGGTTGCAGTGTTGATAGTGAATTTGTGCATTGGGCATGGCGCAAACATAATCCCATGTTAAATGAATTGCCATTTCCATTAATGGCTGACACAAAGAGAGAGCTATCAAATGCTTTGGGTATTTTGGATCCCACCTCAGGAGTATCCCATCGTGCAGTTTTCATCATCGATCCTGAAAATGTAGTACGCTTTGTAATGGTCACAGATCCTATTGTTGGCCGCAATCCAGATGAAGTGTTGCGAATTTTAGACGCGTTGCAAACAGGCGAGTTATGTCAATGTGGCTGGACAAAAGGCAGTTGTACAATTGATTTGAAAAAAGTTGAAATGTAACAAGCTAGGGAGGTCAGACCATGGATAAATTTCAAGCACAAATCAAATACGGACGCGACTATTTGGAACCTCAGATAAGCGCTGAAACTATTGACTACCATTACGGGAAACATCATCAAGGCTACGCTAAGAATTTAAACGCTTTAGCGAATGGCACAAAATATGAAAGCATGTCTCTATGTGATGTGATTGTGCAATCTCGTGGTATTGATCCCAAAATCTTTAACAATGCTGCCCAGTTATTTAACCATGATTTTTATTGGAATTGTTTGAGCAAGTCTCCATCTGCTCCTTCAGGCAAGCTAAGCCAATTGATTGAGCAACAATTTGGAGATTTTGCTACATTTCAAACAAAATACATAGAGCACGCCAATAGTTTGTTTGGTAGTGGATGGAGCTGGGTAGTACTTGAGCAAGATAAGTTGCAATTTGTAAACACATCGAACGCAGAAACCCCTATTGGGACAAGCGCTATTCCTGTATGTGTCATAGACCTTTGGGAGCACGCATACTATATTGATTTTCGCAACGACCGCGCTGCGTATATAGATAGAATAGTTAAGAATTGCATTAATTGGGATTTTTGCTCACAACAAATAGCCAGCTAACACGTTTTGCGCTAAAGCGTGAATGCTCACAGCAGGAAGCTATGGATTTTTCGTATCTTCCTGTTGATTTTCGCTTATTTACAATATAGACTTCCGTTCGCCGTCTTCTGAAAAATCTTGGAATCAGAGGTGTGCATAGTTTTCTTAGAGATGTGTTGACGATATGGATCAGAATCGAAAATCAGTAGGGGGAACCCGTAGCGTAACAAGACTATATGCCGTACAGATGCTTTATTGTACCGGAGCATCAAACCGTTCTCTGGACCAACTATTATCCAGCGCCATTATCTCTCCGAAGGTATTCATCGATGAAGAAAGCGTTCTTACAAAGGTTGATTGCAGTTTTTTGAAAAAACTGTTAACTACATATGAAACAAACTCTGCACAGATAGCGCAAACTATAAGCAAATATTTGCCAGAGAGCTGGCAGCTCGATCGTCTTGATCCTGTCATGTACGCAATATTAGGTTTAGGGACTACCGAAATTCTATATTTCCAAAAAATTGCACACACAATTATATTGAATGAATATATAGAATTAGCCAAAGCATTTTTTGATAAACCAGAAGCGTCATTTGTAAATGGAATATTAAGCGCAATAAGCACGAATTCTAATCAACAACAAAATAATTAATGAAGCAAACTTTTTAACTACTAAATGTATTTCCAAGATATGTCTCTCTTGCTAATGGACTGTTGATAATATCTTGAGAAGTCCCCTCGATTAATATTTTCCCCTCAAACAGTATATATACATAATCTGCGATTGCTAAAGTATCGCGCACATTATGATCTGTAATAACCACGCCTATAGAGCGATTTTTCAGAGACACAATCATGGATCTCATCTCTTCTATAGCGATAGGATCAACACCTGCCAAAGGCTCATCTAGCAAAATAAATTTAGGATTATTCGCCAACGCTCTAGCTATCTCTAATCTGCGACGCTCTCCTCCAGATAAGCTAACAGCCAAAGTAGAACGCACATCGACCAGGCCTAAATCCTGAAGTAAAGTTTCAAGACGCTCCTTAACCTCTTTTCTTGCTGTCTTGTTCATCTCAAGCACAGCTAAGATATTTTCTTCTACTGTTAAACCGCGAAAAATTGATGCTTCTTGTGGCAAGTATCCTATACCTAAACGCGCCCGCTTATACATAGGATAATTTGTGATATCTTTTCCATCAAGATAAACACGACCTGAAGTCGCTTTGCATAAACCACATAAAATAGAAAAACATGTCGTTTTGCCAGCACCATTTGGACCCAACAATGCGGTAACCTTCCCACGATGAGCTTCAAAATTCACACCTTGCAGTACCACTTTTTTCTGGACTTCTTTCTTCAGCTCACAACAACAAATACCACTATGCATTAGATCCATTTTCATCTCTCAATACGCCAGCGGTCCCTTGCATAACGACTTCTCCGCTTGTCATATCCAACACCGCAGCTTTACCCGCGGCTACCCCTTGCTTCCCGGAAATCACCACATGTCCAAAAACCGACAGCTTGTTGCGAAATAATCTGCCACGATCAGCTTTTATTGTAGCATTAGCTGTCGTAATACGTAAAGATCCTGATGCATTAGCCGACTCTAATTGGCCTATCTTATCGATAAAGCCATCCAAATGTTCCGTATATATTGTAATGTCTTGATTCGGTTTTCTAATTTTTAGAGCAACCTCGCCATCAGCCAACAATTTACGCGTAACAACATCATAAGAAACCTGTTTATGCGCTAATAACTTGTATGATTTATTTACAAAATCGACCCTTCCATATGCAAATATCGTTTTTATTTCACGTTTTTGATTGCAAAATCTTAATGTAAATCTATCAGATGAAAGAAGATTATCTTTCATTTTTCCATGAACAGAATTGTGTAACTGCAATTCGCCACCAGCAAAATTAAACGCATAGCCTATCCCGGTTAATTCAAGACCATTGCTGTGCACAAGACTGACCAACTTTGTTCCCTTTACTATTTTAGAATATAGATCTATAGCAGCTCGAGATGTATTTACGCGGAAATCAGAACCAAATTTGAATTGTACGTTTCCCCATACTTCACCCAGATTGGACGATCTCCCCTGAAAAACACCATGATCTGCAGATAAAACACATACATTGCCGGAATTATCGCTAAAGTGAGTGGTTATTTTTCCTAAGATATACTCTTTTTGATCACCTAAACATACCTGATCAGTTTTAACTGTTATGGGCTCTCCTCTGTTGTCGTATGCTTTTAGTACAACACCAGAGAAGCCACTATTTTTTTCATCACCAGCTAGTTCAATCTGAGATACAGATAAATTTGAGTAAAATATGCGCATAATCGCATAAAATAGACACAGTGCTCCAATTGAACCTATGCCTATTGCTAGCAAACGTATCTTAACTAATCGACTAAGCAAGCCCCATCCTCAAACAATCATGAATATGCAAAATACCAATTGGAGAGTCATTTTGAACAACAAACAAACTCGTAATTTTGTTCTGATTCATCAGACGAGTCGCTTCAAGAGCAAACAAAGAAGGCTGCACCACCAAAGGTTTGTCGCTCATTACATCCTGAGCTGGCTGGCTTAAAAAGCTTACTCCGTATTTTGCGATACCACGACGAAGATCTCCATCTGTTATTACACCAACTAAACAATTTTTTTCATCTACCACTCCCGCACAGCCGAATGACTTCTGTGTCATTTCCGGTAAAACGGTTTCCATAGTCGCACCAATTGACACTAGAGGCAATGATGTATGCATGAGATCCGATACCATCAACAGTTGCTTGCCTAATGCGCCTCCCGGATGTAATTTTTTAAAATCTTCACGCTGAAATTCCTTATGCTTCAATAAAGCTAACGCCAATACATCGCCCAAAACCAACATAATTGTGGTGCTTGTAGTTGGAGCAAGATTATACGGACATGCTTCTCCCGCTTTGGGGATTAAAATTGTCACAGTCGAAGCCTTCGCCAATAGACTATCATCATTCGCCGTAATTCCTATAATTGGAATGCCAAACCGCTTTGTATATTCTAGTAACGATACCAATTCTTGAGTATTTCCCGATAATGATAGAACCACCAACGCATCATCTGAAGAAATCACGCCCATATCTCCATGACTCGCTTCTGCCGGATGAAGAAAAAAAGAAGGCGTTCCAGTAGAAGACAACGTTGCCGCAATTTTGCGCCCAATGTGCCCAGGCTTCCCCATGCCAGAAATAATTACATGTCCTTTAATTTTATATAGTATCTCCAGAGCTTTTTGCAGGGAACTGCCTATGCTGTCCCTCAATTGATTCAAACCATCTATTTCTGTTGCGATTACAGATTTGGCATATTCCAATTCGTCTATCATCGCTCTACTCCACAGTTACAGATTTCGCCAAATTCCTAGGCTTATCGACATCATTTCCTCGCATCAACGCTGTGTAATAAGCTAGCATTTGCAATGGAACAACATAAAGAAGCGCGGAAAATACTGGATGAACACTGGGCACTATAAGTTTTGTAATTTCACCTGGCAAACGTGTTGCTCCTTCTGCGTCGGTTAGTATCAACATTCTCTTGCCTCGCGCTAATGCCACCTGTATATTGGACGACATCTTTTCAAACATAGAATCATAGGGACAAAGACATATAACTGGAACCGTATCATCTATAAGAGCTATTGGACCATGTTTTATTTCTCCAGCTGCAAATCCTTCTGCATGGATATATGATACTTCTTTTAGCTTTAACGCGCCTTCCAGTGCAATTGGATAAAGCGAACTTCGTCCTAAAAACAACACACTATTCACATCAACAATAGATGATGCCAGCGACTTTATCTGCGCCTGCATAGACAAAACCTCTTCTATAAGCAGAGGCATGTTGCGCAACTCCCTAAGAAGAAACTCGTTATTATGAACAGCCATACTAGCTAATACAGCCAATTGTGCTGTAAAAGTCTTGGTAGAAGCAACTCCTACTTCTGTCCCTGTATCTGTATATAATATATAATCGGCCATCCGAGACACTGCGCTATTTTTTACATTAGAAATTGCCAGCACTCGACAATTATAATTACTGCGAACATAGTCCAACGCTTCCAAAGTATCTATTGTTTCTCCAGATTGCGTGATAACAACAACTAAAGTATTCGGCTGCACTATGGCCTTTCTATACCTATACTCAGATGCAATTTCAACATCCGTTGGAATATGCAGATACTCTTCAAACCAATAACGAGCGGTCATGCCCGCATAATATGATGTGCCACATGCCAGAATCAAAATCCTGGAAACATCATCAAAAAGATTATCAGGAATTGAAAGATGCTGCATCGTATGCCGAAGAGTAGAACCTTGCTCCATAATTTCTTTAAGCATGTAATAATCATAACCACCCTTTCCTGTATGGATTGTACTTTCAGGAATAGGCACCTTATCTTTTTTTATCAACTCATAATTTCCATTGAATATCTCAACAGAAGACAGCGATATCTCTGCATATTCATTATCATCTAAGTAAATAACTTCTTGAGATAGTCCGCTAAGTGCTGTCGTATCAGACGCAACACATATGTCTTCTCCAAATCCCAAAACTAATGGACTACGACGTCGCGCCACAAATAAGGTATGTGGGCTAGATTCAAACAAAACGGCAAATGCATAAGTCCCACTCACAGTAGCTAACATATATCGAAAGGCTTCGCGTGGTGACTTGCCTCGATCCAACTGCTGCTGCAATAAATGAGCAACAACTTCGGTATCGGTGTCTGTTAAAAATTGATATCCATCTTTTTGCAGCTCAAACTTTAATTCCTTACAATTCTCAATAATACCATTGTGAACAACACATACAGTTTTAGATAAAATCGGATGCGAATTTGCGACTGTCGCTTTGCCATGAGTCGCCCACCGTGTATGCCCAATACCAATGAATCCTTTTATCGGTTGATCGTTTAATGCAGATTTTAAATTTTGCAACTTACCAACAGCGCGAACTCGATCAATCACCCCATCCTGATCAATGACAGCAACGCCTGCAGAATCATAACCTCGATACTCAAGCATCTCCAATCCTGAGACAATTTTCTCCACCACATCGTGTTTGCTAATAATTCCGACAATCCCACACATTGCTTATTTCACCTTTCTCGACTTCCATCCTCTAATGTTTTTCTGCCTTTCTCGCGCAATTGCAAGAGATCCCGCTTCAGTATTTTCCGTAATCACACTACCAGCCCCAACTGTTGTTTCTTCTGCAACAATCACAGGAGCAACTAATGCGCTATTGGATCCAACGAATGCACGATCACCTATAATTGTACGATGTTTGTGTACGCCATCATAATTACATGTAATCACTCCCGCACCAATATTAGAATCGCATCCAATTGTTGTATCGCCAATATAACTTAAGTGATTGACTTTAGAACGATTGGAAATTTCACTATTTTTTACTTCAACGAAATTTCCAACTTTTACTTTCTCCCCTATTCTGCTGCCACTACGTAATCGAGCAAAAGGCCCAACATTCGCATAAGGATATATATGTGCACCTTCCAACACACAAAATGCTTCTATTTTTGCATGACTAGAGATATGCACTCCCTCTCCAAAAACCACATAAGGACACACTTCTACATCTTCTTCTATAACAGTATCATAGCTAAAGAAAACCGTATCTGGAGCAATCAATCTGACACCGTTAGAAAGAGCTCTACTACGCATGCGCTGCTGAAAACTGCTTTCTAACCTAGCTAAATCCTCTGCTGTATTGACACCCCATAACTCATCACTATTTGATAAAACATATCGACATGTATATCCCGAATCATGTAACAAACGCACTAACTCAGTTACATAATATTCTCCAGTTACAACACTTGGAGCAATTTGCGGCAAAAACTTCTTCAACAGGTTCGTACGTACCAACAACCCAGCATTACAAAATGGCAGCAACACATCATCCGCACAAATATCTTTCGCTTCCTTAATTGCACGAACATAATTGCCATCTTTGCCCTGTACAAGTCGTCCCAAGTGAGGATTATCCGTTTCCATAGCCAGCACAACCAGGTCAGATTCACCATCTGCTTGAGCATAGACCAATAGCTTCTGCAAGGTTTCCGCCGAAATCAGTGGAATATCTCCATATAAAATGTAGCACCATTCGCTATCTGCTCTTAATAGCGGCAGACCACAAGATGTTGCTGCTGCTGTTCCTTTATTCTTCCCTTGAAATGCTCTGCTTACCGGATACTTGAGAACACGATCTGCATCCTGTTCCCGAATGACAGCAACAACATCCTCTACCCCAACAGTATGCAATGTTGATACAATATGATCCAGCAAAGATAAACCTCCAATCTTATGATATACCTTAGGAATGGATGATTTCATGCGGGTTCCATCGCCCGCAGCCAAAATAATTGCAGAAACACTCACTTTATATAGTCCCCGTTTACCAAAAATAAACACTTATCCCATACAGTCGAAGTATAACGGTTTTGGGAGAGATTACCATATCATTATGAGGGTAAAATTATGAATAAGCTGGTAGCGATATTAGGAATCATCATATTATTCACAGTTGGAGCTTTATTCTTTTTTGCTGGATTCTTCACCGGATCAACCTTTCCCACCAATGGAATAGTGTCTGACAATGCAGATACGGAAACCAAAAAAATATCCGCAGAAATAAATACCATCGTTAACCCAGATACTCTCTCATTAACTGAAAAAGTTTCAAAGCTCATAGATTACAAACAAGAACAACGCGAGCAGCAAAATGAAAAAACACCAGACAAAAACACTAACGCATCTGGTAGTGGCAATACCGTATCTATGGATGATCTATTGAGAGAAATCATATCACAACATACTGTTGCTGATTCTTGTTCCCCCCAACAAACTAAGCAGGATATATCCACTCCAATTCAGGCTAAAAAACGATCAATAGAAGGGAGACAAATCGTATTTATTGGTTACTTTGCAAATCAAGCCGCATTGGAAATCCAAAAACTTCTCACTCAGAAAGGATATAAGGTACATGTCGAGCATTCCAAATCTGCGCCAAATGAATCATTTGTGTTTTGTGGCCCGTTTTTCCGACTCGCAAATGCAGAAAATTTACTATCATGGCTCAAGAAACATGATTTCGCAGAAGCAAGAATCATAAAAATCGCTAAAGATGGATTAGAAGAAACTATCTATAGTTCTGCAACAGATGAACTTCCACAAAATGCTGAAAAAGATATACCTGAAGTGCAGGCAGCAATTCAAACACAAAAACAGCAAGAGGAAGAAGCAAAAAAACAGCAAGAACAAAAAGCTCAAGAACAACACGCAAAGCAGCAACAAGAACTATTAGAACAACATAAAAAAATGCTACAACAACAGCAACAAATGCAGGATCAACAACAACAGATGTTGCAACATCAACAAGCGATACAACAGCATCAAGAAACACAAAGGCAGCAAATGATGCAACAGATGTATCCGTATCAACAATTTTGATGTTCGCTGATTTGCTCAATCACTAGCGTATTTTCTGTTCGCGTGAAGTGCAAATAAACACAATTATCGGGTAAGTATTGCTGAATAATTTCCGGCCATTCTATTAACGAAATTGAATCACAAAAAGCCTCTAACAAACCCAACTCTCTTATTTCGCAGACATCTTGCAGTCGATAACAGTCTACATGCAAAATCTCTCCCCTGTTCGACGGATAGCTTTGCACAATATTAAATGTAGGACTGGGAATAATTTCAATATCCGGATTCAGTTCTCGAATAAAAAAACGTGAGAATGTCGTCTTTCCACATCCCAAATCTCCGCATAAAGCAATACAAGTACCCTCTTTAGCAGATTGGGCAAATCGCTTAGCAACCCTTGCTGTATCATCTAAACTATGACAAATGTACTTGGGCATCAACTTCTCTCAGAAAAAGCAGTAAATAACGTACCATCATCCATATAGTCTAACTCTCCTCCAATTGGTATGCCCCTCGCCAACGAACTCAACTTGATTTGAGGATTATTGCGGAAAAAATTTCTAATATAATGATCGGTAGTTTGTCCTTCTACTGTCGCACTCAAAGCTATAATAATTTCTTTAATGCTATTCGTCTTGCATCTCTCCTGCAATTTATGCAGCAACAAAAATTCAGGCCCGCGATTTTCCAGAGAAGAAAGTAATCCTTTAATAACGTGATACTGTCCATTGTAACACGATGTTCGCTCTATTGCCCATAAATCCGATACTCTTTCCACAATACATATAACATCCTGTCTTCGCCTTTGATCTGCACAAATGCTGCATATCTTGTCAAACGTATCTACATTTCCGCAAATTGGACAGATTTTAACTCCATCATATACCTTCTGCAAAACACTCAAAATTGGCTGAAAAGCACGCTCACGATTTTGTATAAGATACAACACCATACGTCGTGCCGATCTAGGCCCCAAACCCGGCAAACGCGCCACTTTCTGAATTAGCTGCTCAATACTTGGACTCATATCATCTCTCTACTAACTGTTTACTATATAGCGTTGACACGAAAAAGCAATTTGAAATTACATCATATGCATTCTATGCTAAGTATATGGAGTGTGAATATGGATTTTTATAACCTATGTTGGGCAATACCTTTCGGAGGTATTATTTTATCAATGTCTTTTTTGCCATTAATTGCGCCGTCCTTTTGGCATAAGCATCATGGAAAGGTTCCATTTTTTTGGGTATGCATATACTTGGTTGGTGTAGCATATCACTTTGGAGCCACAAATGTAGCAAAAGCAGTATTTGAACCTATAGTTTCAGATTATCTATCCTTTATAATACAAATTTCTACGCTATATATTGTATCCGGAGGAATTTTCATAGATTTTACTCAAAAAAGTAATGCTTTATTTAATACATTATTTCTGTTCTGTGGTAGCTTGTTAGCAGGATGGATAGGAACCACAGGCGCAGCAACCCTATTAATACGCCCCCTGCTACGCGCAAATGCCGAACGATCTTACCACTCCCACCTAATCGTATTTTTTATATTTATGGTAGCTAATATAGGCGGCGTTATGACTCCACTCGGAGATCCACCTTTATTCATAGGATTCTTAAAGGGTATTGACTTTTTCTGGTTTATGAAAAATCTCTATCCCTACTGGATAGCAACCACCCTAATTTTATGCGCCATCTTTTATGCTTTGGACAGTTTTCTTTTAAGAAAAGAAAAACCCATCGCTACCACAACTCCAACAAAAGAAATCGTAATAAAAGGTTACAACAACATTATACTGCTCACCATTGTGTTAGCCATAGTAATTTCATGTAACTTTCCCAACACATTTACTATTGGACATGAATCATTTCAATATTCCTCGATTATTCGAAACAGCCTTTTGTTGTGTGTTGCAATCATATCGATGAAAATTACTCCGGCATCCATTCGCAAACAGAATGAATTTTCGCTAGAACCAATGAAAGAAATTGCGTTGTTGTTCATGGGAATTTTCATCACCGTAGATCCAATTATTCATATTCTGCATCTCGGACACGACGGTCCATGTGGCTGTCTATATAATTTCATGGAGCAAAACAACGAATTTATTCCAAGTCGTTTTTTCTGGATTAGCGGATTGCTGTCTTCTTTTTTGGATAATGCTCCAACATTTCTAATTTTTTTCCATCTGGCATCCGGAAATGCTCAAATGCTAATGACTACACAAGCTCATCTATTAACCGCATTTTCCTTGTCCACCGTATTCATGGGAGCTCTAACCTATATAGGAAATGCGCCCAATCTTATGGTGGTGTCAATCGCTCAATCACTCAAAGTGAAAGCCCCGTCGTTTCTACAATATATGCTGTGGGCATGGGGTATATTAGGACCAATTTTGCTAATTATATCATGGTGTTTATGATGCAACATGTTCCAGTTTTATTAAGAGAAGTAGTACAAATATTGCAACCACGAGATAACGCAATCTATTTCGATGGCACATTCGGAGGTGGAGGTTACAGTAAAGCTTTCCTAGACAAAGCCACATGCAAAGTCATTGCGACAGACAGAGATGATCATATCATCCCGATTGCAAATACCTATAAACAAGAATACGGTGAACGTTTTTCATTTTCTCACGCAAAATTCAGCGATATTGCTCAAGTGCTTGCACATCATGAGATCTCCAAAATAGACGGAATTGTGCTAGACCTTGGAATATCCAATTTTCAAATTACCTCCGCTGAACGAGGCTTTTCTTTTCAAAAAACCGGACCCCTTAGCATGCAAATGGGCTTATGCGAAGAGAGCGCTCTCGATGTAATTCGAAATTATAAGGAAAAAGATCTCGCCGATATCATTTATCAATATGGTGAAGAACATTATTCCAGGCGCATCGCGAAAAATATAAAAAAACATATAGATAGCATATGCACAACCACAGATCTAGCAAACGTAATACATGACTGCATGCCATGTCGCAATAATCGTATAGACAGCGCAACCAAAACATTTCAAGCATTAAGAATCTTTGTCAATGGAGAGCTGTCTGAATTAGAAACTTTGTTAGAAGCTTCTATTTCAGTACTGAATCGAGCTGGAAAAATCATAATAGTCAGTTTTCATTCATTAGAAGACCGCATTGTGAAGGTGTTTTTTCGCAACTTAGCTCGCTCAGGAAAAGCAGAATTAATTACCAAAAAACCAATTACCCCATCTGAGGACGAGATTAAATATAATCCGAAATCTAGATCTGCTAAACTCAGAGCCATTTCTATGTTATAATTCGCCGTTTATTGTGTTGAAACGATGGTTACTAAAAAGACGTCTCTTATTTTTGTGTTTTGGATATGCGCAGCTGGCGCATGGTTGCTATATCTTAAGTATAATGTCATGGAAATAGAGGATCATATAAAGTATCTAAAGCGGAGCATATCGGAGGAAAAAAGAACGGCACATATCTTAAAAGCCGAATGGAAAACATTGGTCACACCAGAGCGAATACGTAGATTAACACAAAGGCACCTGAATCTAGCACAAGTTAGTGGATCACAATTGCGAGAATATGACGCTTCAATTTTTCATGACGATGCCTCTCGATTCAAGCCCACAAAAAAATTGTGTAAGCTGGTAAGCGAAATCATAATGCAACAAGGCGACGAATAGTGCTTGTGTTACGGAATCTGTTTACTCCTCAAAATATAAAAGTTGCCCGACATCGCGGACTATTTGTTATCAGTGTATTCATATGCGCATTACTACTAATAATATTGCGTTTAGCACAAATAATGGTTTTTAGAGAAGCAGACACAGACAGCAGATTTTGTCATCTACTACTACCTTCAATTTCGCGCGCAGACATAGTTGATAGAAATGGAATCGTTGTCGCAACAAGCTTACCAACTGTATCTTTATACGCAAATACACATGAAATGCTAGATGTGGAAGAAGCTGTCACAAGAATTGCGTCTGTATTTTCTGATATAAACACAAAAGAACTGAGCACAAGATTGAAAAAATCGAAAAATTTTGTATGGATTCGTCGCAATTTATCGCCCGCACAAGAACAAGAAGTACTCAACCAAGGAATTCCGGGTTTTCACTTTTTAAGAACAGAACGAAGAGTATATCCAGATAGAAACCTATTTTCGCACATAATAGGCGGAACGGATATCGACAATAACGGAATAGCCGGCATAGAAAAAGCATTCGATCACGCTCTATGCGAATCGACAGAGCCGCTGGTGTTATCCCTAGATACAAAAATCCAATACGCCGTGCGTGACGAACTAATGAGCAGCATAGAAGAATTTAAAGCATTGGGCGGAGCAGCAATAGTAATGGATGTCACAACTGGTGAAATTTTATCAATGGTATCTCTACCCGATTTTGATCCTAACAAAAGTGTTGATCCAACAGCGAAAGAAAAATTCAACATGGTCGTATCCGCAGCTATTGAGCCAGGATCATCTGCTAAAATCTTCAACACTGCAATGGCGCTAGAATCTGGAATAACGCCTTTTACTCAATTTGATGCACGAGCCCCAATTAAAATAGGTCGTTTTACCATCCACGACTTTAAAGGGAAATGCAGATTTTTATCCGTCGAAGAAATTTTAAAATATTCCTCGAATATTGGTTCCGCAAAAATCGCAACATCGATCGGCTGCACAGCTCAGAAAAAATTTTACAAACATCTGGGGCTACTAGATCCCATTTCTTGCGAATTGGCTGAAACTCAACGTCCAATTTATCCTCGACATTGGACTGATGTTAGCGCAATGACAATTGCCTTTGGACACGGTATCGCGATTACACCATTACACCTGATAACTGTAGTTGCTGGTATTGTAAACAGCGGAATTATACAGAGACCAACCGTGTTAAAATGCTCGTCCCCTCCTCCTGGACAACGCATCATTTCAACCAAAACATCAAAACAAATGCAAGCACTTATGCGCATAAACGTACTAGAAGGCGCAAACAAATATGCGGATGCTCCTGGCTATTTCGTCGGAGGGAAATCTGGCACAGCGGAAAAACAGAAGGGCGGACGTTATCTGAAAACCGCAAACTACACCGGCTTCGTAGGAGCATTTCCTATGACAAATCCCAAATATGCCGTGTATGTCGTGCTCGATGAACCCAAAGCAACAGCTAAAACTCATGGATATCGCACTGCAGGATGGATCGCAGCTCCAACTGCAGCTCGCATAATAAAGCGTATAGCTCCGCTGCTTAACATGTCCGCGAGTCAAGATGCGGAACCTGATTGGAAAAAACTACTGAGAATTGCATCATGAAACAACTACAATCTTTTTTCCCATATGAATTGCCGTCGAATATTGCAAACATTCTGATAAACAACATATGTGATGATTCTCGAAAAATAGAAGAGGGCAATCTGTTTGTAGCAATACCCGGCAATAACGTTGATGGAAGCAAGTATATAGAAGATGCGATTAAAGGAGGAGCTCTAGCAATAGTTCATTCAAATGAGCATTTCAGCATAACATCAACTAATAATGTCGCATTTATTGGAGTTCCCGACATTCGCTATACTCTCGCGTACATATGTGCAAATTTCTATCAATCAGAATTCAACAAAATGGTGGCGGTTACCGGAACAAACGGCAAAACGTCTACCGTAAATATGGTATACCAAATATGGAACAAGGTAGGAATACCCTCAGCATGCATTGGAACACTCGGAATAATTGGTACAGGAGTTAATTGCAAACTTCCTCAGCATTTAACCTCCCCTGGAGCACTTTTGCTGCATCGCTCGTTATCTGATCTATATCAGAAAGGAATACAAAATGTAGTAATGGAAGCATCAAGCCATGGTCTCGATCAACAAAGGCTACAATGTATCGATTTTAACGTATGTGCATTTACCAATTTCAGTCAAGATCACCTAGACTATCATAAAACTCTTGATTCATATTGGGCTTGTAAAGCAAAACTATTTAAAGAATATGCTTCAAAGTCGTCTATTTTTGTAGTTAACGCTGACGACCCAAAATACAATGCTATTCTTGAGATAGGGGATAATAGACAAATCGTAGATTATGGCAGAAACGCTCAACACATTAGGCTATGTCATACCGAGTACACGGAAACGGGTCAGAAGATAACTATAGAATGGAATGGTAAATCATATGAATTTCTGTTGCCTCTCATGGGAGACTTTCAAGTATATAATTGCTTATGCGCAATGGGAATCTGTAACTTATGCGGAATCTCTCAAGACACACTCGTTGACATAGTTCCAACTATTAATCAAATAAGCGGACGACTTGAAAAAGTGTCCGAGTATAATGGTGGTTCAATTTACATAGACTACGCTCACACACCAGACGCATTGCAAAAAGCCATATTATCATTAAAAAAAATATCCAAAGGCCGCGTCATAGTTATATTCGGATGTGGAGGTAATCGGGATCAGCAAAAAAGAGCAATCATGGGAAAAACAGCAACACAATCGGCAGATGTTGTAATAATCACAGACGACAATCCCCGCACAGAAAATCCAGCCAATATTCGAAAAATGATTTTGGAGGGAGCTCCTAATGCTATTGAAATCGCCGACAGGTCTCAGGCTATACATGACGGAATAGCTTTACTTCAACCCGGAGACATATTGTTAGTTGCAGGAAAAGGCCATGAGGATTACTATGAAATTGGCAATCGCGTTATACACTATAGCGATCGAGAAATTATTTTGGGAGTGATAAATGCTTTTTACAGCAAGTGAATTGTCTGAAATCTTTGCGCAAACAGTAAATGTGTCAATCACTGGAATTGCGATAGACTCTAGACTTGTAAAACCCGGCGATTTATTCGTAGCATTATCAGGAGAAAAATGTGATGGACATGATTTCGTTGCATCAGCCATACAGCACGGAGCAGCAATTGCACTAGTCGAAAAGCCTGTAATCGGTTTAGATCAATGCAAACTCATTTTGTGCGATTCCACTCTGGATGGATTAACCAAGCTTGCTCGATATAATGTTCAACAAGCTTCAACTCAATTGATTGGAATTACTGGAAGCGTCGGAAAAACATCTACAAAAGATATGCTTGCGCACATACTTAACAGATGCAACAAGCAAGTATATGCCTCGCACAAGAACTTCAATAGCAAGATTGGATTGCCAATGTGTGCTGCGTTAATGCCTCGTAATTCTGATATTGGAATTTTTGAAATGGGCATGAGCTCAATAGGAGATATTAATCATTTGGTATCCATTCTGCCACCTAACATAGCTGTGATTACTCAGATTTGCGAAGCTCATGGTCAGTTTTTCCAATCCCAATGGGATATAGCACGTGCGAAATCCGAGATTTTTAATGCAACAATATGTCCGGAAATTGCGATCATCCCAGGAGAATCACCTTATTGCGATTTTTTGATGCATCGAGCAAAAAAACAAGGCATTAAACAAATTTACACCGTCGGAAAGGAATTTGCTCGTATAATTAATTGTAGCTTTTCGAATAATATGATGCATATCAATGCAGCAATAGATACATATAACTTTGAATATACCATTCACAACGCAAATGATGCTTTAGCTTACAATAGTATCATCGCTATTTTAATCGCATACTTAGTGACAGGGATTAACCCTGCAACCTTATCAGAATCTTTGCGTAATTTTAATCCTGTCCATGGTCGAGGCAATGTGCATGTGTTTTCTCGTAATATCGTTATAGATGAAACTTATAACGCATGTCCAACATCTATGCGTGCTGCAATTCGTACCCTAGGCACTTATAAAAACTATCGCAAAATATTGATTATCGGAGACATGCTTGAGCTAGGAGATGACGCAAAACAGCAACACGAAAATTTATCTGCAACAATCGATAAATACAATATTGATAAAGTGTTCGCTTGCGGAGCAATGTCCAAATATCTATTCAATAATCTGCGAACCGAAGTTAGGGGTGAATGGGCTTTCGACGCAAATACTTTAGCAGAGCAGATAAAAACAGCTGTAGCCGATAATGATTGCATCCTGATAAAAGGCTCACACTCATTAGGCATGTCAGTTATAGTTAACCAACTTTGTTCTTATTTAGGTGAAAACAAACATGATATATAAACTATTGTTATTGTGTGGATGCGCTCCTTCTGCATTAAATTTAGTGCGTTATATAACATTTCGCACGATGTGTGCATTAATCACATCTCTTATATTGGGTTTTCTGTTGTATCCAGTTTTCATAAAACTATCACGAAAATTCAGTCCCCAACCAATACGCACAGATGGACCAGAATCTCATCTAATCACAAAGCAAGGAACACCAACTATGGGAGGCGCAATAATCATTGCTAGTGCTGTGATAGCAACAATAATTTGGGGGGATTTGTCAAACAATTATACCATAGCTATTTTATGCCTCACTACTTGCTACTCTTTGCTTGGATTCGTGGATGATTTTTTGAAAGTAAAATTTCATGATCCTCGTGGGGTACGTGGACGAGTAAAATTACTGCTACAAATAATGATCGCTGTGGTTTTTGCTTATTATGTGGAATCCATGCGCACCCCTGACGTAATGGGGCGTCTGACATTTCCATTTTTCAAAAATTTCACATTCTATTGCCCATATCTTTTGATTATATTCACGACATTTGTAATAGTTGGGACCTCTAATGCAGTTAATCTGACAGACGGCTTAGATGGTCTGGCAACATTTCCAGCCATGCTTGCTACATTATGTTTAGGAATAATTAGCTATATCGTCGGGCACATCGTTTTCGCTAATTATCTGCAAATTTTCTACATACCGTCAGCTGGAGAATTGTGCGTATTTTGCGGAGCGCTTATTGGCGCGTGTCTAGGTTTTTTGTGGTACAACGCACCCCCCGCACAAATATTCATGGGAGATACAGGATCTCTCGCCATAGGCGGTGCGCTTGGCGGCATAAGCGTCATCATAAAGCACGAGTTTGTTTTGGCGATTATTTGTGGATTATTCGTATTAGAAACATGTTCTGTCATGATTCAAGTGTTCTACTTCCGCCTTACAGGCAAACGCATATTTCTTATGACTCCAATTCACCATCATTTTGAAAAACGTGGTTGGTCAGAGGCCACCATAGTAATTCGTTTTTGGATAATATCATTCATATTTGCATTAGCAGGTTTAGCCACTTTAAAGATAAGATAATGAAGACATTAAAGCAGGTTGCCATAATAGGCATGGGTAAAACCGGAGAAGCCACTAAACATTTTCTTCAACAGCGTGATGTAGTGTGTCATTGCTATGACGATAGATGGAGCCCCAACCAGACAGATATTGATTGGAAACATTTAGATGCGCTAATAGCTAGTCCTGGCGTGGCACTTTGGTGGCCGGTTCCACATCCAATGGTACAGTTAGCACGCGTCAATTGCGTACCGATACTCAACGATATAGACTTGTTTCAACTTTACAGCAATGGAGCCAATATTTGCGTTACCGGAACAAATGGAAAATCCACAACGGTTGCTCTCATCAATTTCATTGCAGAAGACAATGGTGTAGATTGTCAATTGGGTGGGAATTTTGGAACACCTGCCTTGTCGCTACAACTCACAAAAAAATATAATATTTTGGAATTATCATCCTACCAACTAGAAAGCTGCAATATATTAGGGTTTGACGTATCAATTATTCTGAATATTACTCCAGATCACTTAACACGTCATGGAGGTCTATATGGATATAGTGCAGCAAAACAGAAAATCTTTGCAAATAGCCCACCCAATGCATATCGAGTAATTGGAGTAGACGATCCATGTTGCGTAAGCATGGTAGATTTCTTATCTCCAGTGAATGGACTTCCTCCTATAAAAATTTCCGGACATACTCTCATATCTGATGGAATAGGATGGGACGCGAACAAACTAATAGATAACTATTTTAACGCAGGATACATATGCGATTGTCCTTCTCAATTAGATGGAACACACAATCGCCAAAATATAGCCGCTGCTTATGCTGCATGCCACTATATGGGAATTAGCTCTCAGCAATTCGCAAAAAGCTTAAAGCTGTTTCCAGGATTAGCACACAGACAAGAGCTTGTTAAAGTCATAAATAACACCCCTTATATAAATGATAGCAAAGCAACAAACGTACAATCTGTTGAACAAGCCCTACAGCGTTACGATAATATAATTTGGATTCTAGGTGGGCGCCCCAAAGAGGATGGCATCGAAAAACTAACATCGTATTTTCACAAGATAAAATATGCCTTATTGATAGGAGAAGTCGCTGAAAAATGGTCACAGATATTAGCATTGCACGAGATTCCGCATCAGATATCGGGAGTACTTTCGCTAGCCGTTCAACATGCGCACAAAATTGCTCAGCAAAATTCAGGATCTGTTGTCTTGTTTTCTCCTGCATGCGCTAGCTTTGATCAATTCAAAAATTTTGAAGAGAGAGGAAATATCTTTAAAAAACTTGTCGAGGATTTACCATGTTAACTTTATCTCGTTCCAATAATGATATTTTTAGCCGTTGGTGGTGGACAGTAGATCGCATACAACTATTATCGTTTTTTATCCTAATGATTTGGGGAATATTAATGGTAATAGCAGCAACTCCTATGGTAGCTAATCGAATCGGCTTGGAGGAATTTTATTTTTTCAAACGACATATGCTCTATCTCATTCCATCTATATTGACCATATTTTCTATTTCCAGCTTAAATCGCAAGCAGTTGCTATACTTCGCTTTTGTGTTATTTTTAGTTGCGCTTATTTTCACATCTGCGACGTTGGTCTTTGGAACCTATATAAAAGGTGCTCGCCGCTGGATTTCGTTTGGAGGCTTATCATTACAGCCATCAGAATTCACAAAACCTGCAATGGCAATTATCACTGCGTGGCTACTAAGTGAAGAAAGACAAAATCCTCAACTTAAGGGAACAATAATTGCGTCGATATTATGTGGCATATTCGCTTTACTACTTGTTGCCCAACCTGACATTGGCATGCTAGGCGTTGTATGTGCAGGATGGTTTTTGCAATTATTTTTAAATGGACTCCCGATAATTTTTGTAATAGGTTTCTGTGTTCTGCTTATCATAGGAGCGTTTTTTGCATACATGCTACTTCCTCACGTAGCCGCACGTGTAGACAGGTTTTTGAATCCAAATATTGGTGATCACTATCAAATAAACCGTTCTATGGAAGCGTTTGCAAGCGGAGGAATATGGGGAGTTGGACCAGGAGAAGGCATTGTAAAAAAACATCTACCAGATGCTCATGCTGACTTTATTTTTGCAGTAATCGGAGAAGAGTTTGGATTTATTTTTTGCGTGTGTTTAATTTTGTTAATTGGATTTATAATTGTTTATGGCATGCTCAAGGCTCTAAAAAACACCAATTATTTCAATATGTTAGCACAAATGGGCTTATTAACTCAATTTGGCTTACAAGCGCTTATCAATATTGCATCAACGTTGCATCTTATTCCTACAAAAGGAATGACTTTACCTTTTATCAGCTATGGTGGATCATCTATGCTATCAACTAGTGTCACGATTGGCATGATATTAGCTCTTAGTAAGAGGACAACCGTAGACTTTTCTAATAATCGTGGCTCCTAGTGACCAATAATCTGACTATGTTTTTTATTCATATCAAAATTTATGTTATATAAACATCCCAAGACTATGATTTAATATATGCAAATTAAAATCATGTGAAGGCTAATAAACTCTATCGAAAACTATATCTTTTCATTATAATCCCCAGCATGAGCACTTATAATTATGGATATTTACTTGCAGCATTGGGATCAATGATCTATGCAATATCAGATGCAATCGTAAAATTTTTTGTAAGCATTTATGGCCCGTATCAAGTGATATTGATTAGAACATCTTCACAATTCGCTTGCCTATGTGCTATCGCTCTATGGAAAGGCTTTCACCCGGCAAAAACTCAACGCATCGGTGCCAATATTATGAGAGCTGTGCTCGCAACATGCGCCACATATAGCTTGATCATAGCATACCAAAACGCACCCATGACCAGCGTTGTAGTTATATCTCATTCTTACGCCATGTTTGTCATCCCACTGAGCGTTATTCTGCTGCACGAAAAATTTTCATGGCAACGCACGCTTATAATAATTCTGGGATTTATCGGCATTGCTGTAATGTTCTCACCTTCTCATGAAAATGATGGAACAATAGGTCTAACTTTTGCCCTACTCGCATCCATTGCAAAAGCTCTCAATCACGTCTTTTTGAAAAATTTATCCGGCACAGAAAAAACTATAACTGTGATTTTTTATCACCATGTATGTTTAATCTTATCCGCTTTTGTTTTGGGCATAAATAATCTACAACCAATTCAAATATCTCACATATTAATGCTATGTTGCGGTGGAATGATTGGCTTATTTGCTCAATACTTAGTAATAAGCTCATATCGTTTCACGAGCTCATCAAACTTAGCGTCCGCAGCCTATGCCATATTAATTCCTTCAATTATCATAGATATCGTATTCTATGATAAATGGCCTACGGGATACGTATTTATAGGCGGAGTACTCGTAATTTACTCGTGCTATATGGCATCTAAACAAAGATAATAATAATTCATTAGCAACTAACCTGTACACTATATCTCGACAGTGGACGTTTGTATGACTAAGGATTTACGTAAAGGACATCGTAGCAGATTGAAGAAAAAATTCATGATGGCTCCGCATGCTCTAGCTGACTACGAACTGTTAGAATTGTTACTGTTCTACGTTTTTCTTCGCAAAGATACAAAGGATATCGCAAAATTGCTTCTTGAACATGCTCAATCTTTGCACAAGATTATATTCGCTCCAAATGAAGAGTTAGAGAAAATATCAGGGATTGGAAATTCTACCATTGCTTTATTCAAGCTAATTCAAGAAATCTTTCGACGAATATCTCTTGAAAAACTCGCAGATAGACCTCTAATACAAAATGATATAGATGCAATGAATTATTATCGCACAACGCTAGCTCATGATACTCAGGAAAAATTGTTTGTGTTGTTCTTAGATGGTAATTCGCGCTTGATAAAAGAAGAATGTGTGCAAGAAGGTTCGGTAAATAATCTCGTAATATATTCTGAAAAAATCATTCAAAAAGCTCTGAATTATGGCGCTCGCGGAATCATTCTTATTCATAACCATCCTAGTGGAAATATCACTCCATCAAGAGAAGATATCTCCACAACTCGCGAATTAAAAAAACTATGCAAAGGATTGAATATAGCCCTACTAGATCATTTTCTCGTAGGGAAGAATGGAGTTTTGTCGTTCGCTAATAAAAGATACTTGTAGCACTTCTATTTTTCTGCACGAATCTTATCTGCTATATTAAACAAAACACCATTTAGATCAGGACTGTACTGAGCTTCACAACCATCACCAATAGGATTGTCTCTACGCAATATCCCAACCACTTCCTTGAGCTTTTTACAAAAAGCTTGTATTTGCTCTTTTGTCGTCGAACAACCAAAAGAAATACGTAGAGTACATGTAGGTAAATCTCTACCGTTTTGCGCTTTAAAGGATTCGTTAATTGCTCCGATAACATTAGACTCATCTCGTCCCAAACATGAGCATCCTGCAGAAAAAGAAAAATCTTGCATCTTCTCCAAAATATCAGCTAAACGCACACCTCCAACAGACACAGAAAAAATATGAGACGGCTTATCGGAATTAATATAAACGTCATCCATCTTAGAAATTTCATCACGCAACAACTCAAAATTCGCATGAATTTTTTCCCAATCCCACTTATGCACCTGAAGAGCTTTCGCAAATGCTGCGATCAAGGCTGTAGGTCTAGATCCCGGATATAGCGGATTGCCAGATCCGTACAAAACTGGCTCTAACATTTTATCTGCGTCTTTTACGTATAGAGCAGCAATTCCTTTAGGTGCGCCTATCTTATAGCCTGACACAGTTAGCAAATCTATTCCAATTTTATCGACATCAATATCATATTTTCCAAAAGCTTGTGAAGCATCTGAATGGAAAAGAACATTATGCTGACGGGCTAACTTACCAATAGCATCCATATCTTGCAATGCACCAATTTCGCTATTAACCATCTGTATTGAAATTAATTTTGTGTCTGAGCTAATGCTTTTTTGCAATTGGTTCATATCAATAAGACCATTACGATCGACATTTAAATATGTAACTCTGTAACCCTGAGTTTCTAAATACTTAAAAATGTTCAAAACACTTTTATGCTCGATTTTAGTCGTTATCATGTGACATCCTGGATGCTTTTTTGCAACACCCAATATAGCTATATTGTTCGCCATGGAAGCCGATGTAACAAATAGCAATTTATCGCCCGAAGTTTTCATCTTTTGCGCAATAACTTCTGCGGAAATATATTCAATATAACGAAGACGCTCGGCATGAGGATTTATACCAGATGAATTACCAGCTAACACCGATACGTTAACAAATTCTAGTAGAGCTTCTAGAGAACTATCTGCACACGCTGCGTAGTCTAAATTTACCGGAGATTCTCCATAAAGAGAAAAGACACAAAAAAGACAACCTACGAGTTTTTTCATACAGTTCCTCCCGAAACGACTATTTTGTATCAATATTTAACTATCTTTTATTTGTTTTAGCAATAGATTCATTTCCTCTGGTCTTAACTTTCTTACATCTCCTACAGACATATCATCCAGTCCAATTCCTCCATACGACATACGAATTAGCTTGTTCACAACACATCCATAATATTCCATTATTTTGCGAATTTCTCGATTTTTTCCTTCGCATAAACCGATAGTAACCCAAAAATTCGAGCTTTTTTTGTCATTAGATTCACAACGCACGTCGTCAATACGATAGCGAATCCCATTTATATTAATCTGCCTATCCCAAGTTTTTGGAGGCTCACCAAAAGCTCTTACTCTATATACCCGCTTTATTTGTGTTGCAGGCAATGTCATTTGTCTCGCAAAATGTCCATTGTTTGTAAGTAGCAATAAGCCCTCAGAATTATAATCTAATCTTCCAACATACAATAATCGTTTCAAAGATTGCGGCAAAACATCATAAATTGTCTTACGACCTTCAGGATCACTTCGAGAAGTAAGCACTCCTCGCGGTTTATAGTATTTCCATACAACAACTTCATTTGGAATAGGATCAACCGTTTTTCCTGACACCGAAATGCGATCATTTTCGTCTACAAAGCAGACAACAGTGCTAACAACGGCTCCATTAACTCGTACAGCACCACTCGCAATTAATCGCTCAGCTTCCCTACGAGAAGCGACTCCACTCATTGCCAGTCTTTTTGCTAGTCTTATTTTCACTAATATCCCGTCAAAATTCTATCTATTAACTGCTTGGTCGTTGGAATAAAATTATTTGCGTAAAATGGATCTTCTCTAAAGCGATAAGCTGAATGTCCTGCAAACATCAAATAATCCTCTACGCTACCCCCATGCGCAATCTGCTGTAGACTCTTCTGTATACAAAAACTACGAGGATCCGGTATTCGCCCTGTTGAGCCAGAGCGCTGACACCAACTGCTAAAATTGCATGCGCTCAGACAAGTACAACAATCTCTTTGATCTTGCAAAATCTGCGCAGCCTCATCAGGAGTAACAAATACAACAGTGTTGTCCGGAGTCGGAATTGGTACAGAAAAACCTTGAGACACCCACTGCGATACATCCTGTTTTCTACTGTTATCCAACATAAATTCTCGATAACCATTCTTAACAATAAAGTCAGAATCATCCACAATTTGCACTTGCCGTTCTTGCCTTGCCAGCAATGTACTCAGCATGCGATTGTTGATCGCTGATGAATAAAATCCCGTTGGACTAACACGCGTCAGTTTAACATCTCCTCGTTTTAAACTCATGAGCTTTGGTTGCCACGCTTTAGCAACCGGAGATTCTGTCGTCAGTATTGGTCGTGTTCCAAATTGAAATGCCACTCTACCCAGTTCAGGATTGTCAATATAATCACTCCACTCGGATAACCACCACACGCCTCCTGCAATAATAATAGGCAGAGAACCACATCCAAGTTCATTCATAGTTTGTCTTAGTGCTACCAAGCGCAAATAGGGATTTTGCGGCTGCGTAGGATCTTCTGCATTAGATAAACCATTGTGTCCGCCAGCTAGCCACGGATCTTCGTAAACTACTCCACCCAAAAATTCCTGAGTCTTGTGAAAACTTCTGCGAAATAATGCAGAAAATGCCCGCGCGGAAGAAACAATAGGATAGTAAAAAACTCGGTACTTCGCAGCCAAAGCGCCAAGGCTATATGGCATACCCGCGCCACAAACAACGCCGTGAACACAGCCAGGAGCACCTTCCAAAATTTGGGCAATAATCTCCTCACTTGCTCCCATTTCCCATAAGGCATTCATATGTATGCGTCCTTTACCGTTGGAACGCTCTCTGGCTATTTTAGCTTGTGTAATACCTCCAGCGACTGCATATTTTATCAGTTCTTCTCGTCTTTGCTTGCGTGTTTTTCCGTAATAAATTTGAGGGATTACATTTCCATTTTCATCATAGGAATCAGCATTAACCGCAGAAAATGTTCCCACAGCTCCTGATGCAGCCCATGCACCACAAGTTTCTCCGGTCGTAATTGAGACTCCTTTGCCCCCCTCAACTAAGGGCAATACCTCTGCCCCAGACATGCTTTGCAAATCGAGCATACTAAACTCCAATTAACTGTTGTTAAGAATATTGGGCACACGTCCTTCTGTACAGAGCTTATCCAGCAATTGCTCCCGCGTGAAGCTCCATTGTTCACCGTTAGGTCTCCGCAAAGTAACTAATCCTTCACTCTGTTCCTTAGCCCCAATAATCGCAATATATGGCACCTTCTTCAAAGTATGCTCGCGGATTTTGTACGAAATTTTTTCAGAACGCAAGTCCAGGTTTGCCCTCAAATTGTGTTTGGCTAGTAAACCATGTACTTCCTGGGCATAGTCATTATAATCCTGAGAAATCGTTGCAACAACTATCTGTACTGGCGCTAACCATAAAGGTAGATGTCCCGCATAGTGCTCCAGCATGATACCAACAAACCTTTCCAGAGATCCCAAAACAGCTCTATGCAACATTATGGGATGATGCTTGTTCCCATCCTCACCAATGTAAGTAGCATCTAATTTCTCAGGCATTTGAAAATCTACTTGCAACGTGCCACACTGCCATTCTCTACCTAATTTATCACGTAATACAAATTCCAGTTTCGGACCGTAAAAAGCCCCTTCACCTTTGTTATAGCTATATTCCAAACCTGCTTCTTTCGCTGCTTGCTGCAACATACTTTCAGCTAAATCCCAAACCTCATCTGAACCACATCTTTTTTCTGGACGATCAGAGAATTTCACAGAAAACTGTTCAAATCCCAATTCTTTGTATATTCTCCCCAATAATTGACAGAATTTTTTTGTTTCAGCTGTTAGCTGATCCGGAGTACAAAAAATATGAGCATCATCCTGCGTGAAGCCTCTCACTCTCATAGTACCATAGAGAGAGCCAGAAGGTTCATTGCGATGACAATATCCAAACTCAGCCATACGTAACGGCAAATCCCTGTAACTCTTTATGCCATACTTAAAGATCTGCACAGCCCCCGGACAGTTCATCGGCTTAACCGCTAAAATGCGATTCTCAGACTCAGCAATAAACATGTTTTCACGATATTTTTCCCAGTGTCCAGATGCTTCCCACAAAGATCTATCGACTAATTGCGGAGTACATACCTCAACATAACCATCTTCTTTTATTCGTTCACTGACATAGTTCTTCAGTAGATTATACATTGTCCAACCACGTGGATGCCAAAAAATGCAGCCAGGTGATTCTTCTTGCATGTGAAACAAATCCATTTCTTTGGCAAGCCGTCGGTGATCCCTCTTTTCTGCTTCCTCCAACAAATGGAGATACTGCTGTAATTCTTCAGCAGTAAACCAGGCTGTGGCATAAATACGCTGCAACATCTCCCTGGAGGAATCTCCCCGCCAATAAGCTCCAGCAATCTTCATTAATTTAAAATGCTTAGGCACACTTCCTGTACTTGGAAGATGTGGACCTCTACACAAATCCACAAATTTATCATCATGCCAATATAAACTTACCATAGCACTGTCTATGCTGTTAATTAGCTCAACCTTAAATGGCTCATCTAAAGATCCAAATAGCTCTAACGCTTTCTCTTTGGATACATCTTCACGCACAATCTTATGGTTAGCCGCTATTATTGATCGCATGGTTTGCTCGATTTTTTCAAAATCTGATGGAGTAATTTGATGCTCACAAGAGATATCGTAGTAAAACCCATCATCAATCGTTGGACCAATAGCAATTTTCGCGTTTGGCCATAATGTTTTTATCGCTTGCGCCATAACATGGGCTGTCGTATGCCTCATAATTTCCAAAGCTGCCGGATGATTAGATGTAATAAATTCCACCTCAGCATCATCTTGAATTTCAGCAGATAAATCACGCTGAACGCCATCAATAATCATAGCAAGCGCTTTTTTCTGACCCTGCTTCTTAGCCGCTTCAAAACCAGTAATACTCATAAGAAAATTCCTACATCCAATAATACAACATTAATGATTTTATACTGTGCGCACACAAATGAACAGAACTTTATTCAAATAAAATTTATTCGCTACTTACCAATACAAAGATAATAACATGTTCGTCCTTTTTCTATAGCTCTTTGTTCGTATTTTGTTCCAATGAAATCACCAGGACGCAGCTTTAGCTTTTCCATATCATGACAATACGAAATCATGGGTATCTCCGACAAAGCAACCAAAATATTCGCCATGTAATCTTGATCATCAGTTGCCACCATGATTTCGCCACCTTTGATCAGTTTCGATAACAACAACTCAAAAAAATCTTTAGATAGCAAACGCCTCTTATGATGTGCCTTTTTGGGCCATGGATCAGGAAATAATACGTATATTTTATGTAACACATCAGCTTCTAACACATGCAATAATTGTCGAACATCATCTTGGTATACCCTAACATTGTCCAGCTTATTTTGATCAATATTGCGCAACATGCGCACTATGCCATTTTGAAACACTTCGCAGCCCACAAATCCTATATCGCGGTGTTGATCAGCCATAGAAAATAAATGCTCGCCCGTACCAAATCCTATCTCCAAGATCAATGTAGAATATCGAGGAAAAATCTCTCGAAGCTGCAAAGGATGCTCTACGGAATTTTCAGATATATCTATCCCATATCTATCTAATAAATTTTCTAAATCCTGTTGTTTGGTCGCACTAAATCTGTGCATTCTCCTTCTTCCATAGGAACGAATTTCCATTTTATCCTCCAAATGCTATTGGAAAAACTATCATCTCATCGTAGATTAGTATGGAATGTTTTTAAAGGGTATTAGTATATGAAAATTAGCGCAAACGAATTAAGAGTAGGCATCGTAATAGAATACAAAGGCAAGCTATGGACTGTGTGTAAATTGCAACATGTAAAGCCGGGTAAAGGCGGAGCATTTATGCAAACAGAACTTAAAGCGATCAAAGGAGGCACCAAACTGAATGAACGTTTTCGCTCCGATGAAAACTTAGAGCGTGTGCGTCTTGATGAAGAAGAGTACCAATTATTGTTCAAAGAAGGTGACGATTACACATTTATGAATATGTCCACCTTTGAGCAAATACACATATCGAAAGATATTATAGGAGAACCAGCCAAATTTCTGCAGGACAATATGATTGTAACTGTGACCAGTTATTCCGGAGAAATTATCGGCGTGTTACTACCAGATACAGTGACAATGGAAGTTATTGAAGCTGATGCTGTTGTAAAAGGCCAAACAGCAACATCGTCATATAAGTCTGCTGTTCTTGAAAATGGTGTACGCATTTTGGTTCCTCCCCACATTGAGGCTGGAACAAAAATTATAGTCAATACAATTGAAGGAACATACGTAGAACGAGCAAAATAGAATCTTGCCCTGGTTAACTCCAGGGTCTGTTTCGCTTTTCATTGGAGACTGCACGCATAGTAGGCAAATATATGATGTGCGCATAATCTGAATCCATGTACTGTGAAATATCTATTTGGTAGTCTTTATCTTTTTTCGTGAATGTATATTGATAATCTGACTCCTGCGTAATAAATTCGCTGCACTTAGAAGATGTCCATTTTTTTCTTGAATCAAAACCTACAGATTTCGCCCAAGCTGTCGCCATAGATCGGAAAGGTCGACAAGAATTAAAACAAACAGCATCAGGTGTGCGAAATCCTATCGCTTTTCCTCTAGGAGAGATAAAAAGATCAGGTAATGGCTGAAAGTAATAACACATCAATCCGACGGCAATACCAGCAAACCCCAAACGCCTCACCTTGTGATGCACTAAAGCAAGCCATAATCCGGAATAAATCAGAATGGCCATTACATACGGTTCTGGCGTCGGCATAACAATATAAGACCCTGGCAAAGTAGCTGCAAACTTAACTATTTTGATCAGTAATTTTACGCCGAACCCAAGTGCATGCATCGGAAACGTCACCCAATCCAGCAGCATAAACAATAGTGATATCATTGCTATTGGCATAATGAAAAAAGACATCAATGGAATGGCTAACACATTTGCAAACATGCTATTCAGTGTTAGTTGGTTAAAATTGCTCACAGAAAATAATGCCACAGGTAATGAAGCCAACATAGTTGTCATTACAATAGCCATAATCGGATGCTGCTCTAACTTTTCATACTTTTCATAAAAAGCAACGATAGCAATTACAGCGCCAAACGACATTTGAAACCCCGGAAACATTAACACCTCTGGCGTAACTAACAATATAAAAAGCGCCGCAATGCAAATAGATCTCATAGTAAGTCCTTTTCGACTCATGAGAATGCCCACCATTATCAGCATATGCATAATATAGGCCCTTATAGAAGGGACTGAATGCCCAGATAACAACAAGTAAAACAATAATAAAGGTAAAGACAAAACAGCTGATACCTTTTTTACATCATGATATAAAGCAATCGGAGGTATGAGACACAAAATAATACGAAACAACCAAAAGATAAAAAATCCAATAATCCCCATGTGTAAGCCGGAGATGGCAAGCAAATGAGCTGTACCCGAATCAGAAAATGCCTTACGAATTTGTTTCGAAATACCATGTTTATTACCAGTAATTAAAGCTTGACTTACTGCCGCTTCATCTGGGGGCAACACTTCTTCTATTTTACGATTTATGCTATGGCGCAAACTCTCGATAGTAAAAACAGGTCTACGCATATTCGGCACTCGCAATATAGTTGGCTGCTTTGCGATATAGCCCCTAGCACTTATTCCACGAAAATATTGCTGCAATTTGAAATCATATGCCCCAGGAAAAGATTGTCCATATAAGGGCAACAAACATGCTCGAACTTTTATTCTCATTCCGTGTTCATAATCTTGTTTACAGTTTTTTGCTTTAGCCCCATTCCATACCAATTGGATTTTTTTCAAATGCAAAGGCTCAATATCGTTCAGTGTAAAAATGAGCCCTCGTTCAGTTTTCTCACATGATTCTACTGTGGCGTATAGCTGGATTATTTTACCGGTTTTTTCCTCCAACATCGTTGTATCAACCATGACGGTACGCAGTTGTGCACTAAAAAATCCCAAACATATCAGAGCGATTATTCCGACTATTATGTCTTTTTTCCAATATAAAACAGCCCCCACACTACACATTGCCATACACATATTCAGCAAGAAATTTGGCTCATTCTGCAATGAAAAATATAACCAAATACCCGTACCAATTACGACGGGAATAAAATTAGGCAAGCGAGGTCGTTCATATTCCAAAAAATCAGACCACAGAGCATAAAAGCTACTCCATATACGCTTTATATCATCGTTTTTTAAATACATTTACACCTTGCATTTCCGCAGTTAGAATAGATCACAGGTATTTTAGGAATAGTAAACAAATGCAGGTAATTACACGATTTGCTCCTTCACCAACAGGTCTATTACACATAGGAGGCGCAAGGACAGCCCTATTTAACTGGCTATTGGCTCGACATTATGGTGGTAAATTTCTTTTGAGAATAGAGGATACTGATCGTGAACGCTCAACTCCCGAAGCGATAGAAGCAATATTTGCCGGTCTCAAATGGCTTGGAATTAAATGGGATGATGAACCGGTGTTTCAATTTGCAAGACAACAACATCATGTAGCACTAGCAAAAAAATTAGTGGAAGAAGGAAAGGCATATTACTGCTATTGCTCACCAGAAGAACTCGAACTCATGAGACAACAAGCCCTAGCGCGAGGAGAATCGCCAAAATACAACGGAAAATGGCGCGATAGAGACATCAGCGAAGCTCCTGACAACGTTAAACCTGTAATCAGGCTAAAAACTCCGCAGACAGGAACTACAGAATTACACGATCTTGTTCAAGGTACTATTACTGTTGAGAATGAACAATTAGACGACATGATTTTGGTACGTAGTGATGGCACACCAACCTTTATGTTGTCTGTAGTCGTTGATGATCATGACATGGGAATCACTCATATTATTCGAGGAGATGATCACCTCACAAATACTTTTAGACACATACAAATATACGAGGCTTTCGGATGGAAAATGCCACAATGCGGACATGTTCCTCTTGTTTTGGGGAGCGATGGAGCAAAACTCTCAAAAAGACATGGAGCACTTGGTATACAGGCTTATCGGGATATGGGCTATTTACCCGAAGCTGTATGTAATTGTTTGTTAAGACTCGGATGGTCGCACGGCGATGATGAAATTATATCATATGAGCAAGCGATCGAATGGTTCACCACAGATAATTTAGGCAAGTCTGCTGCCAGACTTGATTTCAAAAAAATGGAAAATCTGAACGCAATATACATGCGAAAAGAAGAAAATGATAAGCTCATCGAAGAGCTACAATATTTTATATCTCCATTAACATCCGAGCAAAAAGATCGCCTTATGAAGGGAATGAACGGATTAAAACAACGCGCTAAGACTTTAATAGAATTGGCAGAACTCTCCAAAATCTACACGGAAGATTATCAACCAGCAGAAATAAGCAATGAACAGTCTGATGTTTTGAATGATATATACGCACTCCTTTTAGCCAAATCAGAATGGTCAGAAGCACATCTGGAAACAAGCTTGCGAGATTTTGCACAAAAACAAAATCTATCGTTTGGGAAAGTAGCTCAACCACTTCGTGCAGCATTAACACATTATAAAATTACACCCGGAATTTTTGAAATGTTATTCGCGTTTGGCCGTGATGAAAGCTTACGAAGAATTCAATTGGTTTGTGCGAAAAATTAACAAAATGTGCTATACTCACAATAATTAGTAGAGGGAACGATTATGAAAAAGGCTTTGTGTATTTTGTGTTTATGTGCTGACGTTACATATGCAGCATCCCCTGTTCAGGATAGTGTTGTGTCATCCCAACACATTCAGGAAGTGAAAACGTTTGAGGAAGCCGTGATAGCAGCCTACCAAAACAATCAGGAATGGCAGGGAAACAAAATTGAGAGAGCAATTGCCTCGGATAATTTAGCAAAAGCACAAATGAGCTTTTTGCCTAGCATTAATGGAGACATCAATCTTTCTAAAATAAAAAACGAAAGAGAACCGGGAGTGAATCGAGATAGAAAAGAGCACAGTTCTGCCACGTCAACTTCTCTTGGAATTTCCCTCCGCCAAAACTTATTTAATGGTTTTGCGACAATTAATTCTGTAAAAGCATATAGCAATCAAGACAAGGCAGCATTTCATAAACTAAAACACATGGAGCAAGCGTTAATAGTAAATGTGTTGGATGAATATAGTAGCATTTGGTATTACCGTCAGTGCGTAGAAGCCAGAAGAAAAATGGAAGCAAACCTGAAAAGCATTTGGAATTCACAGCAAAGCAAATTAGAATCAGGCATTGGAACATCTTCAGATGCCGCAGCTGCCCATTCCAACTACGAAACCGCGGTATATAACAGAATTCAAGCAGAAACAGATTTGCGGTCGGCAGAAGCAAAATTCGAAAAACGTACCGGCTGTCGTGTCGCTCAAGGAGTAGAATTGCCACAAATATCCGTGGACATTCCTCATAGCTTAGAACAATTGATAGAACAGGCATTGAGCGGAAATCAATCGATATTGTATTATCGTTTTTCAGAAAAAAGCAGCCAAAATCAGTTGAATGCTGCCAAAGGTAAATTAGCGCCATCCTGCGACTTAGAAGTAGGTGCAAATCGCTCGCTCAGTACAGCACCAGAAAGATTTGAACGAGATTACGAAAGATCAAACAACCGATATCATGCAACACTCAGTGTGAGAGTTCCAATTTTTGCAAATTCCGGTGGAGATATCATGGATGTAAAAATTGCCAGACAACAAGCGTTACGCGCAAAGTTTGCTGCAAATGATATATCTCAAGAAGTACGCAAAGATTGCATCTCAAACTGGAATGATTATGTATCTTCTAACGCCATGATCGAAGCCAGCCGTTCAGCTGTCAATAGTGCACAGTTAAGCTCCGAAAGTTATCATGAAGAAAACGAGCTTGGCATGAAGAGCAACACAGATGTATGGGATCAAGAAAACAAGCTATTAGCAGCACGAATTCATCTTGCAGAATCCAAGAAAAAGCGTCTCATGGCTGCGATAAAAATTGCTGCTTTAACTGGAACTCTTGATGGCAACTCTTTGATAAAAGCACAGTAGGAAATTAAGTTATGCAAGAGAAAAATGGTGTTGAAGATAAAGCATCAAAAGCTGAAATGTCCTTGGATGATGTTCTGACATCTATTAAGAAAATGGTGATTGATGTAGATCCACCTATACTTGATCTAACGGATATTGTCCAAGATGACGGCTCAATAGTACAGGCTAAGCAATCTACTGAAGCTAATGATATGAAAATGTTCTTACATATGGCTCAGGAACATGGAGAGGAATCCGCAAGCGCAGAACTAGAAAAAAACAATCAAGCACTATCCACAAGCAAAAAAGAAACAAGCGTTGTTGACTTGTTAAAAGATGTAGCAACACCGCTGATTCAAACGTGGATAGACCAAAATCTCGCAAAAATAGTCTCTGAAATTGTGGAAAAAGAAATAAAAAATTTGCTGGGAAAAAGGTAGCCTATCTCTTTTTTAAATAGCGCAGAATGTTTAAATAACCCGCTGCGCTTCCCAGCACTATAAACACAATCATAAATAGGGGATAGCTATTAAAAAAATCATCAAGCTTTAGACCTATAAACAACGCGACCAATACAGCAGCAACAAATTCAACACCGCATCCCATCAATAGCATAATATTCTTTTTCATGCACATAGCGAGGTTACATCATCTTGTGTTTCATCATCAACATGCCTTATTGGAAGTGTACAAACAACACATGTACCATCAATGTCAGATGTTATGTTGAGCGTTCCTCCGTGTAACTCTATCAAAGATCGCACAAACGGCATACTAATTCCACTCTCTTCGTGAGTTAGCAAATGCACATGTGTCTTCATTCTGCGAAAAACAGGCTCTTTCTCTCGTTTTGTCACACGTACACCGCTGTCTTTAATTACTATTTTCATGTGATTCTCATCAGAATGTACCATAATTTGAACAATACCATCTGGAGGAGTTATTTGCACTGCATTCAACAAAATATTAAACAACGCTTGCTTAATTCGCGTTTTGTCCCCTCTAAATAACGGAGTGGATTCACAGTAATTGCGCACAACTTCGATATTCTTCTCCATGATACGCTTATCCAAATTTGCAATCACTTCATCACAAGCCGCAATAATATCAAAATCTGAAAGATTTAAATCTGGAGAATCTATATCAATCTCAACCATTTCTAGTAGGTTAGTAATTAACTGATGCAGTTGATTAGATGCTTCTACAATCACTTTACAATATTCAATTTGTTTATCATTCAAATTCCCATAATACTCGTGTAATAAAAGCTCAGAAAAACCTATTAGTAAGTTTAGAGGATCCTTTAACTCTGTAGAAACACCATAAATAAACTCAAAACGCATTTTCTGTGCTGTATGCAAAGCTTGATTCTTTTCCATGATCGCACGCTCCAGCAAACACGTATCTGTAATGTCCATAAAGGTATGCATATGTGCGCCATCAGGCAAAGGAATGTAATTAAATAGTATGACCGTTCCATCATTCTTTAATAACTTGCCCGTCTTGGATATGCGATCAGTAAGATTGCTGACTGCATTTTCCAAAAAAGCATTCCAATCATCTCCGTAATTCAAAAAACCCTTTATGTTTTCTAACATATCCAATATGTGTATGTTCTTGCACTCATTCACATCCAGCTTCCAAAGCTGCGCTAACGAGCTGTTCATCAACTTAAGTCGATTGTCGCTTCCATACACCATCACACCTTCATAGAGATGCTCCAAAGTTTCTCTATGAACTGCTAGCAAAGTGTTGTTTTTGCGTTGCATATCCAATGAATCAGTTACATCTTCGTATATAAATACCAAACCACCAAGATGATATGGCGCTATCAGTTGCCTCAAACATCGTCCACTGGGTAAATGCAATAACTCTTGGGAAACATCCGTAATAGAAGAAAAAAGCGCTAGTTGCTCCTTTTTAAACACTTGATAATCTGCATGCTCTGGTAACTGACGATTGTCTCGTAGCTCATCCATTATTTCACCTAGCGTTGGATTAGAATGTAACCAATTTGGCTCCAATTTCATGATATTCGCATAAGTGCTATTGAAAAAAGCTAAGCGAGTATTGGCCTGAAAAATCGCAACAGCAGACGAAATATGCTCCAGGATTCCGTGATTTGCAACGATAGCTCTATCTAAATCCGATGCAAGCTTGTCCTCCGCTGTAACATCTAACGCAAATCCCATGAATTTGTCGTCTGATATCGGCATTTCATGTATAGATAACTTCTTTCTCTCTCCATTTATAATTACAAACTGCGATATTATCTGTTCTCGATTGCATTTTTTAGCATTTTCAGCTAAAGAATGCCCCTGCCCAAATAAACTACCAGCAACAAGCGGAATATTTCCCTTTACAACTTGCTCAACACTACGCTCCACAGCATCAGCATAAGCAGTATTACAATATATAATGTCCAGATTATCATTGCGCAACCACACAGGTATCGGCAACGAGTTCAATACGTCCCTCATGGATTTTACCAAATCTTGCTCCTGCGCTAGGTTATTCTCCATGGAAGATAAAGTGGATGTCGTATTGCTTATGTCATTACACCAGAGCAGAATTGTTTCTACATTGCTTATGATCATGCGACAGCCAACTATTTCTATGGTTTTAGGCTCTTCAACTCGAGTGACGACTGTCAATCTAAAGCCCATTCCTGTCTTCTTTAATTTATCAAAATAAAAACCTAAGTCTTCAGCGCAATCAGATTCTACAGACGCCAAAATATCTGCCATACAAACAACCGTAGAACCACTTAAGCCAAACATGCTTTTAAATTTTTTAGAAGCGCCAACATATTCATCCTGCGCATTCCATGCAACCCATCCACTATCCGCAGAAGAAAGAGCCGCTTGATAATGACAAAGCATATCTCGGTATTTTATGACCTCATAACGCGCATCATATATAGCATGCAATAATATCAAAGCGCTCATTAAAAGACTAATAGAAGTCAACCAATATGAATTGGAAAAAATAAGACAAAGAACACCAAATAAAAGAAAAACAAAACCAGCAACGTCACTATTAGACCAAGTTTTCATCGCAGCAACACGTACATCATGATTACATTGTCTAATAAATATATATAAAACACAAGAGAAAAAATAACGCTCACCAAAAAATGGGAGCGCTACCAAAAAGACTACTTTATCTTCGCCTCTTTAAATGCAACATGCTTACGCGCAACAGGATCATATTTGCGCATTTCCATTTTTTCCGGCTGCTTTCTTGGGTTGCGCTTTTTCACATAAAAAAACCCAGTACCAGCAGTGCTTAACATCTTTACTGTCATTGTGGCTGCTTTTGCCATATTAAACTCCTACGTATGAGTGTGCTATTGTATCACAAGAACACCTAAGTTGCAAATTGCTCCTTTAGTATCTTCTTTTCAAGCATACTCTCTTCATCCATAAGCAAAGTAAGAGTAACATCTTTGTCTTCAAAAACCTCGACTTTATATGCCTCCCTGAATTCTACATAATCTGCAACAACGCAAACCGGACGACTTATGTGGTCCAATATTTCAAACTCCAATACAGTATCCAACGAAAGCAAAGCCCCCCTCCAACAACGTGGACGAAAAGCACTAATAGGAGTTAAAGCCATCAGCGGAGAACCAACCGGCAATATCGGCCCATTTGCAGAGTAGTTATATGCTGTGCTCCCAGTCGGAGAAGCAGTTATAAGACCATCACAAACCAACTCCTCTAGCATCGTAACACCATTTATCTTCACTTGTATTTTTGCTGATTGATGCGTTTGTCTCAGTAAATACACCTCATTCACTGCTATCTCAGAAAATTTGTGAGAATTATCACGAGTCATATTTAAGCGTAAAGGATGAATTTTCAAAGCATGAGCCTTGCTAATACGCTCAACGAGCCCTTCCTGAAGATAGTCATTGGTAAGAAAACCTATTCCCCCACAATTCATACCAAAAACAGGCAGATTTTTGTCAAACGTTTCATGCATAGTTCGCAAAACCATTCCATCTCCCGAAAGAACAACTATGCAATCTGCTCGCTTTATGCTTGCTTGCCCATACATGTCAACCATCTTTGCAAAGGCTTCCTGCGATCTAACATTTGGAGAACACACGAAATGTATCTTCATCAAAACCTCCGTTCAGCTTATAGTAGCATAAAAATCTAAATACATACTACTGTTGTGCTGTCACAGCAACGCTCCTTACCAACTCTAACACTCTGCGTCGCACATGAGGTTCAGATATTTTATAGTAAGCCCTTAGTAAATTACTGGTTTCTTTCTTGTGTTCTGAACTAAACTCATATGACGCCTGAGCAGAATCATTCAACATGTCTGCGTTTTTAATATGAAAACCATCGACAAAATATGAAAAGTCCACGCCCAATATAACGGAAATATTGTACAGCATGCTGGCGCTTATACGATTCACACCTTTCTCATACTTTTGAATTTGTTGAAAAGTAACACCAAGCGACTCACCTAGTTTAGTTTGGCTAATCCCCATCATAGTTCGTCTTGCTTTTAGACGCTGCCCTATATATTCATCTAGTGACTTGCAAGAAACAACTTCAATTCGATAGTCTGCCATACTCCTCCTCGCTACATATTCAACCACACTATATGCGATGCTAAAAATTTTTCAATTTGAAAAAATGAACAAAAACGTACTTTTTTCTACTTTCCTCATAAATCACCAAACTTGGAGTTGTACTTCAAGATTGTTTGCAATTTTCAGTATAGAAAAATGTGGTATATTGGCAATAGAAAAAATATATGGAAATGATTTATTGTGATCTTATATTTTTCAGAATTAAACATCAAAGATATCTTCTTGTATAACATCGTATATTGCGTCATTTGTAAAATTACCTAATCGTCATTATTTGTTATTATTTTTATCGTTTAGACCGTCTCAAAACGTGTATTTTTGCAGCTAATCAACACAAGAAAACTGATTTACAATAAAACATACGCTGAATTGTATTTTTTTATATATTGAATCGATTTAATGCCGATTAACCATAAAACTCCACACAACTAAACAAATAATTATCATTTAAAAATATGTATATCATTGATTGTAAATACCAAAAAACTATGCGTAAAGCGCAAATTTGGAATACAAGCCATACGAAAAATTAGCAGCCTATAAAAACAACCTGCATATCGCACAGCTGTTTTTTGCTTTTTGTATATTCCGCACGAACAGACAAATCATGTATATGTTTGTAAAAGATAAAACGGGATCGACAATATATTATACCATCACAACAAAAATGAAAACACACTATATATTAAACATCTTGCGAAAGTCTATGGTTAGCAAACACGAACAGCGATTGGTCTATGCGGTTAATTGTTATGAAAACCGCAAGTTATAAATTCCGGCGATTATATTAAACCGAAAACCACCAGAAAAACTAAATATCGTTGATAATAAATACTGAAAAATAAATTATCCACAAAAATTGTCATTAGATTCACTGAAAAACAATGCAGAGTTTATGTATTTGTCTGTGCATGTTAATCAGTAAACAGAATGCAGGAAGCAAAAGCCGTGAAATAATAGGTATAATATTACAAGAAAGTATAGCTCTATATGCTTAATTAAAAGAAACTACACGAAAACATTCTACTTTATAAAGCAATTTTACAAATTGTACGACTACCCATTTAGAAAAAATGCACCGCATGAATTGTGATATAGGCATCCTAAACTTGTTTGCGAACAAAAAAATTATCGTACCTCGTTCTAAATTTTATCTCAGCTATTTGAGATTTTTTCTTAAACATTTTACTAAAAATGAAAAATAAAAGTCTTAAACAATGGGATTATGCATCGTCGCAAAGCATCTAGCATACCTCATAACAATATAGCGACGTAGAACTTACGTAAATTTTGAAGATTCATAGAGCAAATCCAGCATACGGAAAAACGAAAAACGCGAATATTTTCAAGCACATTTTTTGATAGACGAAAGCTCCATTGGTCGCACATATAAGTATTTGATATACAATAGAAAAAGCACATATTGTACGCAAATAAAACAACGTAGAAAATTTAAAAAACATAATAAAACTGAAATTGTAGAAATAGTGTAAATTGATCACACGTTTGTAAAAAAAGAATAGCTTGAGATTTAAGCATTTTTAGACTTACGACAATAACGTTTTTGTTTACGCAAATTTATAGCAATACACGCAATTTAGATGCAAAAAAATTTCTGTAAGAATTTCTTGTAACAGCACCCCATCACATCAAATCGATTCAAGTTGACAGCGGATTAGAGTTAAAAGTTCGAGCAAAAATGTATGAATGCCCTAAAATACCACAAATTGTACCGCCCCCAGCGATGCCGAAATACAACTAGAGAAAACAACATCATACGCTAAAAATTTTACGCCAGTCCAATGCTCTATACCAATCAGCCAGAAAAACGCAATCCAAATTGAAAAAACATTGTAAATATGCGACAAACACAAATCACATACGGAATTAAAAGCAGCAACGAATCTGAAGCATCTTCATAAGCATAATTTTGAGGATAACCATATATCAGATTTTTTAACAGTTGTGGAGAAAATGCGACCTTTATAGGAGAAGGTGCTAGCAAACAATAAGAACTATAAACGAAAATCAGCATGTAACAATATCAAAAATGAGATTTGGCGGGAACTATTATACTATCGCAGTTACATCTGCTATTGCTATTTGGCATACACCTTAATTCAAAAAAAAATACAAAAAATATTTGCCTACACATTCAATGGATTGAGCCCTTGTTAGCATAAATAGCAATCTTCAACATAGCAATCAAAATCTTTGAACAAATTTTGCAAATTCTGACCGCTGTAATGGATATACAAATTCAGCAACTATCAAAAAATTAGCGATAATTATAGCAAAATTGATCCTAAAATTTTGAATATATTAAATCTCTTGCGAAAGTAGAGATGGGATAGCACAAAAGGGAGAAAAGTGCGAAACTCAACAAAACAAATAAAAATGCTGAGTTTCGATAAATTGTGTAATCAAAGTAAGTTTTTTGCAAGGTTGACGGGGGTAAAGTTGGAGCAATTTCACGAAATTGTTCGCAAAGTGCATCCGCGATGGGAAAGATTGCAAAAGCAAAAGAAAGTTTCTGGTAGGCCCTCCAAGATAAAAACCTTGGCAGACGGGATTTTGTTGGTATCGATTTACTACCGATTTTATGTGAGTTTTCAATTTTTGGGGATGCTGTTTGACCTCGACGAATCAAACATTTGTCGACACATTCAACGCCTCGAACCGATGCTGGCAGATGTCATTAAGATCAGCAAAAACAGAGAGTTGAGCCAGTCTGATCTTGAGACGATTAGACTCAACGGAAATTCAGATTCAGAGGCCCAAGAAAAATCAGAGACAATTTTATTCTGGGAAGAAGAAACGTCATATGATGAAATTCGAAATCATGACCGACACAAAAGGAAAAATCCTAAATATTTCAAAATGTTATGGTGGTCGAACACATGATTTTAAAATTCGAAAAATGTCCGATCATATCCCGAAAGATGTTCAAGTTCTGGCAGATTCTGGATATCAAGGATTGCAAAAACAGCATCCGAAAACGCTTCTGCCGCACAAACAACGGCGAAAAAGTCCTTTAACAGCGGAACAAAAGGAGCATAATCACACACTTGCATCGAAACGAGTAAGTGTCGAACATGTATTTTCCCATCTCAAAAAATTCAAAATTTTGGGCTCGATCTACCGAAATTTCCGCAAAAAACTGCATATGAGGTTTAACATAATCTCCGGAATCTACAACTTGCGGTTTTCGTAACAATTAACCGCATAGACCAATCGCTGTTCGTGTTTGCTAACCCCAGACTTTCGCAAGATGTTTAATGTTTTTGAGCTGATTAGTGCGCAAATAATGCTTTGAATTTTAAAGCTTTGTTTAGATCGATGTCAGCCAAAAACTTTGCGAAAGTGAATCCCTCACGTGGTCAGCGTTATTGACAACAAGCATGTACTATGTTACAATTCGCTACGGATGATAACGCAGGGTATGTATGCGGAGTGGTGTTCGTTTTTTTTCACTTGTCATTTTTGTAGTGGTTGGGGTTTCTTGCGGGATGAAACAGTGTCGTGACGAGGTTCTGTCAGAGATCGAACAAAAATAAACCTCTTGCGAAAGTAGAGATGGGATAGCAAAAGAGTGAGAAAAGTGCGAAACTCAACAAAAAATAAATAAAAATGCTGAGTTTCGAGAAATTGTGTAATAAAAGTAAAGTTTTTGCAAGGT
>CALXQQ010000004.1 GCA_944390775.1 uncultured Alphaproteobacteria bacterium
TTAGAAGCGCTCTGAGATGTTTCAGCATACACAGCAGTCGCACACAGAATGTAACACAAAGATGATTTCATAAACCTTCTCCAAAAACTTCGCCTAAATTACTAAACATATAGTTTAAAAATTATTAACGACAAAAATAAACATTATTTTAACTTTTTTGATCCATAATAAACTTGTTTATATTGAAAGGAATGAATTATGAATATAAAAAAACTAGCCGCATCGCTTATGATGCTTTCGTTATGCACAGTGGGAGTGGAAAATGTAAGTGCCGCAGCCGCACCAAGACACGTAGCCCCAGATCGTTTGGTTAATGATCTGGATACTCTTCCTGACACTGCTCCTGAGAAACAATTATTCAATGAGCTTAGCGCCAAAGAATTCGATGTAATGGGGGATAGAACATTTACACCTAGAGGCATTCATAGTTTGAAGAAGTATATGAGATGTTTGCTAGATCTAAAACCAAATTTGATAAATGATGTTCATGCTCTAACGGATGACGATCATCCTGAATTTGCACTGAAGCTATCCGGCCTTGCAGATAAGATCTCGCTTAAATATCATAATGATGCGACTACAAAGGCTGCTAATACCAGAGAGATGTTGGAGCGTTCAAATGACTGTCTTGATGCTATATGTAGCGCTATAGAGGTAATAGATGTCGATGATCCAAGCAATGTGCTGTTAGATAAATTTCGAGTGGCTTTTTCAAGAGCTCAAGCAGCAGCTATAGGTAATGAAGGAAGTTTAGCTGAGGCCTGGGAAGGGTATTGGGAAGCAAAACGGGGAGGAGCGACCGCTAACGCTATAGAAGCTCATCTTTTGCAACTGTGTCGAGTTATAGATTCGTTAAATAAGCTAGCAATCATAATCGCAGAAAAAGCGACAACCCCTGAAAAAATGGGACTTTTCCATTATATGTATGGATTGTTATGTAGAACTGGTGCAGCTGATAAGCTCATGGGTGTTTGTAATAGGCGAGTTCCAGGCTTCGAAGCTCAGTATGACGCGTGGCTAGCAAAAACAGGCTATATAAAACCGATTCCTAAGTCTCGTAAATAACAATGTACTTTGCACTATGTGCACAGCGAGTATTGTGTGCATAGTGTATTGACATCGAAGTCATCAATGCGATACCCTCGAAAGGTGTATATATAAAGGTGTGGTATGCGTATTTTAGTTGTTTGTGTTATGTTATCGTTCTTGAGAACTCATTCGATGGATAGTAGTACTAATAGTACAAATGCAGTGGATGATGCAGTGATGAGTGTTGCAGGAAGGCAAGTATGTTTTATTCCTCAAAATGATTGCGTTATGGAGGCAAATCCTGCTTGTAGTGCATTGGATGCAGATTGCTCTGTACAGACAGTGGATATTGTTACATTTGCTCATGTAGAACATGCGAATGAATTAGAATCTGTAGATTTCAAGTTTTTTCCTATAATCCATTATATGTATGGATTGTTATGTGAAACTGGTATAGCTGATAAGCTCTTGGCTGCTTGTGATAAGCGAGTTCCAGGCTTCGAAGCTCAGTATGGCGCGTGGCTAGCAAAAACAGGCAATATAAAACCGATTCCTAGGTCTCGTAAATAACAATGTACTTTGCACTATGTGCACAGCGAGTATTGTGTGCATAGTGTATTGCGAGGTTTTGTTATGTTTATCCTGCTTGGTTATGAGGCATAGTTAATCTGTTGGTGTTAGCTTTTTTTTTACTTTCCTATTGTACGGTTTATTTAATTTATATAATTGGAGGAAAGATATGTTTAAGTTGACAGTGTTGGTTGGAGTTATATACTCAGGGATTGTTTGTGCTGCATCTGTGGGATTAGTTGATACAAGAGCTGTTTTAGAGCGCATGAAGAAGCTAGACGTGCAAGTTGATAGATGGGTTCCCGATGGTTGTACTCCCGAAGATTTTATAAAGTTTTCGTATCTGTTTGATGATGAGTTCAAAAGAAAAGTTGATAAGGGGATTGTTATTCTAGAAGAAACGAAATTAGATCAAAATGTGGAGATGTCACTTGCCTTGTTAAATTCTAGCCAGATAGTAAAAGAAAAAATTATGCGTGCACAAGAGTTTAGGAATCATATTCATCTGGTACTGAGTGATCTGCTCGCGAATGCAGAGTATGATTTGAAAGCAAAATCTCCAGGTGATTCTGATGGAATTAGTTTGGATGAGTTAAGAGCCATTCAAGAACAAATACGAAAAATATCTGTGTTGAGTGCCAACAACGCAGACTTGCTGCAATTTATGGAAGGGGATGGATTAGATAAATTGGAAGCATCACTCAAAGAAGATTTGCAGGTTATTCCTCAGGCAAGTAAGTTCCTTATCATAGAGCTCATAAACGCATATAAAAGCAAAACAGAAAGATATCCTCTTGATTTATCAAAAAATAGCAAATTAAAAGTGTATCTTGGTGCGGTGGCTAAACCAAATCTTGTATCTGCTGAAGTGCAGGCAGATGCTCCTGCTAAACCAACTCTTGTATCTGCTGGGGTTCAGACCGATTCTACAGCAAAGCTGAAATTATCAACTGCTATCGTAGCTAATGTTAAGTCTGATATAAATAGAGCCGATCGTTTTAGGCATGCGATAATCTCTACTTTTGAGAAAGCGTTAAAAAACACGCAATTCTCGGAAGATATAAACTCACAGCCCCAAAAGATAAAATTAGATTATTCGCAATTCTCTGA
>CALXQQ010000005.1 GCA_944390775.1 uncultured Alphaproteobacteria bacterium
ATAGGTGATTGGTGCTTCCATCACTGCCATAAGTTAGCTAGAGTAAGTTTTGGCATGAGCTCCAAATTAGAACGTATCGGTGAAGGGGCATTCGCTGACAGCAGCTTGCCAGAAATCTCTGTTCCTGATTCCGTAACAGATATAGGTGATAGGTGCTTCTCCCGCTGCCAGTGCTTACACAGAGTAAGTTTTGGCAATAGATCCACGTTAAAACACATTGGAGCAAGTGCATTCTACGAGAGCACCTTGACAGAAATCTCTATTCCTGATTCCGTAACAGATATAGGTTATGGGTGTTTCAACAGATGCTATGCTTTGACTAAGGTAAATTTTAGCAATAGATCACAATTAGAACGTATTGGCGAGCATGCATTCACATACAGTAACTTGAGAGAAATCTCTATTCCTGATTCCGTAACAGATATAGGTTATGGGTGCTTCAGCCAATGCTTTAAGTTGGCTAGCGTAAGTTTTGGTAATAGATCACAATTGAAACGTATTAAGATGGGGCTATTGTCGCAGACATTGCCCAATACAGCAAAAGTGTATGGCCTATCCCCTGAGAAGATGGATAGCCTTGGAATTCCTAAGGAAAATCGACCATAACAGCAATAAAATCCGCGGGGAATTCTCTCCGCATTCGACATGCGATTGGCAAAACCAGTCGCATGTTTTTTTATACGAAAAAAAATACCTAAAACTCTTGACAAATTAATCTTAAAATGATACAATGTGATTCATAGAGCTGTTGATACATATTCAATAGCGGTGAGATAAAAAGGAGAAGATAATGAAAAAATTTCTATTTTTAAGCATAATGTCAGCTTGCATTTGCATCAATGAAACAGATGCCGTGACCTACTCGCATGGAACACAACCCGTGACAACAGACATCCAAGGTAATAGCGTAGCTGTAAATGTTGATCTTACAAAAACAGAAACTAAAGAAGATACTCTAATTAAATGTAATAATGCTGCACAAATAGATCTCGTTATAGCGCCGGGAATTGAAAAATTGTCACCTGAACTATTTGAGCAGTTTTTTGGTAAAAGCAATGTTGATATGCTAAAATCTAAGGTAAGATGCATATCTGTCCCCAATAGCGTAAGAGAGATAAGTAACGACTGTTTTGCTGAATGGGAACATCTGTCTCAAGTCTCTTTTGACATGAATTCTCAATTAGAATGTATTGGCGAAATCGCATTCTACAAAACCGCCTTAGCAGAAATCTCTATTCCCGATAGCGTAAAAAAGATAGGCGATTTGTGTTTCAGCGATTGCACAGATCTAACCCTAGTCACTTTTGGTCATAGCTCTAAGTTAGAATGCATTGGCGAAGAGACATTCGGTCTTACAGCTCTTACTGAAATAACCATTCCTGATTCTGTAAACTCCATAGGAGCAAGATGTTTTTATAGTTGCAAGAACCTAAAAAAAGTCTCATTTGGCACCGCCTCACAATTAGCATCTAATTGTGCAGATGCATTCTTAGGAACCGATGCAAAAGTATATGGACTATCTACTGAACGGATGGATAGCCTTGGTATTCCCGAAAACAATCGACCATAACGGTAATAAAATCCGCGGGGAGTTTTCTCCGCATTCGGCATGCGATTGACAAAATCAGTCGCGTGTTTTATGCAAAAAAATATCTAAAATTCTTGACAAACTAACTTTAAAGTGATACAATGTGTTCCATAAATCTGCTGATACGGTTTCAATAGTGGTGAGATAAAAAGGAGAAGATAATGAAAAAAATTCTGATTTTAAGCATGTTATCAGCTTGCATTTGCATCAATGAAACAGATGCCGTGGCCCCATCGAAAGCAGCGGCATCAAAAGTAGTAAAGCAACCACAAAAGAAAACAAAAACGCAGATAGGGAGAGGAATACGAGGAAGAAGAGTACTAGTAAGAGGAAGAGGGAAGCGAACACAAGCGAAGCAAACAACAGAGCGAGGCTCAACACAATCACCGGAGCCATACAACCTATTCTCAACACAATCACCACCCGTCGGTCCACTGCACGTCGCGCCTATCAGCGCAGTCGAATCACAGCCCATAGATAATATCACAATTATTTCTGTCGATCTTAATCATGCAAATAATCCTGCTAATTTACCAAATAGATTAAAGGCTGCTAAATCAATCAATCTCGTTATAGAGCCGGGAATTGAAAAATTATCACCTGAACTGTTTGAGCAGTTTTTGGGTAAAAACAATGTGGCCATGCTAAGGTCTAAGGTGAAAAGTATATCTATCCCTGATAGCGTAAAAGATATAGCTGATAACTGTTTTAAGGAGTGGAAAAATCTTTCTAGAGTCTCTTTTGGCTCTAGCTCCAAATTAGAATACATTGGCACAAGGGCATTCTACAAGACAGCCTTAGAAGAAATCTCTATTCCTGATTCTGTAACAAAGATAGGTGATGAGTGTTTCTCGGAATGCGAAAATTTAGCTAGAGTAAGTTTTGGCAATAGCCCCAAATTAGAATACATTGGCGCAGGAGCATTCTATTACACGGCCTTAGAAGAAATCTCTATTCCTGATTCCATAATAGAGATAGGTAATTGGTGTTTCATGGAATGCACAAATTTGGCTAGAGTAACTTTTAGCAATAGCTCCAAATTAGAATACATTGGCACACAGGCATTCTCTCACACTGGCTTGACAGAAATCTCTATTCCTGATGCCCTAACAACGATAGGTGATGAGTGTTTCACGGAATGCGAAAATTTAGCTAAAGTAATTTTTAGCAATAGCTCCAAATTAGAACACATTGGCGCACAGGCATTCTCTTACACGGCCTTAGAAGAAATCTCTATTCCTGATGCCCTAACAACGATAGGTGATGAGTGTTTCACGAGATGCAAAAATTTGGCTAGAGTAACTTTTAGCAATAGCTCCAAATTAGAATACATTGGCGCACAGGCATTCTCTTACACTGGCTTGACAGAAATCTCTATTCCTGATTCTGTAACAAAGATAGGTGATTGGTGTTTCATGGAATGCAAAAATTTGGCTAAAGTAAGCTTTGGCAATAGCTCCACATTAGAATACATTGGCGCAAGGGCATTCTACAAGAGCGGCTTAACAGAAATCTCTATTCCTGATGCCCTAATAGAGATAGGTGATAGCTGTTTCATGGAATGCAAAAATTTGGCTAAAGTAAGCTTTGGCAATAGCTCCACATTAGAATACATTGGCGCAAAAGCATTCTCTTACACTGGCTTGACAGAAATCTCTATTCCTGATTCCGTAATAAAGATAAGTGATAGCTGTTTCATGGAATGCAAAAATTTGGCTAAAGTAAGCTTTGGCAATAGCTCCAAATTAGAATACATTGGCGCAGGAGCATTCTATTACACGGCCTTAGAAGAAATCTCTATCCCCGATTCCGTAATAAAGATAAGTGATTGGTGTTTCATGGAATGCAAAGATTTGTATAGAGTAAGTTTTGGCAATAGCTCCAAATTAGAATACATGGGCACAAAGGCATTCTATAACACTAGATTGACAAAAATCTCTATTCCTGATTCCGTAATAACGATAAGTGATGAGTGTTTCTGTAGATGCTTTTATTTGGCTAGTGTAAGTTTTGGCAATAGCTCTAAATTAGAATACATTGGCGTAGAAGCATTCTCTTGCAAGGACAGTGAGGATGATGAGTGTGGATGCCCTATTACTGAAATCAGAATTCCCGATTCAGTAAGAGAGATAGGCTTCAGCTGTTTCTATAAATGCACAAGCCTACGCCGTGTCGAATTCGGTGCCACATCTCAATTAGAGCGCATTCATCAATTTGCATTCTCTGCCACTGGCTTGACAGAAATCTCTATTCCTGATAATGTCACAAGGATAGCAGGCGACTGTTTCAGTGGATGCGAACAACTAACAAGCATCACCTTTGGTCAGCATACTAAATTGCAAGTCATAGAATTCTATGGACAAAATTTCCTTGCAACCAATGTAAAAGTATATGGACTATCCCCTGAGCGGATGGATAGCCTTAGGAATTCCTAAGAAAAATCGACCATAACAGCAATAAAATCCGCGGGGAATTCTCTCCGCATTCGGCATGCGATTGGTAAAACTAGTCGCGTGTTTTATATAAAAATATCCAAAATTCTTGACAAACTAATTTTAAAGTGATACAATGTGTTCTATAAATCTGCTGATATAGTTTCAAGAGTGGAGAGATAAAAAGGAGAAGATAATGAAAAAAATTCTGATTTTAAGCATGTTATCAGCTTGCATTTGCATCAATGAAACAGATGCTATGACTGAGTCACAGAACACACAAGATGTCAGCTTGGCATCGCGCGGTATCCCCTCAGCAGATGCACAAGATGTTAACGATGCCCCTGAAACACAGCCTGGACCATTCGCAATACAACCACTGCGCGTCGCTCATACCAATGCAGTCGAATCACAGCCCATAGACGAACGGACCAGAAACGAGATCACACCTATATATGTCGACCTTAGTAACACAAATAATACGGCTTATTTAACAGATATGTTAGGTAAGGATACATCAATACATCTCGTTATAAAGTCGAAAATTGAAAGATTGTCATCTGAACTGTTTGAGCAGTTTTTGGGTAAAGACAATGTGGCCATGCTAAAATCTAAGGTGCAAAGTATAGCTATCCCTGATAGCGTAACAGAGATAGCTGATAACTGTTTTAAGGGGTGGAAAAATCTTTCTACAGTCTCTTTTGGCTCTAGCTCCACATTAGTACGTGTTGGAAAAGAGGCATTCGCTAGGACTAGCATTCACGAAATCCGCATCCCTGATTGCGTAGAAGAGATATGTGATAGCTGTTTCGATGAATGTAAATCGCTATCTCGCGTCACTTTTGGACCTAGCTCCAGCTTAAAACGCATTGGCGCGAGAGCATTCGCTGCGACTAGCATTCGCGAAATCCACATACCAGATAGCGTAGAAGAGCTATGGGAGAGTTGTTTCTGGCGGTGCGAATCGCTATCTCGCGCTACTTTTGGGAAAAAATCAAGTTTGAAGCTCATCGGTAAAAAGGCATTCTCCTGTAGTGGTCTTCAAGAAATTCACATCCCAGATAGCGTAGAAGAGCTAGGCGATGCTTGTTTCTCATGGGGCGAAATAGATTGGCCACTTCAGTCATGGGGACCACTATCTCGTGTCACTTTTGGAGAAGCATCTAGCTTGAAAATCATTGGAGAAGAGGCATTCCGCCAGAGTAGCATTACTGCAATCTGCATCCCTGATGGTGTGAAAGAGCTAGGCGAACGCTGTTTTCAATTCTGCAAATCGCTATCTCGCGTCACTTTTGGACCTAGCTCCAGCTTAAAACGCATTGGCGCGAGAGCATTCGCTGCGACTACTGCCCTTAGAGGAATCCACATCCCTGATGGTGTAGAAGAGCTAGGCGAAGGATGTTTCTCCAGCTGCAGATCGCTATCTCGTGTTACATTTGAAGAAGCATCCAGCTTGAAAATCATTGGAGAAGAGGCATTCTACGGTAGTGGCATTCACGCAATCCACATCCCTGATAGCGTAGAAGAGATATGTGATAGATGTTTCTACCACTGCAAATTGTTATCTCGTGTAACATTTGGAGAAGCGCCCAGCTTAAAACTCATTGGTAAACAGGCATTCTGCGAAAGTTTCCTTAGCGAAATCCATTTGCCTAATAGCCTACGAAAGATATACGACAATGCTTTTGCAAAGACAAGTTTATCTAATGTCAATGTTGGCGAGAGCACTATCTGGAGCGTAAATTCATTAACATACAGAGCTGATTGTGGATATAAACATGCCATTGTTTGGAAGCTAGAAAGCAAAAATGGAGAAAACAGTTGGGCACCCCGTACAACTGACGAGCGTTCAGAAAGCTTACCAATTCCACCACAAATCATGCACTTGGTAGACCAAACGCATAACGAGAACCCCGTCAAACGCCAATAGTGTCGTGCTAAAGGCGTTACTGATCAAAAAGCGCGCTGCTAAGCTATGTAGGCCAGTAGCGCGCTTATCTTCTATCAATTTGTGAAGATAATTAACACGTCGACACAAAAAAGCTGCAAGGAAAAGCCTTACAGCCCATTAAACAGGTTATTCACTACTGCTGATCATCAGGAACCATCTTAATAGCTCCACATGGACACTCAACAGCACACAAACCACATCCTTTACAATATTCGTAGTTAAACTCTAACGAACCATCCTCATGTTGTATGATGGCATTATCAGGACAATAAGCATAGCAGTTGTTACAATGGTAACAGTTACCGCATGAAAAACAACGTCTGGCCTCTAGTATAACTTTCGGATCGTCATACGACAGATTTGCTTCCTCAAATGTTAGATTTACCTTCGGCTCAACATCGATCCTTGGACTCTTAGGATAGTAATCCAACTGTAACTTTTTAAATGTTGCAATATCAGGACTAGGTTTCGCTGGAATCTCTTTCCCATTGAGGAATGCATCTATGCATCTGGCAGCTTTCTTGCCCATTCCTATCGCATCAGTAACTGTTCGTTTTCCAGGAACAATGTCTCCTCCGGCGAAAATGCCCTTCGCGCCAGTCATCATGTTCTTGTCCACGATGATAGTACTGCCCTCTCCTATCAAAATATCGCTTATGCTTAAAACGACTTTTTCATCAGGCTGTTGACCTATCGCATATATCACACTGTCCGCTTGCAACGTTTCTACCTGCCCGGTATTCACCAACTCGTTGTTCTGCAGCTCCATCTTATTTATAGAAACAGATCCTTTGTGAATATGACCAATGGTACGTAGACAGAGAATTTCTACTCCCTCAGCTAAAGCCTCTTTTATTTCGCTGTCATGAGCCCTCATATGCTCCATTGCTCTACGATAGACTATCTGAACCTTGTCCGCACCCAAACGACGCGCTGTGCGTGCGGCATCAATAGCACTATTTCCACCGCCATACACTATGACCGTTTTGCCCAAAGCTGGCATCTTGTCTTTGTCGTTCTCCAAACAACGGAACATCTCTATCGCATCTATAACAGTTGCACCCTCATCTGTTGGAATATTGATCTGCACAGCTAATGATGCTCCCATAGCAAGATATACTGCATCGAAATTTTGCAGCTCTTGCGCAACATCCGATACTCGCTTATCACATTCAACCTCTATCCCTAACGCAAGCAGACGATCTATCTCTGCATCCAACACAGCTGTAGACAGCCTGTACCGAGGAATACCATAACGCATGGCTCCTCCTAGCTTGTGATTGGCTTCATAAATAGTCACACTATGACCAAATCTGCGAAGAAAATAAGCCGCAGATAATCCGCTCGGACCACCTCCAATAACTAGCACTTTTTTGCCAGTGCTACGTGTGGGAACAGGAAAACTCCACCCCTTGTTTAAGGCAACATCGCCAATAGATCTCTCTAGTCGATTAATGTTCACCGCTCCATCAAAATGAGTACGATTGCATGCTAACTCACAGGTATGATAACAAACTCTTCCCATAATCGCTGGAAATGGATTTGCATCAACCATAACCTCCCATGCTTCACGTAATTTTCCTTCCTGAGCATGTGCTAGCCAAAGCTGTATGTTCTCTCCTGCTGGACACATGAGATTACATGGCGGCATTCTGTGAACATATTCTGGTCGCATTGTGCGCCATGTGCCCGTTTTATTCTGTAAACTAGTACGAGCATCTTGGACTGTAGCATATGGTTTAGGCATACTAACAACCTCCTGTTAAATTATATTCTTCTATATTCGCATCCGCGATTTTCTGTATAACTTTGATGTGCTCTGGATCTGCATTTTTACCAAACAAATGAGCAAATCTCTTTTGTGGGCGCAGATAATCCTCTACCGGAATCAGATTCTCTATTTTTGTAACACTAGATATTTTGCCATTTTCTGCTTCAAATAACGGATACAAACCGCATCGCACCACAAGCCTGGCCAATCTGACAGTGTCACATGGCTGAGAACCCCATCCAAGAGGACAAGGAGAATATACTTCTATATATCTCGCGCCTCTCATATGAATCGCTTTGACCACTTTTCTTTCGAAATCACGAATATCACCTATAGTAGCAGTAGCAACATAAGGAATTCCATGAGCCATCGCAATCTTAGGCACACATTTACCACTCATCGGATCATTACCCATATATTGTTTTATGGGGAATGTCGTCGCTGTACGTGATAAGGCTGGCGTAGAACTAGAACGCTGTACACCTGTATTCATGTATGCCTCGTTGTTATAACAAATGTATAGAACATCATCATTACGCTCAAACATACCAGATAAACAACCCATACCGATATCAGTAGTACCACCATCACCACCTTGAGCGATCACCCTCATTTCATGATCACCTCGTGCGGCAAATGCAGCTGCAGCACCTGTAGCGACAGCCGGAGCATTTCCAAATAATGAGTGTAACCATGGCACTCCCCATGCATTATCTGGATATGGTGTCGTAAATACTTCCAAACATCCTGTCGCATTCACAACAACAATTTTGCCGCCAGTAGCATTGTATGCTGCATCCAAAGCACAACGTGCAGCAAGAGCTTCTCCGCATCCCTGACACGCACGATGCCCACTTGTCAGACTGTTATGACGCTTAACTCTTGCCTGTACTGCTTCTTCTGCTTTATTTAATCTATCGCCAACTGTTAATGACATATGAATACCTCCTATTCCATCCTGGACATTATGTCCACCACTTTATGATTGAGTCCGAGGAACGTAGTTTTCTCCGGATATGTCTCTTGTGTGAAAAATTGCCTCAATAGAGTCCTTGTGATTGGACGACCTCCAATGCCTGCAATCACAGACAAAAATTCACCACTAAACGGCATAAGAGCTAGTTCTACTTCCTGTGCTAACACGCCTCCACGCCCTAAAGCAAATGCTTTCTCTAACACAATTACACGCTTCGCATTGCTCAGAGCCGCACGAATTTCTTCCACCGGCAATGGACGATAGCTAACAATGGTCAAAATCGCAAACTTTCCTCCGGCGGCGTTCAACTCATCTATGACATCCTTTACAGTGCCTATCACAGATCCCATCGCCACAATAACTGTATCTGCATTTGGATCCCCGTAATATCTGACAAGTCCGCCTGATTCGCGTCCAAATTTTTGTGCAAACTGTTTAGCTGTCTGATCTATGATTTTTAGTGCATTTTGCTGACGCAAATGAGCCAAATATTTTACCTCAGTAAAATACTCCGGAGAAACCATCATCCCCATTGCACAAGGATTGGAAATATCAAGCCTCACATCCGGATTGTATGGCGGTAAAAATTCATCTACAGCATCCTGTGTTGGCAAATCGACTCCTTCATACGCATGAGTCAAAATAAAACCATCAACACACACCATAACTGGACATCCAACTGTTTCAGCAATCTTAAACGCTTGAATGTGTAAATCTAACGCTTCCTGATTCGTTTCTGCAAACAACATCAGCCATCCTGCATCCCTCGCTGACATAGCATCACTGTGATCATTCCAAATATTCAATGGAGCACCAATTGTGCGGTTACCAAGAGTCATAACAATCGGCAGCTGCATACCAGATGCATTGTATACCGCTTCCATCATGTATAGTAATCCCTGACTGGATGTGGCTGTGTAACTCCTAACACCAGATGCTTGTGATCCAATCGCAACACTAAGCGCAGCCATTTCAGACTCAACATTTATAAATGCACAATTTTCTACTTCCCCAGCGTGTACCATTTCTCCAAGCTTTTCCACAATGTGGGTCTGTGGAGTAATCGGATAAGCACATACCACCTTAGGACGGCACATGGCAACTGCGTGAGCTATAGCTTGCGCTCCCTCTATCTGATGTAACATTACACTCTCCTCTCTAATGTTTGCTGATAAGCCGCGTTCGCCGCGTTAATGTTTTTTTCCGCTATACTGCCAGAAAATTTCGCGTTTATAGCTGCTATAACAGATTCAATCTTAATCGCATTCGTCAGCGCAGCAAAACTTCCCAATAAAACCGCATTAGGAATTGGACGACCTACATGCTGTAAAGCTAACTCCGTAGCTCCTATGTAAAATGCTGATACATCCAACGGCGCCCCTTCCATATCATGAGGCGAATTTATTAAAGCGTATCCGCCGCTCTTTAATCCACCAAAAGTATCAGAACTACCAATAAGCGTTTTATCCTGTATAATGACGACATCAGGTTCTGCTATCGGCTCTCTCAATCTTATCTGCTTAGTATCTATACGACAAAAAGCCAAAACAGGAGCACCCATTCGTTCAGAACCAAAACTCGGGAATGCCTGCGCGCACTTCCCTTCAAGAAACGCAGCAATTGAAAGCATTTCAGCAGCAGTAACGACTCCTTGTCCTCCTCTGCCATGAATCCTGACTTGAAACATACACTCTCCTCAAGTGACAACGCGCTACATTAGCAAATCGTTAAGCTTTTTACAAATTTAACTAGATTGTTTCTGTTGCTTTATTAGGCAGGCCACAATCCATTCATAAACAATTTCAAATAACTTATCCGTTTTTTCCACCGTTAATTTTATCCCCTAAACTTTGAAAAACCGCTGTAATCATTTCTCGAGTAGACATCGATAGCAATTCATCCACTGTCCATAATGACGCATATTGATCCTGCGTACTTGCCGGAAATTTGGTGATGAAAACATCAGCTGTATTTGTCTTTTCCAAAGACTCAGATATGTTGGGAAAATTGTCTAACTCCATGGGCTCCAATCTATGCTCATAATGAATGTAAACATCATCGCTTTTGCGCAACCCATGCAGTAAACAAATCCACTCTATTAGTTGATCCATATCAACGTGTTTCTTCGGCATTATACTGTAAGCACATGCCGTCCCAGAATGAGCTTTCATGCTTATGGTAATAGTTTTCAACAACAGCGTTACAACATCTTTTGTATAGCAAATCGGATGTGAACTTGTGTTCGGAAAATTTACATTAATGTATCCCTGCGTGCGAATAGTCTCGGATATCTTTGTGGCAACCCCATACTTGTCTGACACACAATTCGGAACACGAATCACCCTAAACCGCGTTTTGCTTCGCTGAGAATCCGCAAATTGCGCCAATAATTCGCCAAGACGTAACGTAGCACCTATCCAGTCATGCGCATTAATAGAACTAGGATGAGATAGAAAAAATACATTCGGAACCTGCTGCTTGGATGCAAAATTTATCAGCTGCTGAGTATTGAGTACGTTGCATATCACCGCCTCTTTCATATTATCCGCTTCTAAATAGTCCGCATTCATAGCCATGTTATAGAATATTACATCAGTCTTGATATCTTGAGCACAAAAAGTAGCCAAATCCATAACCTTGAGCTGATAGAGTTTCTCTGGACAACGTATATCCAAATCTTTCCTTATATCAGTGGCTGCTTGCTCCGTAAAACATCCGATTGTTATGTCAATTGCATTGATATACAGCATTGAAATGATCAGTTCTTTTATGCTGCTGCGTCCATCATACCAAATCCATACACGCTTACCCCTTAAAAGAGATGATAAACCACTCTTTTCTTGTGCAGCGTTAGAAACAACATCAATATCAGCTATTGTAGCCGGCGTAATTCCAAGAGCATCAGCGGTAAAATTGTGGCTGGTTAATTGATGCTGAACAATCTTACAGAAAAGCAAAGAATGCTGAGCAGCAAGCGACAGTAGCTCAGACACATTTCCATGCTGAGATGAAAAATACATAATTCTCTGCGGGTAGGGCCAAAAGGGTAAACAAGAAAATTTCTTGAGACGCGTTCTGATCTCATCTACAGAATGCAGAGAACTAATCGCGTAATCCCCTCTTACGCGTTCGTTCAGCACGATTAGTTCCAACACCTTATACTTATCCAGTAATAATTTTTGGAGTATACGCGCCTCTGCAATAGTGTCACAAACCAGGTATACAGGAATACGCGATGAAAAAATATCACAGCCACGCAAATATTCGCAAAGAACAAATTCCATCAGAATAATTAATAAGAGAGCAACAAATGCAACGCCAAATGGATTATTCATAAATAATACCGGCGCCATACATGCAGTTACGCAAACAGCTATGCGAAATGGTCGACCAATCGGCTCATGCTCCATAAACCAAAAAAGTATCGCTCCATAGGCGCATAATAACGAAAATGCCTCCCTGCAATAGGATCCAATGGTTACATGCGGATATATCAATAAAGACACAAATGTATAGGCTGATAATATCAATCCTATATTTTTCAGATGTATTACATAATTTTTAGGAATGCTGCTAAGATTGGACATAACTTTGTTTTGAAGTGAAGCAAACACGCCTCCTAATCTCTTCAAATATTCTTTTATTCTGCTCATTTCTCAATTCCACTAAAAACCACTGGCACTCATACAGGTTTCAGTATAGAATATTTTATCGCAATGAGCTATATAGGGGTATGAATATGGCAAGACGGTTTAAGAATATAGGAATGATCGGAGCCGGTTGTTACGGAACCGCATTGGCACAGTGTTTCGCGCATTCTATGCCAAATAAACTTTTGTTAGTCAGCGATATCCCCGCAATAGCAAATGAAATTAATGAGGAACACACTCATGAAAAAGCACTACCTGGAGTGCGCCTAGACCACAAAATCAGCGCTACTAGCAACATAGGAGAATTGGCTGATTGCGACATTATCTTTATTGCTGTTCCTGTAGAAGCTTTACCTATCGTTTGTGATGACATATTTAGACATAAATTTCCACAGCCCTTGGTGCTATGTTCAAAAGGTTTGGATCCAAACAGCGGAAATTTGCTAAGCAATATGTTCGGACAATATCTGAAAAACCAAATTGTGATATTATCAGGAGCATCATTTGCTCGAGAAATCGCACAAGGCCTGCCCGCATGTGTTAACGTTGCATCTTCTGACTATGAATTGGCGTGCGATATAGCGCAAGAAGTATCCGCCGGATGTCTACATATTAAAGCGCTCAAGGATCCCATAGGGATGCAAATATCTGGCGCGTTCAAGAATGTATTAGCAATCGGATGCGGTGTACTAATTGGCGCAAAATGCGGTGCTAGCACAATAGCTTATTTCATAGTGCAAGGATTAAAAGAAATGATCTCCTTATCCAAAGCTTTCGGCGGCACAGAAGAAGTGTTTTGGGAAAGTTGCGGTATAGGCGACATTTTACTCACCTGCACAGGCAGCCAATCGCGCAATATTTCGTTTGGAAAACATTTGGTGATTGGGGGACGCAGAAGCAACTGGTACGGCGAACTCGTAGAAGGCATCGCAACAGCAAAATGGGTAAAACCTCTGGAAGAAAAATTTGGACTGCAGTTACCTCTATTCCACAGTATATACCGCGTAGTGCATGAAGATGCCTCCATTCAAGATATAGTAAATATTGTGCAGTAAAAAAACATTTACTAAAAAAAACGCATAATTAACTAAACTTAAATAGTTTTATGTTTCAATACACTAAGTTGTTATTGGGATATATTAAGATGCGTATAGATATCATTGTACCAAATTTTGATAGTTCTTCCGATGAGGTGACATTGTCAGCGTGGTATAAAGCAGTTGGAGATACCATATCAAAAGGCGAAGTTATCGCCGATGCAGAAACAGCCACCGTGGCATGCGGAATAACATCAAGCTATGACTGCATCCTTGCTAAAATACTGATTAAAGAAGGTGAAATGATATCTCCAGGCACGAAAATCGCCGTTATCGAAACCGATATGGCTGCGGTTGAATCTGTTATCCGAGAAGCTCAACAAGAGGAAATGTTAGAAAATGACAAAGCCATTGCGGAAGAACTAAAAGATGAAGCGCAAATTGCAGCTGAACAGGAAATACAGGAACAACAAGAGCAACTGCAGCATGAGTTTCGCATGCTAAAAAGAGACGAAATGCTGCGCGCAATCGAACCTGATAACAACCAAAATGATACGAAAGGTTACAGCTTGTCCGTACCATTAGATGATGAAAATAACGAAGAAATCATTGAAGAAGAAAGTGCATACGAGGATCAGCTGTCCGCACAAGAAGAAGAAAGCTCACTTCACTATATTGCCGAGCAAAATGAAAAAGAAGAACAAGGCATAGTAAAAGAATTTTCTAAAGAAGCAGAAGAAAAGCTTAAACACATGTTGAAGGACGCTGAAAGAAATGCCCAGCAAGAAGCGCAAATTCTACAAGAGAAAATCATTGCTGAAGCCGAAAAGCAAGCACATATGCAAGCAGAAGAACTAAAGGCTCGAATCCTAAAAGAATGCGAAGAAAAAGCAACCAAGGATGCCAGTGAAATGCACACAAAGGTTATCCAAGCTTCTATAGCTGAAGCAGAGGCCACCAAAGCTAAATTTATAGATGATGCAAAGCAGCAAGCTCAAGCAGAAGCGGAAGAAAAAAGAAATCGCATCCTCCAAAATGCCGAAATGGAAGCGCATAAAGAAGCCAAGAACATTCGCAATAATATTATGAAAAAAGCTCGCGAAAAGGCAGACATGGAAGCAGAAGCAGTCTACAAAGAAATTCTAGAGCAAGCTCTAAAAGATTCCAAGTACGAAGCAAAAGAAATCAAAAAGGATATTTTGCATTCGGCTCGCAAACACATCAGGAAGGAAGCAGAGCATATAGTATCACTGGCTAAGAAAAAGGCCATTGAAACATCGCGCATGGAAAGCGAAGAGCTCCTCGCCAATGCGATACAAAAAGCCAGAGAAGAGTCAGAAAGCATTTCTCAGAATATGCTGGAAAAAGCCATAGAAAGCACAAAATTAGAGGCTGAAACTTTGAAACGTGATCTGCTAGATGCAGTACGTGAATTTTCAACCTTAGAATCGGAAGAAATCGCAGCTAGAACATATAAGCATGCTCTTGAGCTATCAGGCATTGAAGGGAAAAGCATACTATCAGAAGCTCTGCATCAGATCCGAACAGATGCAACTGAGACTTCTCAAAATATATTGAACAAATTCGCTCGTGAAGCTCGTACCAAAGCAGAGGAAATACAAGATGACATTCTGCGCAACACTAAAAAACATGCAGATGTTGCCGCACAGGATATTCTAACCACTGCACAGAAAAGAGCTCTGGAGCTATCTCATATTGAGATAGAACAGGCGATTACGTCCGCCACGAAGGCAGTACAAAACACAGCCAGTACCCTCGTAGATGACATTTTAGAATCGGCTCGTTCTGAAGTACAAAAATTGATAGAAATGGCCGTCCATTCTGCAGAGAAAACTCTACACAGAATTCGATCGGAAGAAAAGCGTCTATGGGAAGCGGAAGAGCGCATAAAAATGGAAATTATCCGCATTCAAGCAGAGGAGAAAAATATCCAAGCTGCCGAACAAAGTATCCGTAACAGCGCTCAAAACATCGAAGCGGAAGAAAAACGCATAGCTAGAGAAGAGCATCAAATACGCGAAGATGAAAAACGCATAGCTAGAGAAGAGCGTCGAATCCGCGAAGATGAAAAACGCATGGAAGAGCAGGTCGCAGAAGCAGCACGCGTTGCACAGATAGAAGAGTGTCTAGAAGAAGAACGTATCGCGGAAGCAGCAGAAGTAGCAGAAGTAGCAGAAGCTATAGAGGCCTCTGCAGCAACGAAAATCGCAAATAGCAGCGAACCAACAGACAATAGCGATTGTAATAGCGATTGCATTATAAGAGAGTTGCTGAAAGAGCAGGCAGATGTTCTCGCAACAAATGCTGACAACTGGAATAAGCCGACATTTATTCCATCTCCAGACGAACAGGTCGAAGAAATCGATCTACTGAGACAACGCATTTCGGATAAGTTGAAAAGCACATATGATACATCTGTGATCTCAACAGTCTCGAATGAAGTCGATATGACCTCTGTTATTTCTTTAGAAAAGGCTTTTGGGAAAGAATTCAGTCAGAAGCATAACACGCGTCTGGGATTTACGCCATTTTTCATCATGGCAGCAGTATCCGCACTTAAAAAGTATAAGATATTCAATGCCCATATTATAGACAATAAGATCTTCTACAAAGATTCTTACTCAATATCTGTGATTACGTGCGGAAATGATGGCGTAGCCGCTCCTGTTATCAGGCATGTCGATCAACTCACATTAGCAGAGATCGAACGCACTATGATTTCGCTAACACAACGCGCAATAGAAGGAACCCTGTCATTAGAAGAGGTATCTGGGGGCACATTTACCGTTATTAATGCCGGAGTATATGGATCATTGATCGGTACAGATCTGCTTACTCCGCCTCAAGTTGCAACACTGAGCGTGCACAAAATGCACAATCGACCAGTATCTGTTGAGGGTAGATTGGAAGTAAAACCGATGCTGTATATATCATTATCGTATGATCATAGAGTATCCAATACAAAACAAGCTGCAGAGTTTTTAGGAACAATTAAGCAGTTCGTTGAAAATCCGGGATGGGGCATGCTGGATCTATAAAATGCCTATTGAGCTCATTTGAGCAATAATTTCCACGAGGCGAGTATAATACTCGCCGTCCTGGTCTCGTAAAAAATGCTGCAGAGACGAGGCCTGTGATGAAAATACAACTTTTGGTGTAAATGTACCTTCCGCTCCTGATTCGATAGATCAACATCATTACCAATTTGTTTACCAATCTGTGCTAGAATGCAAGGATAATTATTGTTGGAGATTTTGATATGATACAAACAATATCTACCTTTATAAAAACTCGACATGAACGTAGCATCAGCTACTACATGAGAGCTTTCGATACATACGAAAAAACTGGAAAAAACACGTACAACAATGCTGCAGCATATTTTGGCTGCGCGTGGATGCTTTATCGAAAGATGTATCTCCATGCAATAGTAGCACTTATATGCCAATATATACTATTCATGTCCTTAGGCTTCATTGGACTAAAAATTACGCTTTTTGGAGAGGCTGACACAGGACAGAGCATAGGTGTACTATTGAGTGTAATTATCAGCTGCAGACTATTCGGAACCTATGGAAATGCACTTTATTATAATGTAATTAAATCGCGGATATCTGAAAAATATCACACCCTGAATAACTATCAACCGACCGCGCCCGCGCTGGCTATATGTTTTGCAGCAGCACACTGCCCCAGGCCCACACTGCTAGCTGTAATATTATTAGCGCTATACTACTACCGAGATGATATCTCTTTAAACCGCGATCAGAGTTCTTCTAAGCAATTGAAAGACACACAAATCACACCAGAAGAAATAAAACAATACTTGGAAAAAACTGCGCAGAATTCAAACAAAAATCCAACATACCTGGCCTATCTGTTAACAGCAATCTCCCTTGTACTTATAATGTTTGTAGGGTACTACGACCCCTCTTGGAGAATAATATATATCATTTGTACATTGTTCCCTGTCATACACGCTTAGGAGGCAAAACGCCTCCTAACTCCGAAATCTTTAGAGCAACGATTGCACTTAGCTATATTCCCAGATAATGATCTTCTCAAAACGTAGGACCCGATACTCTCTGCTTTTTGCTATTGCGATATTTCACTAAACAGTGTATAAAGATATACGGGGATTTTTGGATCTCTAGCATTTTAATTGGACATTGGTTAAGAGGATTATGAGGTTATACGAGTGTGTTTTTATTGGCCGGCAAGATCTGTCACAACAACAGATAGAGGCGCTGGGCGTGGGTCTTGGGCTATTTGTAAAGCAAAATGGCGGAGAAGTAGTACGCAGTGAATACTGTGGACTCAGAAGCTTAGCTTATCCGATCAAGAAAAATTACAAAGGTCACTACTACATCATACAGATGAAAGCGAATAAATCGGTAGTTGATGAGTTAACTCATACAATGAAGTTTAACGAAGATATCGTACGTTATTTGTTAGTTACAGTAGACGAGTTTGAGAATCGTGAAAATCTGATCACGCAGATGAAGACAAATAACGATGATTTCAACAAAGATGTAGGCTATCGTCAGAAGGTTGACAAGAGCGGAGTCGACGAAGACAAAGGAGCAGAGAGCTCTGACAGTGTTGAAGTCAGTGCATAGGATTACAGGAGTTACTTACTATGAGAGAAGATAGAAGAGATCAAGGCTGGAAGAAAAAAGCTTGCCCGTTTGAAAGTGGTGTAATGAAGATAGATTACAAAGATCCTCGCACCCTTCAAAAGTTTATGTCTGAGAGAGGCAAGATCATTCCCAGTCGAATTTCGATGGTATCTGCACGCAAGCAGAGAGCGTTGGCTCTTGCTATAAAGAGGGCCAGGTTCTTAGCTTTGCTTCCTTATGTTGCTGAATGATTATATAAAGCGAGAGGCCATTGTAGCCGGACTATTGTGTTCGTTACTGGTCTCTCTTCGTATATTTTTTCCATTACAGTTTTGTTGTGCAGCGCCTTTGTTCGTCGCGTTTGTGTCTTATGGTAATGCGTATGGGCTGCAAGCTTGTGCTGTGGCGGTTGTGTGTCTTCTGATAGAAAGCGCGTTAGGAATTTTTCCGTCTCAGCAGGCACTGTGGAATGCAACACTGCTCCCAATAGTAGATCTGATAGTTCCTGTAGGTGTGGTGGGATATTGTTTTTTGCAGAAAAAGGTAGTCGGCCGAAAGACATGGTGGTATCCCGAGTCGTTTTTGTTGCGTAATTTCACGATATTGTGCGCACTAGTGGCCATGATTTACAGTGTTACACAGTTTAGCCCCGATCAAATGATTCCCATTGTAGAAGAAGCTGCGAAGACTATTCAAAACATGTTGGGCGCTAATAACAACATCAATATAGATATGATAAAACGTGGCATGATGCCATGGGCTAAGGTATTTTCAGGCATATATGTTCTATCGAACGCAATGGGACTACTCATTAATTTCGCAATAGCACTGAAAATCGCAGAAAAACTACAGCGCAAGCAACGCAATTTTGATCTGATAACGTTACAGCTACATCCGTTTCTTGGAGCTGCGCCTTTAGTTCTGCTAACAGCAGCAATTCTAGTTCCATCAGTTGGACATATTTTGGGATCTGCGGCAATAGCAATGACAATTGGCCCGCTTATAACAGGACTTGTGTCTATACATAGACGCATTTCACAGCAACACGCACAAAAAACACTCATGATATACGGCTCAATTCTACTGCTGGCATTGTTTTTTCCGACGTTACTGTCTATTCTATTTCTACTGGCTATTATTGTCGGAATCAGCAATAGTCTGCGAAATAATGACGTTGGTTAGAGGTGTGCATAGGAAACCATGGATCAAGCAATTCTTCAGAGATACAGAGAACTGGTCGAAAAGTTAAATTCAAGTGCCAGACAGTATTATATATTCGATGATCCAGTAATAAGCGATGCAGAATATGATGCATCTTATCAAGAACTAGTAGAATTGGAAAAACAATATCCTCAACTAATTACTGAAGATAGTCCAACACAAAATGTAGGTGGATCCGCACTTGCCACGTTCAACAAAGTGCAGCATGTTCCGCCGATGCTTTCGTTAGAAAATGCCTTCGATGAAAATGATATCGCGGATTTTTATGAGAGAGTTTACAAAGCTGTCGGTCCAAATGCTGAGTTTTTTCTAGAACCTAAATTAGATGGTCTATCAGTCGCGTTGATATATAAAAATGGCAAGTTGATTTCCGGTTCTACTCGAGGAGATGGCTCTGAAGGTGAAGATGTCACAGCAAATGTGCTCACAATTCCAACTATACCTCACCTAGTGAAGGATTTTAGCGGAGAAGTACGCGGGGAAGTCGTGATGCTGAAGCGTGATTTTCAAGCACTCAATCAACAACGCGCCAATGATGGAGAAAAACTATTTGCGAATCCTAGAAATGCTGCAGCAGGATCATTACGGCAATTGGATGCAAATATCACAGCTTCTAGAAAACTGACATTTTTTGCATATACCCTACTTCCGGAGCAATTCAAAACGCAACAGCAAAATATAGAACAGCTGAGAGCAATGGGATTTTGCGTCAGTAAAGATGTAGCTTTGTGTCGCACGCTCCAGGAGGCTCATGCCTTTTACGCTAATTTGGAAGAGCGTCGCGCCGATTTGGATTTCGATATCGACGGAGTCGTATTCAAATTAAACGATTTAGATGCCCAAAAACAGATGGGCGTTGCGTCTAAATATCCACGACATTCTATCGCGTACAAATTTCCAGCTGAACAAGCACAGACAACCGTTCTCGCGATCACCACGCAGGTGGGACGCACCGGAAATATCACTCCAGTGGCAGAACTCACTCCAGTTACAGTAGGAGGAGTAGTCGTATCAAGGGCAACATTGCACAATAAAGATTATATCGAAAAGAAAGATATTCGTGTTGGCGACAGAGTTGTTATACAACGTGCAGGAGATGTGATTCCGCAGGTTTTGTATCCAATAGTGAGCGAAAGGAATCATGAATCTCAGCCCTATTGTTTTCCCACAAAATGTCCTTCGTGCGGATCTCAATTGGTGCAAGAAATCGGAGGAGTTTGCATCAAGTGCATCAATATGAATTGCCGAGCACAGTTAGTCGAACGTCTTAAACATTTTGTATCCAAGCAAGGTTTTGATATCGATGGGCTTGGCGCTCGTAATATAGAGTTTTTGTTTGAAAAAGGACTAGTGCTAAATCCTGCCGATATATTTACCCTGGAATCACGAAATCTCGATCTAACAGGTGAAGATGGATGGGGAGATTTATCCGTGGAGAATCTCTATAAATCCATTAGACAAGCCAGACAAATAAAATTAGATCGATTTATTTGTGCTCTCGGTATTCCGCAAACAGGACGAGCAATCTCAAAAGCCATTGCTCAGTTCGTAAAGAGCTATAACGGCCTTTTGCAAATGATAAGAAGTAAAAATTATGATGAATTGCTCACCATAAATGGCATCGGCAATTCAATTATAGAAGATTTTAGAAGCTTTTTTGAAAATCCTGAAAACCTTACCGTAGTTGAAAGACTCGCAGGAAATGAAACCTCTCCAGGATTGATATCTGTGCAGGATGTAGAACTTGCCGAAAGTAGTCTGTTATCTGGCAAGACGATCGTATTCACAGGCACCTTTAGTCGCTTCTCACGCGAAGAAGCAAAATCACTGGCTGAGCAGTTTGGCGCACGAGCTTCGTCCTCTGTCTCAGCAAAAACACATATGGTTGTGGCTGGAGAAAACGCTGGACAAAAGTTACAACAGGCACAAAAGCTGGGCATACAGATTCTTTCCGAAGAAGAATTTTTGGCTATGCTCGAAAAAAAATGAAAAATTTCTCTCGCATTAACTATTTTTAAAACCTTTCTATTACAAAATCTACGTTGATTGATGGGTTTTTGTATTATGAGTTTTTTTAGTAATGCTGTTAGACTAATCCGTAGACGGAAAGATGATAAGAATGTAGATTTACAGAACACTACTCTGGAAATAGATTTTGCTGAACGCAACTATGTAAAAGAGTCGTTTACTGTTCTAATTAGACGACCGTTATCTCGGGTTATGTTGAAAATTATAAAGGTTACAGCCCTCGTTATCACTGGCTGTCTAGGTGGTATAGCGGCTGCGGTCGTTGCTCTGGCAATATTGATGCAATTTGGCTCGATGGAAAACACTATGATATCTGGTTTTATCGCGAGCAAAATTGAGCAATTGTTCCCTGATGCAGATTTTAGCACAAAGTCAGCATCCATTAGATGGAATACCGCTGCGAAAACTTTCGAGATCAACATGAAAAAAGTTCATCTCAATGATTTTATTATACCTAATATAAGTATCGTACCGGATTATGCTGAATCGTTCAAACAGCAAACTTTAGTCGTAAAAACTCTATCAGTAATTGGCCCCAAAATTAATGCACGCATCGGCGACGACTGGAAGAGAATTGCTATTAATCCAAATATGATCAAAACTGATAAGCAAACGACTTATTTTGAACCATTGCCATCATTAGGTAACTTCGCAAGCATTTTCGGAAAAAACAGCGTTATAAAGTTAATAAACGCAAATATAGTTGCAATAGAAGATGGAGTTACCTGGAACTTTAATAACGTGTATTGTGAATCTATTGTAGGAGAAAATTTCCCTCGAGTTTTAGAAGGAACAACCTACTTACCGGGACAAAAAGCTATCTCAAAAGTTAGCATCACTAAGGATAATGTCGCATCTAGTGGGGCGAACAATGTGTATGACATACGTTTGGAATCAGTTAATCCAGACGCTGTGATTGCAGCATTGTCTCGTCGTAGTGTCCCTGTTGATTCGAGAATATTAACCGCAATCGACGGATATAATTTACCTGTATCTGGTTCTATGAAGCTGCGTTTTGCAGGATCAAAATTTACAGGCGGTGAGTTCGCGCTAAACTCTACAGGTGGATCCATCAAGTTGCCTGTTAAAAGCACCTTCTCTCTCAATCTAGGAAAAAGAATTGATAGTGGAGAAATATATGGAAAATTCTCTGATGACGGCGCTATTATCGATACAATAAAAATAGCCTATGGAAATTCAGGTTTTCAGCTAACTGGCATGAGTGTCCCTCTTAGCAATTTCCGATTCTTAGATATGGTCAATCTGGACGGAACTCTTAGCTTAACCAATATCAATGTACAAGAAATGGAATCACTATTGCCCGGAAATATCGTGAAATCTGCAATCACGATGTTTAAGAACTACTTGCCCGGATTCCGTTTAGAGCTGTTCAATGTCGATCTAAGAGGACCTGTCGCGTTTGGAAATCGCTCTACTGAGGCTCCTATTAAAGTTGGACAAGGCTTCTTCAAGGTGAAAAATGCGAAAATTCCATTGGGAAATCACGTAGTACACAATATCGATGCAGTCGGACATATTGTCGATGATGGTCTTGACATAAAGCTCATAGGTGCAACATTCAATAATACCAAAATCAACGGAGGCATGTTCCACATATCCAACCGTGATAATTCGTGGATCGGCAAGGTTAATGTTGATGTACCACTAAACGATATCACTGGCTATACCGCTGGTTTGTCCAGAAAGCTGTCGTCCATGCCATTAGGCAATTTGGGAATAAAGGGTACAGCTAATCTCGATATGCAGTTGGTAAGAGTTGAAGGAGATGAAATCGCCAATGGCAACTTACCATTCCGCATAGTACAGGGTGAAGGCACAATTGCGTCCGACAACAATACGAAAGAATTGCGTCTCGCATGGGATGCAAAAAGCTTGCGCGCCAACGGAGATGTCAGCACAGGTGATAGCAAAATTCATATGCAATTGCAGGAAGATCTACTTGCCAATTCCGGCACATGTTCTATGAACTTTGCGTCTAACTCAGAATTCTTGAAATGCTTTATCCCTGGTCTTGAGAAAATTTGCTCCGGCGATTTCGACCTCAAGATCGATACTAAGTGGAAAGGTGCAGCAGAAGAACATGCCGTAGTAATGAATTTGAAAAACGCAACAATGGTATTACCTCTAGTCGGTGATGTGAAAAGCAAAGCAGATAATGGCAGTTTCACAGCTCTCGTCAAGAAAAATGGCGAAGAATTTGATTTCACCAACATGCAGCTAAACACGAAAAATAACAAGATTATAGGTTCTATGACTCTGGACAAGAATGGCAAATTGATTCGCAGTGCGTTCCCGACATTCAATGTAGGAGGATGCTCAGCTAAGGTCAACATGCTGCATAACGAAGCAGGTAAGATGTACTTTTCCGCTGTTGGAGATAGCATAGATCTCAGCAAAATTCAAAGCATCATGAGCAATATTGATCGCGATAATATGCTATCGATATATGTCAACGTCAGTGAAATGCTGATCTCTGACAGTCACCGTGTACGCAATGTGAAAGGTACAGTTGATCTGAAAAATGGTCGACTAGTTAATGGCAACTGCATTGGCGTCATAGGAGAATCTACTACGCTGGCATTATCAACTCAGGAAATTGCTGGAGTCGATGATACTTTGATCACATTATCAGCTTCGGACGCAGGAGAATTTTTGAAATTCTTCAAAATTATGGAAGCTGTTAACGGTGGCACTCTGAATATCGTCACCAAAAGCTCACAGGCAGGAGGATCATTGTCCGGAACATTTGAAATGAATGATTTCATTGTACAGGATAATCATCAGCTATCAAAGATTATCTCTCTCTCTTCTGTCAATTGGTTACCCAGCAGCAGTTTTGCTGTCGGATTTAACTCATGCGTTGGAAACTTTGTGGTCAGTGGAGATAAAATTAGCATCGCAAGCGGCGTTGCAGTCAGTCCATCCATGGGAATATCTTTCCAAGGCGCTTACGATAGGCTCAACGATGATCTACGCATCACTGGTGTGTCTCTGCCAATGTCATCCCTACTCAACAATCAGGGACATGATGGAGCTCTGGTATCAGATTATCAGGTTGATGGTTCACTTGGACAGCCACATGTATCTGTGAAGCCTCTAAGATTGGTAGGATATGACGATTTGCAGGTAATATTCGGGAATACGATTCCGCTAATCATGACCCATAGCAATAATATGCATCCGCAGAATCGCTCAATCGCACCATACGGTTCTCCATCGGATGTATTCGAGCAAAGAGCTTTTGATAGACCAGCAGAAGTCGCTCAGGAAGAGTCTATGGACGATTCTAACTCAATCCCTCCGATGCAAATCAATCAAAAGCACGGAGTAAAAATTAGACGAGGAATTGGTAGATAATGGCAACAAGAAATAATAATAGAAAGGATAAGGTTATGCAGGAGAAAATGAAATCTGGAAATTTCTTCCTACTAGTCATGATTTTGACAGTGTTCGTATGTGTAGCACTAGTATTCAAAATACAAAAAGGAATGCAGCTGGTGCCAAATTGCTTGGCTGTAGAAGGATTCGCAGAAAGATCAGTTGTAGCAGACAGCTTGTCATACGCATTGTGCTTTGATAGAACAAGTGCTCATCCGGAAGAACTGATCAAAATGAGAGAAAAAGATAAAGAAGCCACTCTCAAGTTTTTAACTGGCCGTGGATTAACTCGCCAAGAAATAACCGTATATGATTTTATCGAGCCAGCTAATCACGCCGATAAAACCATGTATCGCGTTGGATTTTGCGTGTCAATTCTCACAGATAAGTTAGAACCAATTATCAGGATTAAAAATGACATGGGCGAGCTAAATGCTCAAGGAATAAGAGTAGCTCAACAAAAATTTGAAGCAAAACATTCAAAAATAGATGAAATAAAGCAAGAACTAGAGGCAGAAGCTACAAAAAATGCATTAGATCGAGGATTGCAATTGGCGGATAAGTTATCTCTCAAAGTGGAAGGAGTATGCACAATACGTCATCATACGTTTGATGTAAAGGTAACAAGTGCCATTCCTGAAGGGATCGTATCATGTGGATCTCTTGTCCCCGACTCTATCACAGAATCAGGTGCCCTTACACAAAAAGTACAGGCTCATGCAACTGTTGGTCTTGAGTTAAAATCATAAACTAACGCGATCGCCCTGACTCAACAGTTGGGGCGGATTTCTTCTTGATAATTGCTACCTTTTTCGCTTCAATAAGTGCATGTCTAAAGTATCTGTATTGCCGGTTGGCCCATTTGATCACTCTTTTTCTTATCTATGCGAAAATGAGCTTGCAATGGGAACGATAGTAAAGATTCCATTTGGCAGTAGAGAGGTTATCGGAGTTATCACAGATGATCCAGTTAATGATACACTGGAGTTAAAAGAAGTCTGCAAAATTTTCCCCTACCAACTCAGCAAACAACATTATGATTTTTTGGTTTGGATGGCGGAATATACGCTCATACCTCGCGGACAAATCCTCAAAATGTTTTTGGCAGAACAAACCATTTTTTCACTCAAAAAAACCGAACGAATTGAACCACAATCTTTTGCTTTTAGTTCCATTCAATTAGAAAACGAACAACAATGCGCATATCAAGCGATATTACAAAGTAATAGCACCACTTTACTACACGGAGTTACTGGATCTGGAAAAACAGAAGTATATATGCGAGTAGTACAAGACGTCCTAAAAACGGGAAAACAAGTACTAATTATGCTGCCTGAAATCGCTCTTACGCAGCAAACTGCTGATCGCATAAAACATTATTGCGGAGCAGAACCGCTTCAGTGGAATTCAGACATTTCGCCATCCATGCGTCGACGAGCGTGGCGTTTAGCTGAATCGGGCACATGCTGTTTAGTCGTTGGTACGCGCTCTGCTCTGTTTCTGCCATATAATAACTTGGGGCTTATTATCGTGGACGAAGAACACGACACATCCTACAAGCAAGAAGAACAAGGATGTTATAACGCACGTGATATGGCAATTCTAATGGGACATCAATTGCAAATCCCTGTAATATTGGCTTCTGCAACGCCATCTTTGGAAAGCTATGCAAATGCTATTTGCGGAAAATATCAATATATTACGTTAAAGAAGCGTTATGGATCTTCCCAAATGCCTCTTATCGAATTCATTGACATGCGTCAAAATAAGTTCAATGGATTTATCTCTCCACCACTTGAACAAGCGATTCAACGCAATATTTCCAAAGGTGAACAAACATTAATTTATGTGAATCGCAGAGGATATGCTCCCCTAACACTATGTTCTAACTGTGGAGAAAAAATAGCATGCCCGGATTGTTCAACATGGCTGGTGTATCACAAAAAATTGCAGCAATTAGTCTGTCATTATTGCGGATATCGACAAAACGTACCAAACGATTGTCATGCATGTGGTGGAACTAACACATTCATACAATTCGGCGCCGGAGTAGAACGAATAAGAGATGAATTACTACAAAAAATTCCAAATATATCCATTGCCATTGCGTCGTCAGATACATTAACCAGTCCACAGGCTGTAAAAGATCTAATCACGCAAATAAACGAAAACACTGCAAATGTTATCATAGGAACGCAAATTTTATCAAAAGGTCATCATTTCGATAACATAACACTGGCCGCAATGATAGACGGAGATTTTGGACTGCAAGGCGCAGATATACGTACAACAGAGCACGCTTATCAGGTAATTAATCAGGTCGCAGGTCGCACAGGACGAGGAGATAAAAGAGGTAAGTTCCTTATCCAAACATTTAATCCCAAACAGGAACTATATACCATATTACGCAACAACGAAGATTTTTTCAGACACGAGTTGGAATTTCGTCGCAGAAACAATCAACCTCCATTTGCACAATTAGCCGCGATTGTATTATCCGGAACCAATCGTACTCTTGTCGAAAAAACCGCAAAAACGCTTATGAATACGCCTGTTGATGGCGCACAAACTTTTGGCCCTGCTCCTGCTCCAATTTTCTTAATGCGGGGTCGTGTTCGATGGCGTATTTTATTCAAAGTTGTTGGCAAGAAAACTTTATCGCATATATTACGCAAGTGGCTTCATGCCTGCTCTATCCCTAGCGGAGTAAAAATACAAATCGACATTGATCCTTATACTTTTTCATAAAATTTAACTTATTATCAACTTTCATTCAGTAAGCTAGATTAGTGGATTGGAGATTCTAATTAAATGATTGTTGTGGTAACTAGGGAGTTTGCACGATGACAGAAAGCACACAGCACGTATTGGATAGGGTAAGACCGCCAAGAGTGCAGATTACCTATGATGTTGAAATAGGTAACGCTATTATTATGAAAGAACTGCCATTTGTAATTGGTGTAATGGCAGATCTGTCCGGCATGCCAGTCGACATGTTGCCCCCTATCAAGCAGCGTAAGTTTGTCGAAATTGATCGCGATAATCTGCCTGCGTTTATGGCATCCATTAAGCCGCGAGTGGCAGTTCAAGTTAAGAATATGCTGGGAGGAGATTCGGACAATCTTAATGCTGAGCTCTACTTCAGCACTATGGAAGATTTTGGCCCGATCAGCATTGCGAAACAGGTACCAAAATTAAACGCTATCCTTTCTACAAGAGAAAAACTAAATGATCTTGTAGTGAAAATGGAAGGCAATGATCCGCTACAAACCACTTTAAAAGAAGTAGTCCAGGACGCAAATCTAAAAGCGCTGCTAAAAGCGCAAATAGATCTGGTTCTCAAAGCAGATAAACAAACTGTAACCGCTGATTTTGCGACATCTGCTGCACCAGGACAGGGCACGCCCGACAAAACAAAAGCAAGCAAAAAAGATGATGCATCTGCTGCAAATGCTACTCCACCTCCCCGGGAAATTCTGCGGGAAATGTTTACAGAGGGACGGTTAGCAAGAGAGCCAAGCGCTGAATTGTACGCATGCTCTATGTTGTTGGAATTTTTAGCTAAGGTCGAAGAAGCAAAACTAACAACAATGCGGAATCCTTTGCTATTCGCAGAAAAATTGATAGCAGATATAGATGATCTTTTGAGTAGACAAATCGATGAAATTCTACACGCTCCAGATTTTCAAACACTGGAAGGCGCTTGGAGAGGGGTTCACTACCTTGTAATGAATACCGAAACCAGTACTCACTTAAAAATACGCATCCTAAACGCTACAAAAAAAGAGTTGTTAGACGATCTGGAACATGCAGTAGAATTCGATCAAAGCCAGTTGTTCAAAAAAGTCTATGAAGAAGAATATGGCACATTTGGAGGCAATCCTTATTCGTGTTTGATCGCAGGATACGAATTTACACGACATCCTCAAGATATATTATTGCTGGAAAAGCTGTCGAATGTTGCAGCAGCAGCGCATGCTCCTCTAGTGGCAGCTGCACATCCACGTATGTTCGATATGGATAGTTTTTCGCATCTCGGTGAACCCAGAGATATATCAAAAATTTTTGAAAGCACAGAAATGATCAAGTGGAGATCATTCAGAGATAGCGAAGATTCTCGATACCTCGCACTTGTGCTACCACGTGTTCTCATGAGATTGCCATATGGTCCGGACACAGTTCCTGTTGATGGAATGAACTATGTCGAACACATAAATGGCGCAGATAATTCTCAGTTTTGCTGGGGGAATGCAGCTTTTGTCATGGGACAACGTATTGGATATGCTGTGGCATTATATAGTTGGCCCGCAGCAATTCGTGGAGTTGAAGGCGGTGGTTTGGTAGAAGGTCTGCCTGCCTATACCTTTAAAACAACCGATGGAGATATTGCTCTGAAGTGTCCTACCGAAATCGCTATTACAGATCGTCGTGAAAAAGAATTGAGCGATATGGGATTCTTAGCTATCTGTCATAGCAAAGGAACGGATTTTGCAGCGTTTTTTGGCGGACAAACCACGCAAAAACCAAAAATCTATAATACTGACGATGCTAATGCTAATGCCGCTTTGAGTGCTCGCCTGCCCTATCTGTTAGCAGCATCTCGATTTGCTCATTATATCAAGGCAATTATGCGAGATAAAATCGGATCTTTTATGTCAAAAGATGACGTGTCGATTTACTTAAATAATTGGATCGCTAGCTACGTGCTATTAAATGACACAGCAAGTCAGGATTTAAAAGCAAAATTTCCTCTGAGAGAAGCTCGTGTGGATGTATTCGATATTCCAGGGAAACCAGGATCATATAAAGCGACCATATATTTAAGGCCGCATTTTCAGCTGGAGGAGTTAACTGCTTCAATAAGATTAGTGGCAACTTTACCTCCACCAGTGAAAGGATAAATATTGGGGTAATGTGTAGTTTTTGTAGTTTGGTGTTATCTGTAGGAGAACTTGGATGAGCAAGATAGACAGGAGTTTTGGGATGTTTAGTTCAACACCAAAAAATAAAACACTCAATAAAGATTACGAAAGCAATAACGCCGATATGGGGAGCGCCTATACCCCCCAATATATGATTAGTTGCGAAGATTTTTTCAGTAGTAACGTTGAAGGCATGGAAGACGATTCTGCTCCATGTTTATGGGTAGAAACAGGTGGTGCACGTATCGCAACATATGATAGCTCTGGAGAATTATCCGGCGATGGACGTATCGTATGTAAAGACGCAGTAGTATGCATGAAGTACGGATCATGGGGACCAATAATCCAACAATACATGTTTGAAGGTAAAAAATTGGACACCATCGCAATAAAGAGAATGATCAGTATCAATGGTACGAAGGTAATTATTCAGACTATTACTTATGGAACTTGTTTGATCAAAACATATGAACAATCCGGAGATACAATCACATTCTCGTATTGTTATGTCTCTATTGAAGATGTAAATACTGCTTATGGACATGATGGAACAAAGGTCGGAAATACCGGAGTGAAATTCGATTATAGCACTTTAAAGTCTGAGTCGGTAAGCGGATAAATTTTTATAAAAAAATTAATGAAATATTAACTATTTTGTGTAATGATATATATAGGTCTTGAAAGTAGACCATGGGCAACAACTTGTTGCAATAGTGCTCCTTATATTATATGGGGGTTGTTCGACATGGCTATATGAGCTTCTACTGTTCAGCAGTGGAAGTTAGTGTAGTCATCGAACATCCCCTCTTTGTTAAATGTAATTCTGTAAAATCAAGTCGAAAAGTGTCGGAAGTTCGTTTTATAACTGTGGGAGATTAGTATGCAAAAATTTTTAATGATATGTGCTTTGGTATTAACTGGTAATTTATTCGCAATGGATCACGCAACAGATAATAATTCAGATTCTTCAAATGGTGCAGGAATACAATTGGCTGACCTCTCAGCAAATGCAGATGCACAACCAGAAGGCTTGAGTCCAGCTGTAATTCGCGCATTGGCTGGAGAAGCTGCGCAAGCGCCGAATACAAATAATGATCCAAATACCAATACTGCTGGAATGCGTGCAGGTTTAGATCCTGGATTGCTACACTTTGATTATTTACCCCATCTAAACGAAGTAGGACTTGCTTTAGCAGATGATGTATTAAGAAGCTGTTATAATAACATGCCAGAAGCAGATCGTACTGCTGTATTGTTAGAAGCATATAGAGGGAATTTCAGATATGGTCATTGCGCGAGATCATTTTGGGATATGGTTGTTGGCTTAGCTCGTCCTATGCGTGGCATGGCTCTGCTCGCATCAACTGTTGCTCCGATTGTATCTTTCTCGCTCGAGCTATCAGAACACTGGAAAAACATTATTATTACAATAAACGGTGTATGTAGCGTGATAGCCTTAATCCTATCGGAAATTCAAGCATATGGAGATGCTGAACGCCAGTCTTGGACAAAAAGCATCATGCTTATGGAAGCTATTCGTACCAACGATAGACATGATCGTCACGATCACGACAATCATGATCAAGAAGATAATAGCCCAGCACCTGGCGGCGCTGCAGCCATTTAAATCTAAAAGGAGGAATATCATATTCCTCCTTGAATGTATATAACCAATAAGTGCATCAATGTCATATTCATTGATAAAAAGCTCATATGTATTAGTTTATATGCTTATGTGAAGCGAAACATCATGACACACGCTATTATGTATTTATGGATGTTCCAAATGAGTTCGATGTTATAAACAATATAGAAAATTTTATGCTCACCAGAAATTCATCAGAGAATTTGACTGATGGATTTCTAGTGAGTGGCGTATTTTCCGCCTTAAAAGATTATCACTATTTTGACTGAGCGGCTTTACTGCGACTCTTTAGATCAGATAGATATTTATCAAAATCTATCTGATGTACTGCTGCTAACGCTCTATAAACTTTGTAAATATCATCCGTCATATATTGAAAGCGGGTTCGGGAGTCTCCTAACTTATTATCGGCCACCAAATGATCTAAGCGAATTGGCTTGCGTGATATTAGACTGTTGTAAAAATCACTAAATTTATTCACGTATAATACCTGCTTGCCATCTGCTTCTTTAATCAGTCTTAAACCGATAATTTGCCAAAACTCAACAGACGATTTAGATTCAGAATTACAAAACTCGTATTCACCATTCATTAATATATCAAGCTTTGATCTCACTTCTTGCTGTTTTTGTTTCAAGTATGCATGACGTTTTGTAAGTAAATCTATCAATTGGTCCGATTCGTATTGTAGGTATTCTAGATTTTTTCTTGCTTCCGCCCTAAAAACATCCACTTGAATCCTGTCTTTTTCAGATAAGGACTCAGCATACTCTTTAGATGAAAAACCTGCTGTATGATCTTTTTTCTCAACAAAAAAATGCATGATTTGACCAGTGATATCTTCAGGTGGTGTTTTTTGTGTCATCATATTGTCTATTAAATGTCCAAACTCATGGAGTAGTATATCCTGAAAGTTAGGAGTAAAGGGCTCAATTCTAGCTGCTCCTTCAGAAGGCGGCATGAGAGTTCTTAGTCGTACAGTAGAGTCAGGATCAAATTTTAGGCAATTATATCCTGCCTCATTGGTCTTCTCCATAATAAAATCAAAATTTTTCCCTATTTCCGAGGCGTTTAGCATTTGTGCACCGATTGTTGGCTGGCTGGCTATTCTTGTGGCAATAAACGTGATAACAGCTCTTCTTAAAAGTATATTATCGGTTTTAATTAATGCTTCACACAGTTTATCTTTAACAGTGAAATCAAAGAGACTCCTAGTTCCTTTTTCATCATGTTCACTAGGTACTTCGTTGAAAAATCCGAGGATTGGCCATGCGCACCTTCTATTGGTACTATAAAAAAACTGCTTTACGATGTATTGATATCGCCTTTCTTGTTCCTGTAAAGCTTCTGGATTAGCTGAAGGATTAGCGAAATCTGGCAATAGAGCTCCTTTTAGTAGATAGCTATGTTGCTCAAATATTCTGGCATCTGATTTACCACTGATGCTGGTAAAACGACTTAGTCTTTCTTTACAAGCTTGAAGATCAAATGGTAAGCTGTTGACAATTGTAGCTGCCCCAATTATCCTAACCTCAGTGTTTTCTGAGGATAAATCTAAAACCTTTAATAGCTCATTAGAAGCAGATGTTTCATCTCCTGTCAATTCTCTGGATCTTGCCCTTAGCTCTTCGGCAATAGAACGCGGCCCTTGAACGAACTGCGCCTTCTCCTGTTGTTGCATGGATTCAGCTGAATTTAAACAAACGCCCAGCATAAGCGCGATAAAAACTGCACTATTTTTCATTGTCTTTCCTTTCTTTGTATCTGCCCTATTGTGGAAAAAAACCAATACATTGTCAAGCGCGAAAAAATAATTTTTTTTTTTCAAAAAAAAAATACTATTTGGCATAGCTAAAAATATTTTTTACATTCTCTAGAAGCAAGCGTATCAAATAAATCATATGTCGGTATCAGCATAAGCAAGTACAGAATATGCAAGCAGCATTAAATCTTTTATTGCGGGATAATTACCGATATATTTTTCTCATAAATTTCTAAAAAATAAATTACATACACACAACATGTTAAAAAATCTAAGGCAGGAAACAGTATTAATCTAATATAATTCCGCTTACGCATCTCCAGATTTAAACCTGTACATATTAATAAAAGTCTTGACTTTTTCATTAGCATTCTTACAATTATGGAGCATGTCCCCTTCGTCTAGTGGTCTAGGACACCGCCCTCTCACGGCGGCAACAGGGATTCGAATTCCCTAGGGGACGCCATTCCTCAATAATTTTGCTTGTTAATTTTCATCGTTAACTTTTTGTTAAATATTGTTCGGTATCATATTCATATAATGTTTATGGAGGAAAATATGAGATCTATCTTGAAAATTGCAGTATGTGGTGCTGTAGCATGTGCGTTGTTTACAAGCGGATACAATGTGGAAGCTGCGTCGGCAGCGCAAGCAGCAGTGCAAGCTCAGCAAAGGGCTCAAAAGAAGCTGGACAGTTTAAAAAAGAAACTAGAACAGTTGCAAAAGAAACTGCAACAGGCTCAAGAGAAACGCAATGCTAAAGCTGTCGCTAAACTGCAAAAAGATATCATGAAGCTTAACATGACAATCAATACTCAGCAAGCAACTGTTTCAGCTCATGCCGACAGAGCTCAATCACTAGGCGTACATTTAATGCCACAAGATCAAATTATGAACCAATATCAAAGAGTTTCAAATGCACAGCAGAAGATCAATATCTTCAAAATGGAAATTGGTCGCCTCTCTAATGAAGTTTTGAAAGACGCATTGGGCGCATTGAAGCTAGCTGAGGGCGAAGTGAAAAAATTAGAGAAGAATCCATCTTATGCCGGAGGCGCTGAAAGCGCTATAGCCGCATTGGAAGCACAAACTGCTACAATTGATGCTTATATGAATGCTATTAATAGTGTAAGAGCTTCCGCGAATAATATGCAACAACCTGAAAATGCAATGGGTAATATGATGGATAATATGCCATCGACACTGGACAACAACATGTCACCTTCTCCAGGCATGCCAATGATTCAATAGTAAATTTATATTGAAATGTATATGCTTCGATAGAAGCATAATCCAGAGCGGATATTTATCCGCTCTAGGGCGCTATGCTCTAGATATTATTAGAATAAGTGCTTGTTATCTTTATGGAAGATCAAGATCTACACGAGCAAAGAAGATTATTTCGCTGGTATATGGATTCTTATAAAAAAGGGGGACTGATCGAAGGAGCGCATGAGCCTGTTGTTCTGCTTGCCTTTGTTCTTCTTCGCTATCTGTTATTGCGTTTAGTAGAGCCTCTGCCTGCGAAATCATTGCAACGTATTTAGCACGAGTCTGAGAAGGTATATTTGGATCAGAAACATAGTAATAACTACGAAGGTTTGTTGACGCCATGGTCGGCATTATTTCTCTTGATTCACGGCTTATACTGCTTGCTTCCATACGCCCTATCGTTCTACATAAATTGCGCTCACCGCCTCTAACAACGATAAATGAGCTATCGCCAATAACACTAAACGATGCATTGGCACCTAAGACACGCATAGACCACATATTTGCCGTGGATGCACACACAGCCAACACTACAGCTAACAACATTTTTCTCATAAATCCTCCATTACTTTCATCTATAATTTAATAAACATGATATTTAATGCAAACTCGCTATATTAATAAAATCCACACACAAAAGACAAGATGCTATAATTTTACAGTATACTATTATAGCGAACGTTCAGCGCTATCAGCGTATAATGTTTCATATTTAATAATACTAAAATAGCATATGTCGGGTATTACTTTCGCTCCGAAAGGCAAGACAAGACCCTGTAATCCACTACCATCAAATGAACTTTGATATATACGCTCCAGCTGTGAATTTTGAGTAAATATTACTTCTGTTAATGACGTACATTTACTAAAACACCCGAAGCCTATAACTTTCACACTATCCGGAATAGCTATCTTTTCGATAGAACTACCGACGAATGCTTCTGTGCCCATGTACCCTAACGTGGAATTCGGAGAAAATAAAACCGTTTTCAATTTTGAGCAATTCTCGAACAAATAATAATTAAGCGAAGATATCCCATCAGGAATAGTAATCTCTTCAATAGATGTTCCTCTGAATACTCCTGATCCTAAATACCTCAACTGTGAATCAGACTCAAATGTAAAGAGCTTTAATCTTGTGCACTCAGAAAAACAGTCATTATCAATACCTGTTACACTACGGGGACAGTGAAATTCTGTTAACCCACTTTCCGCAAAAGCTGATTCTCCAATTGTGCGCAATTGAGAATCTTTACCAAATTTAACTCCCCTAAGCTGCACACATGATCCAAAACACGAGTGATATATATGTTGTACGCTATCCGGAATAACAATACTTATAAGCCCACTTCCAAAAAATGCTTCTGGTGGCATAATAGGCAAATTAGTAGACATATTAAATCTAACATGTCGCAACTTAACACAATAATAAAAACTATTTCTCCCTAATTTTTCAAGTCCACCAGGCAAGAAAAGCAATCCAATAGAACTATTTGCAAAAGCATAATCATCTATACATTCCAGTTGAGATCCTTGCTCAAATTTTACGCTTTTCACATCCGAATTCCACGCAAAACAATTACTCGCTATTTTCTCAACATTACTGCTTATTATAAAAACACCATTGTTCCTACGCGAATGTACATAAAGATTCCCTTTTGTTAGCTCCATGCAATCCACAGAAACAACATATGTTGACATGGCAAACAAGGCACACCATTTTTTCATACTATTCTTCCTTTCATAAAAACTACAAATACAATAATTATGCTTGATACATTTGTCAAATATCCATCATATGTACTCCCGAGCCCGCAGCCATTACAGAATGTAGAACAACTCCAGAATCGCTATATCACTCTTTCATTTTTCGTAAAAATTGGTTACCATCCAACGTTTACTGTAGGCATAGTTGATGTTTAGATTATCGTTATATGAAGTACAACAAGGACTCAAATCAAAGCAATTTTCATCAGAAGAATTGACCAAGATTTTATTAGAGCGCATTGAAAAGTTTAAAACCCTCAACGCATATATCACCATATGTGCAGATGAAGCAATCTCTGCCGCGCGAAAAGCAGATGAGCGCATTGCCAGTGGAGATGCTCGAGATCTTGAAGGAATACCTCTGGGTATCAAAGACCTTTTTCTCACGAAGGGTATTCTTACTACCGCAGCATCGCGCATGTTATACAATTTCATTCCGCCTTATGAATCTACGGTGACGCAAAAGCTACTAGATTCAGGCGCTGTATTTCTCGGAAAAACCAACATGGACGAATTCGCCATGGGTTCAGCAAATATCACGAGCTACTATGGCAGAGTTATTAATCCCTGGAGCCGAGACAAAAAGCTAGTGCCCGGCGGATCATCTGGCGGATCGGCCGCTGCTGTGGCCGCGCATCTATGTGTGGCAGCTACCGGATCTGACACCGGGGGATCAATTAGGCAACCGGCAGCGTTTTCCGGCATCGTAGGATTGAAACCAACCTATGGAAGATGCTCGCGTTATGGAATGGTTGCTCTTGCCTCATCGTTAGATCAAGCTGGTCCAATTACGAAAAATGTGAGAGATGCAGCTATATTTTTGCGAAACATAGCAGGATATGACCCAAAGGATTCCACATCATTGCGCGATGAAGTACCAGATTATGAAGCGTTTTTTGGCAAATCGATAAAAGGCATGAAAATCGGCATACCTAAAGAATTTGTGGTAGATGGAATGGCGGATGATATTCATGCTTGTTGGAAACGTGGAGCTGACATCTTGCGTGCAGCAGGAGCTGAGATTATTCACATATCTTTACCATACTCTCGTTACGCATTACCGGCTTATTATATTATACAACCAGCCGAAGCATCATCGAATTTGGCTCGTTATGATGGTGTAAGATATGGTTTCCGCGCAGAAGGAAAAACTCTCGTAGAAATGTATGAAAACACCAGAATGGAAGGATTTGGTGATGAAGTAAAAAGGCGCATCCTAATAGGTACGTATGTGTTGTCTGCTGGCTATTACGATGCTTACTACATGAAAGCAATCAAATTGCAAAGGCTGATTAAGGCTGATTTCCAGCGTGCATTCGAAGAAGTTGATGCAATACTCACCCCTACTACACCAACCAGTGCATTTGCTTTTGGAGAAGAGCCAAAAGACTTGGTAACAATGTATTTAAACGATATATTTACCGTAACTGCGAATATTGCTGGCCTACCTGGGATGTCAGTACCGATGGAGTTAGATCATCTCGGTAGACCGTTAGGCTTACAACTAATTGCTCCGAAATTACGTGAAGAAACGCTCATACAAGTAGGAGCAGTATTAGAAGATGGTGCAGGATTCAAACAACTAGAAGAGGTACAGCTATGAGTTATATAGAAACTGCTAGCGGAAAATGGGAAGTAGTCATTGGATTAGAGGTTCATGCTCAGGTAATTTCGCAATCGAAATTATTTTCTTCTGCTTCCACGAAATTTGGCGTAGCCCCAAATGAAAATGTTTCCTTTATAGATGCGGCGCTACCTGGCGTGTTGCCCGTACTGAATTCTTTTTGTGTAGATCAAGCTATAAAGACAGGATTAGGACTCAATTGTACAATTAACAAGATTTCCTACTTTGATCGAAAAAACTACTTTTATGCTGATCTGCCACAAGGTTATCAAATTTCTCAATTTCATCATCCAATAATAAGTGGAGGTTTTGTAGAAATAGAAGACGACGAAGGCAACATCAAAAAAGTACATTTAGAGCGCATTCACATCGAACAAGACGCAGGTAAGAGCTTGCACGATCAAAGCCCAACCAAGTCCTACATCGATTTAAATAGAGCGGGAATAGCGCTGATGGAAATTGTGACAAAACCAGAGATGACCAGTGGCGCAGAAGCTGCTGCATTTCTGCGAAAATTGCGCTCAATTCTGCGGTATTTAAAAACGTGTGATGGAAACATGGATGAAGGCAGCATGAGAGCCGACGTCAACATTTCGTTGCATCGACCTGGAACTCCTCTTGGCACGCGAGCAGAAGTCAAAAATGTCAACTCGATGAAATTTATAGAAACAGCTGTTAATTTTGAAATTAGTCGTCAGTTAGAAATTTTGGAAAATGGCGGTAGCGTCGAACAAGAAACTCGTCTATTTGATAGCTCACGTGGCATCACACGAAGCATGAGATCAAAAGAAGATGCACAGGACTACAGATATTTTCCTGAACCAGATCTGCCTCCTTTGATTTTGGAAGATGAACGCATAGAAGCAATTCGTGCAACCCTACCTGAATTACCTGATGCGAAGTCGCGTCGTTTGCAAGAGACATATGGCCTACCAAGATATGATGCTGATCTCATTTCAGCAGAAGCCGAAGTCGCTGCATATTACGAAAAAGCGCTTGCTTGTTGTTCAAAAGCAGATGGTGATGCTGCAAAATTGCTAGCAAATTGGCTATTAGGAGACCTATTTGCATTGCTAAACAAATACGGCAAAAGCATCGATGAAAGTTTAATTTCTCCGGAAAATTTATCTGGATTGATACAATTGATTCAGCAAGACGTGATCTCAGGAAAGATAGCAAAAGACGTACTGGTTATCATGTGGGATGAACAAAAATCACCACAGAAAGTAGTAGAAGAACAAGGATTACAACAAATCACGGATCCAGCAGTAATCGAAAATGCTCTGAGGGATGTACTGATAGAAAACTCATCGAAAGTTGCGGAGTACAAAAGCGGGAAAGACAAATTGTTCGGCTTTTTTGTAGGCCAGGCTATGAAAAAAACCCATGGCAAAGCCAACCCTCAGCTGTTAAATGATATTCTAAGCAAGTTGTTAAGCGAATAAGGAGAGTTCGGTGAAAAAGAAGGATAATAGTAAGGATAACGGAGTTGAGGAAGGCAAAACTGCAGCGAAATCAACTGAGCAGCAACCGGCTATTCCAGCTGTAACCTCAGCCAAGACGTCTAACGAGAAACAGCAATCAGTCGAAAACCAACTATTATCCTCCACTGACAACTATGAAGGAACATGTGAATGCTCACCTTTTTCATGCTGTAAAAGTTCTTGTAAAGCGTTCATGTTAGCATTTTGCGTAAGCTGCATTGCATGCTATCTAGCAGCAGATAAAATTGTATCTTCTTATGTTGCGCATCAACAAAACAAACTACAACCTCATTTGGATAATATCACAGAACTGGTTGCTAGGCAGGCTACCCATCTAAAACAGCTGGAAGACCAAGTAGCAGATTTACAGCAAAAGTTAGCAACGATCCATGCCATGCAAGATGGCTCTCAGTGTTCACGACGCGATAAGTGGATGGCTTGGGTAGCCTTGAGGCATAAGTTAGAAAACAATGAAGATTGTACACATGAATTGGAGCGTTTTAACCGAATATTTACTAATGATAAAGCACTATTAGAAATGGTACAGGAGTTGGTTCGAGGCATAGATTGTGTATCCACAAATCAAGGAGAGAACGAGCAAAGTTTGTGTAATCGTTTTTTGAAACAAGTTGTGCGCTTTAGAAAGATAAATCAACGTAAGTTATCGGAAGTGTCCGGCTATGTACTATCCAATACTGATTAAATATAGGAGGAAGGATATGTCTGATGAGAATGAGCATGGCTTATTAAGCGATATAATTCGCGAGCTGTTTATCTTTATAGTCTTAATAGGCTTGGTCTTGGCTGCCGCCTATTTCTTAGGGTATTGGGATACACTCATGCACTACGCTAAGATTGCGTTTAATGATGTGGTTGATTTTTTCATGACGATTAAGAACATGATTACCACGGGTTCAGTACCGGGGCTATAGTGTAGGTCGATTTGAGATACTTTATAGAACTTATAGCATTCGTTGGATTGTTAGCAGCTGCCATCTATTTTGGTGGAACAGTGACACTTGAGATCGGACAATCTCAGATGTGTTTCAGTGTCGCAGCCTTAGCTATTGGAGTGGCATGCTTAGTATTATTGCTAGAGTTATTCTTGGCGATCTGCCGCGGGATAGGAAAGCTCTTTCAAGGCAGACCCAAATGGCAGAAAGGCTTAGATAGCTTGCAGTCAGCGTTTTCTAACGTTCTTTTGAAAGATAAGGTGAGTGCTGGTAAAGCCCTGTCTCAGGCAAAAAAACATCTCGGCGATATTCCTCTTGTTTCATGGTTAGAGGGACAATTGCAGTTATTATCACACAACAACCATGAAGCAAAATCAATCTTCTACAGTATGTGTCGCACTGAGAGTAATACCGTATTCGGAGCACATAGTCTATATCAACTAGGCCTACAAAATCATTCTGAAGAAGATATACTAAACTCTGTAGACGCTATAATTTCGTCAACTGCAGCACCTGATTTAGCTGCACATGCACTCGCAATTACAATCAAACAGCATGATTTCTCTCGTGGTGAATGCTATCTGAAACATTTGCATAAAACTATTCGAGATGATAGCAAAATAGCCTTATGGCAAGCTGTTTTTTTATACGAAAAAAGCCTTCTAACCAGCGATGAATCTCTCGCAAAAAAAGCATTCAATCTACAGCCGGATCTGACAATGTGCGCAATGCACTATGCGAATCTTTTACGACAACAAAACGAATATCGTGCCGCTAAAAAAGTGCTATGCAAATCGTTTGAAAAAAATCCTGCACAAAATCTGTTCCAAGCATATAGCAATTGCGGAGACAGCTTAAGCATAATGGATCGACTTAAACTAGGAGAAAAAATCGCAACGTACGCTCCAGATTCTTGGATCCCTCAGTATGAGCTAGGAAAAATTGCATTCGAAGCAGAAATGTATCCAACGGCCCTGCAATATTTCGAAACAGCGTATGAACGTTGTCACTATGATTTTATAGCGCGCAAGATCCTACTAACATCTCATCAGCTGGATGAAGCTCCTCCTATCATGAACGAATCCATTGTTGTTAATTTTGTATGGCAATGCAGTCATTGTGGAGCTGTTGCTTCCGATTGGTTATCTGTGTGTCCTAGATGTTATGGCATTGGCACATACTTATTAACAGCACAAGAACAAACATCAGCGTTTTTACAAATTAGTTAGACTAATACCTATTTATATAATTTTATAGAATGATTACGAGTTTTATTGTCAGGTGAGCTTTATTGCGCTATCATCATAGCAGTTTTGGAGCAAAAATAATGTTCATTTTAGATTTCGAAAAGCCCATTTTTGAACTTGAAGCAAAAATAAAAGAACTGAAAAACCTAAACGGTGGCGACTTAAATATAGTTGAGGAAATCAAAAAGCTGGAAAGCAAACAGAAAAAGTTGTTAAAGCAGATTTATAGCAATCTCACTCCATGGCAGAAGGTATTGGTCGCGCGTCATCAGGAGCGTCCTCATACCTCAGACTATATAAAAGGTATGATTGATGATTTCGCCCCTCTTGCTGGAGATCGGCTTTTCGGAGAAGATCTAGCCATAACAGCCGGCATTGGTAGATTTTGCGGAATATCCGTAGCAATCCTCGGTCACGAAAAAGGACGCGATACAGACGATCGCATTAGACACAATTTTGGTATGCCTCATCCGGAAGGCTATCGCAAAGCGTGTCGTATTATGAAGCTCGCTGCGAAATTTCAACTACCTTTACTCACTTTTATAGATACTGCAGGCGCTTATCCCGGAATAGGCGCAGAAGAACGTGGGCAGGCAGAAGCAATTGCTAGAAGTATAGAAGCATCTTTGAATTTTCCATGTCCAATGATCGCCACAATAATCGGAGAAGGCGGCTCAGGAGGCGCTGTTGCCTTAGCTGCAGCCAATAATATATTGATGTTGGAGCACTCAGTATACTCCGTTATTTCTCCAGAAGGCTGTGCATCTATCCTATATAGAGACGTGGAAAAAGCTGAAGATGCAGCTGACAGTCTTAAGCTAACCGCTCATGATTTGCTCGAATTCAAAATGATAGATGAAATCATATCGGAACCATTAGGCGGCGCTCATACCGATCACGCTGCAGCTATCAAATCTGTAAAAGAAAGCGTAAAAGCTGCATTGCAGAGTACGATGAGTAATGTAAAAAATTATAAAGAGCATCGCGCTGACAAATTTTTACAGTTGAGCAGATTATAAAATAGTTGGGAAAGTGGAGAGTGTTAAACGGTTATCCAGATGTTCGCTAACATTAAAAAAAGAGCATAGGCATTGATCGGATCCGCAGATGAACAACTAGATCAGAAAAGATTGGTTATATGAACTATCGTATCTGCTAGTACATTGTTGGAGAATGCCTGGATGGCTGGGGTGGTAGGATTCGAACCCACGGAATGGCGGGACCAAAACCCGCTGCCTTACCACTTGGCTACACCCCAATGTCATAACACATTATACATTATATTTGAAAAAATACAAGTTTATGTCCGCATTTACATTTTTTCATGGTATCCCGTGAATTCAGACAATAACTATATCGCATAGAAACTAAATTTTTTCATAATTATTTAACATCTAAATTGGGTACAGCCTTGTTTTATTTTACACAATTCTCTTGACATTGTTTTGCAAATACTGCATAGTACACGCTATGTGAGAATTGGATACTAATTATGAAAAAATATTGTCTATGTTTGCTTTCGCTTGCTTTTACGTTGAGTAGTACTGATGCTATGCTTCCTCTAGAGCGGATTAATAAAACGCGTTCAGGCGCCAAGAAAATACATAAAAAAACGCATTCAGGTGCCATGGCAACATCTACGCAGCCTTCTAAAAAAACGCCGAAGAGCACGCGACCGGCACAACCAGCTGCAGAAGACCGCCATGATGTGGACATTTCAGATTTAGCTAGTGCTCCCACTGATTCCTTTGCATCATTACCAGCAGACACTCTGACACAACCTCAGCAAGATTATTCACAATTTGCATGGGCAAGTGATTTATGGAATGCAGGTAAGTTGTCTGAGGAGCAAAAACTCGAATTGGAAAGGCAAGGACTCAACCTGAGCAGAGTGCTTGTTTTGAGAGGGACAGAGATTAAAAATCTAGGGGACATGCCATTTTGGAAGTACGCTGATTGTGTTGTGATAGGAGATGAAGTAGAAAAGATATTTCACGAAAGCATGTCTTACCATGATTATAATATGACTTATCTGTCTTTTCGTGTCTGTTGTGGCCCCAACTCTAAATTATGCCATATAGGTTATATAGATGAAGATAGGCTATCCCCCTGTTTTTACGGCCAGTTTGATATTCCTCCAAGCATTACACAAGTATCGGCAGCTATGTTTCTTTCTGTAAAACAAAGAGGGATGATATTCTTTCATCCTAAATGTAGCAACATTGAATTTATAAAGAGCTGGCAGCAAGACTTCAACGTTATTTTGAATTTAGGCCACCCCAGACTTACATGTTTGAACAATAACACTCTTGAAAATTTATACAAATCAGTTCCAGAGACAAAAGAATATCTTTTTGCAAGATCTTACGACGAATGCTGTGCAGTAATAGCCGCAGATATGGCACGTGCATGTATGAATATAGACTACTCACAACATGTTGAAAAATATAGAACATGGGGCTCTGCAGCTGTTTTGAAGCAAAAAGGGATATTACCGCCAACAATAGAAAAGGTTCTAGCAGATAACAAATTGGAATTGTCGGACACATATGTTATGAGGGGAAAAAGTCTATTCAAAGGCGATATATCCTGCGAGATCCTCAAATATCCTATTATCTATATTGATTCTGATGTGGAATGGATGGAAGACGAGTGCTTTGAAGGGTTAGACAATTTACGTACTATCATTTTTGGACTTAATTCTCCACTAAATCTATCTATAGAAGACTTTCCAAAGTGCAAAAAACTGGAAAAAGTTATAAGGATACATAGCGGATGGGGACCCGCAGCTGTTTTGCAAAGAGGAAAAAAATTACCGGAAACTGTCGAAAAGGTTCTAGTAGATCACAAATTGAAATTGGATGATACATATGTTATGAGAGGAAAAAACATACTTAAATGCGACATATCCGACGAAATCCTCAAATATCCTATTATCTATATTGATTCTGATGTGGAATGGATGGAAGACGAGTGCTTTGAAGGGTTAGACAATTTACGTACTATCATTTTTGGGCCTAATTCTCCACTGGGTTACTCTACTCTAGAAGACTTTCCAGAGTGCAAAAAACTGGAAAAAGTTATAAGGACACATAGCGGATGGGGGGCCGCAGCTGTTTTGCAAAGAGGAAAAAAATTACCGGAAACTGTCGAAAAGGTTCTAGTAGATCACAAATTGAAATTGGATGATACATATGTTATGAGGGGAAAAAGCCTATTCAGAGATAATACATCCTGCGAGATCCGCAAATATCCTGTTGTCTATATTGATTCTGATGTAGAATATATTGGAAGAGAATGCTTTGAAGGTTTAAGCAATTTACATACTATTATTTTTGGGGCAAATTCGCAAGTGGAGTCTATCGAGGATGCTGCTTTTTCAGGCTGTAAGACTTTAGAAAAAGTCATATTTGTCTCATATCCAGAGAAGAATTTTTCATGGTTAAGAGAAGCGTGCAAGAATGCGGGTATAGAGCGAGACAAACTACAAATAGAACCATGTGATACCACGGGCAAAGCCTATCTACTGAGAGATTTGTATGCTGCAATATGGTGCAAAAAACACCCAAATTTTGGAATTAGCACTGAATCTAGATCATGTTCTGCACTGGATGATAAAGATATAGCTGAGCATTCCCAACTACCTAATAAACAGAAAGAAAATATAGAAAAGTTTCTTAAAATGGATCCTGAACAAAAAGCAAGTATCGCAGATTTTATTCAACAAACAGATAATGATGAAATAGAACAATTATGCCAATACTATGGCGTTGATTATGAGTTTTGTCATGAAAGTAGCGATGTTGTCAAAAAGAATGTCTATGTGGTGTCTGGAGAGCATATAAGATCCGTATCACCTAGACTGAACACATCTAAACAAAAACTGATATTTGCCCCTAATGTAAAATCGATATCTGTATCCTTTTGTAGCAAGGCTACTAGCATATCCTTTATGAAAGGATCTCAATTTACGGGTTTTGTTGATCCCAGTGGTAGTATTAAGATCAATGATAAGAGTGTAGATTCTTTCTACTTCCCTAATCTTGAGATGCTTTCGCTAGAGAATTGTAATATTAAAGTTTTGCCAACAGGCTTTTGTCAAGCTCCCTTACTTAGACGCCTATTTATACCATATACGGTCGAAGAAATTGAGGCAGGGTGTTTTGGCAGAGCCTGCATACGGTTAGTCGTGTTTGAACTAGGTTCTAGATTGGTAAAAATGCAAGATGTATGCCTTTCTGAGTGTCTGGTTTGCATTGGACCTTCAAGATTTTTCCCAAAAGGATGGTTTCAGCTTGAGGCAATGTTTACCCCATACCAACGTGTGCTTTTGCTTCTTCGTGATAATTTTCACTTGTCCTTTAAACACTTGTCCTTTAAAGAAGTTTGTGCCTGGTCGCCAGAGTATGCCGTTCAAGCAATGAAAGCGAATATGTTGCCACAAGAAGAAGCACAAACAAAAAAATAAAGAAGATGTTGCGAAATGTGATGCCTTTTCTGGGGTAAAAAACATTTCGCAATTCTTACTCGACATAATTTGAGCAAATTCCCCATCCTAACCTGTTTCATAACACACTCTTGCAAATCAACATATTATAAGCTAAAATTCGGGATCCGCATTGAGGAGAAATATCATGGCACGTGTAACTGTAGAAGACTGTGAAAAAGTGGTACATAGCAGGTTTGACTTGGTATTGTTGGCGGCTCAGCGCGCCAGACAAATTTTAGCTGGAAATCCTGTTTTGATCGAAAAAAATGATGAAAAAAAGACTGTAATTGCGTTGCGAGAGATCGCAGCTTCAAAACTGAACATAGAAACCCTAGAAAATGAAATAATTAATGGCTTACGCACCTTTACGACGTGGGAAAATGATGAAGACAATATCGAAGATGATGTTGAAGGAGACGACTACAATCCCACAGAAATGCAAGCATTTGATTTAACATCATCAGAAGCATCTGGTAACGGCGTGTCAATCGTCGATGACATCGATAATAAATACGAAAATATCGAGGACTAATCTTTAGCTTGTCTCAATTGTTTTTCTACATACTTGCCCCATAGATCGGGGCGCAATTTTCTGGTTAGCATTTGTGACTGTTCTAGGCGAAAGCGAGATATTCTCTCGTGGTGTCCGCTCTGAAGCACGCTTGGAACAGTCATGCCACGAAAACAAGCTGGCTGTGTGTATATATCGCTTTCCAACAATTGTCCCTGAAAACTGTCATCTGCGATGGATTCGCTATTTCCCACGACTTGCGGCAACAATCTGACACATCCTTCTATAATTGCCATTGCTGCCACTTCACCTCCCATCAACACAAAATCTCCGATAGATACCTCTTCCAGCTGATAATAGTCTATGATTCTCTGATCTACTCCTTCATAACGACCACATAAAATCGTTATTCCATTAGTTTCACTGATATTTTTCAAATCCTGCTGCGTAAATTGCCGGCCACGGGGAGAAAAATATATGCGACGCAAATTTTGCTGTTCTGGCGTTAATGTATCGAATGCTTTAGCGAAGACTTCTGGAGAAAGCACCATACCAGCTCCGCCTCCATACGGCTTATCATCTATACGATCAGACTTCACAGGAAATTGCTTTAAATCAATCAAATTAAGACGCCAACGCTGCTGCTCCAATGCTTTTCCAATAAGAGACACGCCGAGCGTTCCCGGAAACGCCATTGGAAAAATCGTAAAAACGTTTGCTTGCCACATTGTTGATCACACAATATTTTTGAATTGATGAAAAGCTTCACTTGAAATGACAACAGAAGACTCATCAACTATCGGAAAGTTATCCCTTGTGAATGGCACCAAAAACTGAATTTCGCCAGAGGAGATCTCCAAAATATCGCCGGCGCCATAATTGTACACCGCAGATATTTTGCATGATTCACTACCATCCTGCACCGTAACTGATCGCCCTATTAAGTCATGAATGTAGAATGTATCCGAGTTCAACTCAGGCAAATCTGAATGAGCAACAAAAAACGATTCGCCTCTCAACTGTTCTGCTTGAGTACGGTCCGACACACCTTCCAAAGACAGAACAACCATGCTTCCGCCCAAAAAACGCTTAATACTAAAAGAAAACTGACGACCAGAAGAATCGCGAATACTATCGTAAACACGTAAGTCATCAGCAAAAACACGGGCTCTGACCCAACCTCTTATGCCAAAAGCCCCAGTTATTTTTAAGATTTCAACCATAAGACAGGAAGAGGTTTATTACCCCTCAGCTGCCGCTGCTTTAGCAGCCATACGTTCCTGCGCCTTTTTCTTTGGTGCTGACTTCTTTGGAGATGGCACAATCACAGGCTTATCACACAAACCCAAAGTGCTCAGCAATACAGCTACTCTCTCCGATGGTTTTGCTCCAACAGACATCCAATAGCGCAATCTCTCTTCTTTTACAACAACACGACCATCTTGGCCATGCTCAACAAACGGATTGTAATATCCTAACTTTTCTAAAAACGCACCATCGCGAGCAGCACGAGAATCCGCAACTACCATGCGATAAAAAGGCCGCTTTTTCGCTCCTCCACGAGCAAGACGAATCTTTAATGCCACAAAACTCTCCATTCATAAGTATAAACAGTGTATGGTAATGTAGCCTGCTTCTGTTGAAAAGTCAAGACAAATAGTATTTGTTATAAAACACAGAGTTGACATTGGAG
>CALXQQ010000006.1 GCA_944390775.1 uncultured Alphaproteobacteria bacterium
TGTCGGTGATATCTTTGTGCTTTGGGAATATCGTGAAGGTAGTATATAAGCGTGAGGAAAATAGGGACTGAAAAAGCAAACTCAATTAAAATCGCTCCTTTGGTCGATAACCTAGATCCAATAAATCGACCTATGCTTGATGCTCGACCATTTTTTGCCTTAGAGGAATTTGCCCCCCCCCCCTGTCGGGCAAATTTTTCTCAACAATTTCAACACATTACTCTCCATTTTCACTCTAACAACATTTTCCAAACAGGTCGTAATCCTACTACAAAACCACGTTGGACTGTTCTTTCACTAATAATTTATACCATTTCTGCTGTTTATATCTATAATAAACTAACACTACATTGATAATTTGAGTAATGGGCAATAGTGTGTAGGTATACTTTATGGTGGTTAGCAAACCCATATGATATATAATGACTGTTGGCAAAACGACTCCTAACACCAATGTGGTTGATTCCAGCACCATCGGAAATTTTGTATCTCCACCCGCATTCAGCACACCGCAAAACAAATAGTAAATACCATCTAACAATAATTGTAACCACAAACTGTATAGAACAAACAACATTTCATCATGCAAATGAGCAAAATCTTGATTAATAGAATCTATGATTTGCAATACGATATCACTTCTCCATATCAGAGGAATTAGCAGCAGCGCACATAATACATAGTTGCAACGTAAAAATAGCGATAATAAATGTCCCACGCCATCTCGATTGTGTTGCCCAATCAAATTCGCAGCAAGCGAAGAAAGTGCTCTGCTACCTCCCTCAGCAAAAAATATAAATAACACCCAAATAGTTACCGCAAACGCTTCAACCGCAGCTATATCTGGAGAAGCATAACTAAATATGCTAGCCAGCGTAAACCAAGAAGATAAAGTAATAAGACGCGTTAAAGATAAAGGTACGCCAACCTTCATACACTTAAGTAGTAGATTTCTACGAAATTGATAATCATGAGTACGATATTTATCCCTGTTTCTCGGATGAAGAAACAAAATAAATAGCGCTATCACCTGACATATTTCCGTGATAATCGTCGCATATGCTGCGCCTTGTGCTCCCATTGGCGCCCACCATCCGTCTATGCCAAATACCATCATTATGTCCAGAAAAAGGTTGATGATATTGGCACACGCAAACACAACAATAATCACCATGCTACGACCGCGTCCAACAAAAAACGCTGTAAGCGCAGTCGAAATACAAGCTAAACTTCCCATGCAAGCCAATAATGGCTTAATGTAATTCAGTCCTTCATATTCATATGCAGGAGCAAATATTCCCCACTTATGACACAGTAAAGATGCCGGCACAAATATAACAAATAACATCAATCCGAAATATATCATCTGCCATACGGGACGCCCAATTTTCTCATATTCGCCTGATCCATTGTACTGTCCCACAAAAACTGTGGCCACATTCGCAATACTTACGCCCAAAAATGCCGTCATAGCGAGGAAATTGCCACCTATGGTAGCGGCTGTCATAGCATTTATTGAGTATCGTCCTAATACCAATCTATCCGTTACGAACATCAACGTCACTACCAATGATGTTAAAATCATCGGAATAGTAAAGCGCATAACCTGAGAAAAGGTAAAACCATACTTTGTCATGAGTTGTACTCTACCAATTATCGCGTTTATATAATACAGTATAACACAATTTGGGCTGAAAAAGGAAGCAACTATGAAAGTTGGCATTGTAGGCGCCACGGGTAGAATGGGCTTGGAGCTAACAAAACTGATATCTCCTTCTGACTACGTTGGAGGCATATCCAGCGATACGACCTGCGATCAAATAAAAGCTATTGTTAGCGCATCAGATATATTGATAGATTTCTCGACCCCAACCGCCATATTAAAAGTCGCAGAAATTGCAACCGAAGCATCACGCCCGATTGTATCTGGGACAACGGGCTTGTCTATCGCAGAGCACGATCAGTTGCGACAATATTCCCGACACGCACCTCTGCTGATCGCTGAAAATTTCAGCATCGGAATCCAACTGATAGCAAGCTTTATAAAAACATGCGCTAAACTATTGCCAAACAGCGATTTCAGCATCATAGAACGACATCATCGCCATAAAAAAGATAAACCATCTGGAACAGCGTTGTTTTTAGAGCGTGCAGCAGAGAAATCTGCGCAAATCGTCTCATTGCGCGTGGGAGAAATTTTCGGAGAGCACGTGTGCACATTTTCCAGCAATGACGAGGAAATAACTATCGCACATAGAGCATTCAATCGCACAATATTTGCTCGAGGCGCATTACAATGCGCAGAGTGGTTGTTAGATCAGCCAGCAGGCCTATATAATATGCAAGATTTTCTAGCTAGTAAGGAGCGATAATATGTCTACAACAAATGATGCTGAACGTATCTCAGAAATCTGCAAAATATTAAGCAAAGAAATTCCAAATCCAGAATCAGAGCTAAATTACAAATCTCCATACACATTCTTACTAGCCGTAATCATGTCCGCACAAACAACAGATGTTCAGGTGAATAAGGTAACAGAGACCCTGTTTGAACACTATGATACCATAGACAAAATTTTGGCTCTCGGAGAAAATGGATTAGCAGAAAAAATAAGCTCCATTGGCCTATACCGCAATAAAGCTCGAAATATAATAGCCCTCAGTAAGGTGCTACAAGATCAGTACAATGGTGAAGTTCCCCTCACGCGAGAAGATTTGGAAAAACTGCCAGGAGTCGGCAGAAAATCAGCCAATGTTGTCCTCAATACATTGTGCGGATTACCAACTATCGCTGTTGATACTCACGTTCTACGCCTAAGCAAGCGTTTGGGATTCTCGCAGCACAACGATCCCAAAAAAGTAGAACAAGATTTGGAAAAAATCATCCCAGATAACTATAAACACTCAATCAGCAATCTATTGGTGTTACATGGCAGATACGTGTGCAAAGCACGTACCCCTAACTGCGACAAATGCGCCATTAAAAATCTTTGTCCAGATTGTGAAGAGAGAAAATGCCAATCAACCTAGTATTGCATTTTATTACAAACACAATATTATGTAGTTATATATAACGAAGAAAGCATATGAAAAAAGTTGCGCGGTTTTGTCTGTTTTTAGCAAGTCTTAGCGCTAGCGCTATCCCACCAGTTACGGAATATACTCTGAAAGGAGTTAATAAATCGACATTTTCCCTCACACAATGGCAAAATCAATACAGATTAAACGGTGTTCTATATTTCCAGATAAATATACGATCGGATTACTATAATAATCTAAGAATGTATAGCCCACTAATTATCCCCAACGATGCTCCTGAAAGCGAAATAATTAAGCTTATTTACGAAACATTTCACAAAAAAGTTATAGTAAATAAAAGAATCATGCTTTGGGAATAAGCAAGTCATGAGTATAACATTGACCAACATATTAATCATAATTTAAGCTGATTGTGTTTAATATGCAATGAATGAGGAAATAAGATGCGTGCTTTTATATATATCTGTTGCTGTATAATGTCGCTTGATACATATTCCATGTATTCTTCGGTGGAATATTTTTTAAAAGGAGTCCCCAAAGAGCAATTTCATCTAGTTCAGTCTAAAGAGAGATTCAAACTAAATGATTTAGAAACCTCCTCTTTAAAATTGAATCCACCAAAGTATCATGAGCTTGAACTTATACGCCCTACAAATATTCCAGGAAACGCGCCTCCAGATGATGTTGCGGCAGAATTATCATACGCATTCCAAAAAACTGTGTTTATTGTGAAATACTATCATTGATTAATATTTGTGATTTATTATATAGGCCCTACAAACAAAGGATAATGAAATGAAAAATATATTATTTGTAGCCGCACTAGTCTCCATAATATCTCCTGCAGCTGATGCAATGGATAGAATATTCGACTGTGCAAACAGAACCATTTCAGAAATATATTCAGCCATCCAACAAAGACGCAACCAACACAATATGTATACTTTAGAAGGCATATCCCCCGATGCATTTTGTTTAGTCCAACGCAATGGAAAGTTGTATATACAAACCGCTAGAGAAAAGTGGGAGTCGCAAACTCTTGTAACATTTGAACCATATTTTGACGACATCAGACTATATACTCCTTTATGCATATTTGGCCAAGACTCATCTGACATCATCGCCAATGAATTGATCAGTGCATTCAGAAAAAATGTTATTGTTCAGAGTTTACAGTAAAAAAATCAGCATCAATCATGCAAGTTGCGGCACTATAAAATTCATACACCATCTATCAAATATTTATTTTCTTTTTTATTAAATTGGCCACAACAAAACATAATTTATACTTTACAAACAATTATTATTTTCATACAATATTCCAGTTTATAAGGAGAAATAAAAATGAAACATATATTTTTTGTAATTAGTTTCGTGTTAGCTGTTTTTTCCAAATCTGAAGCAATGGATAACCTATATACTTTGGAAGGAATACCAACGCAATTATTTCATATAGTTCAACAAAATGGACGATTACATACGGATTTCATACAAACCCCTAGCATACATTTGAAGGCCGAGAATTATAACGGCATCCCAATGTATGCTCCGTTAGTCATTTCCGCAAATTACTCTTCTAATGAAATAGCAAATGCGATAGCTACAGCATTCAGAAAAAATGTTATTGTTCAGAGTTTACAGTAAAAAAATCAGCATCAATCATGCAAGGTGCGGCGCTAATAAAATTCATACACCATCTATCAAATATTTATTTTCTTTTTTATTAAATTGGCCATAACAAAACATAATTTATACTTTACAGGCAATTATTATTTTCATACAATATCCCAGTTTATAAGGAGAAATAAAAATGAAACATATATTTTTTGTAATTAGTTTCGTATTAGCTGTTTTTTCCAAATCTGAAGCAATGAATAACCTATATACTTTGGAAGGAATACCTGCGCAATCATTTCATGTAGTACAACAAGATGGATGGTTAAAAATGGGATTCATGCAATCTCGCAGCATGAATTTACAAGCAAAATTTTACAATGACATCCCAATGTATGCTCCGTTAGTCATTTCCGCAAATTACTCTTCTAATGAAATGGCAAATGCGATAGCTACAGCATTCAGAAAAAATGTTATTGTTCAGAGTTTATAGTAAAAAATCAGCATCGACCACGCTTTGAGAGCTAACTAAGCATATCGAGGCGTCGTTGGTGCCGTCCTCCATCAAAATTATCGCTCAAGAAAATCTTGGTCAATTCGATCGCCTGATATGGCTCGATCATCCGAGCACCCAGCACCAATACATTTGCATTATTATGCTGACGAGCCAGTCGTACCATATCCTCATTGTAGCAAAGAGCCGCCCTGATACAGCTGTATCGATTTGCTGCAATACTCATACCAACTCCTGTACCACATATTAATATGCCGCGTACATGGTCAGCTGTATTTTTTTCATCTCCACATTCGTCAATTGCGCATGCGATAGACTCTGTCACTTTAGTCGCAAATAGCGGATAATCACATGAATCAGGAGAATAGGTTCCGCAATCCACTACCTCATATGCTGACTGACACAGATAATCACGAAGAACATTTTTCAAACAAAAACCCGCATGATCTGCACCCAAAAAAATTTTTACCGGTCTTAGTGACATCATCTACCGAGCACCTCTTTTACCTTCATAGCCAACTCTTTAAGGTTAAATGGTTTCGCTAGAAAATGCACTCTACTATCGTTTGCCAGCGATGTTCGGAAACTATCTTCAGTGTAGCCCGATATAAATATTACCTTCATATTTGGCGTATATTTCTTAATATGCTCCATGAGGGTTGTGCCATCCATTTTTGGCATGACCACATCTGTAATAATTAGATCCACGACTTTACCGTTTTTACGAATAAATTCTAGAGCAGCCTCTCCGTTTGGCGCCTCCACCACGCGATAGCCCTTATCCCTCAAAGCTCTTGCGCTAAACATTCTGACGGCATCTTCATCTTCTACCAACAATATGGTACCACTACCTGTTAAGTCTATAATCTTACGTTCTTTTGGCTGTGAGCTGCTGGGGATCGCATCCACTTCCTGCTGGGCCACCTTTGGGAAATACAAACTAAACTTTGTACCAACCGCCAACTTACTTTCCACAGAAATAAAACCGCCTGTTTGGTTAACAATTCCATAAACAGTAGAGAGCCCCAATCCTGTTCCACAGCCCTTTTCCTTTGTCGAGAAGAAAGGATCAAAGATACGACTAATCTGGTTTTCATCTATTCCACAACCGGTATCAGAAACCTCAAGCAAAATATATTCTCCTGGAGGCATGGTATCTCCGCGCAAAAATTTAGGTTCTTTCGTACTATATACTGATGTGCATATTGTGAGAGATCCACCATCTTTCATTGCATCACGCGCATTTACTGCGAGATTAATAATGACCTGTTCGAATTGAATTTGATCCACCTTGATAAAATCAACTTCATTTCCGTGCATTACTTTCAACTCGATTTTTGCGCCAAGCAACCGCTTTAACAATGACGATAATTCTCCCAATACATCTGACACAACCAAAATCTTTGGCTGTAATGGTTGCTGACGAGAAAAAGCCAACAGCTGTCTCACCAAATTAGACGCTCTATTGGCATTTTGTTTAATTTGCATAATATCATTAAACGATTGATCAGATGGAAGATATTTGCCAAGCAACAGATCACAATATCCAATCATCGCTGTCAGTAAGTTGTTAAAATCGTGAGCAATGCCTCCTGCCAATTGCCCAACTGCCTGCATTTTTTGCGATTGCACAAAACGATGTTGCAAAGCTTTTCGTTCTGTAATATCCACTAGATACAAAACTAACCCATTACCTTCTTTATAATATTTAGTCTCATCTATTTTAGAAATATAAATCATGCTTGTACGCTGAGACTGAAGTCTAAACGATATCTCAAATGGGGCAATTGATTTATGTGTTGCGCTAATCAATTGATATAATTTCTCACGCACAGATTCCCTATCTTCGTCTCCAACATACTCCAACAGAGATTTACCCGATAGTTCCTGTTCCCCAATAATCGTCTTGGCTATATGATTGCATGTGCTCATGATTTCTGCACCATCTGTAATCACAATGCCGATCGGAGCATCTTCGAAAATGTGTTCAAAATATAATTTTGTCTTGCCTAAAGCCTGAATTAAATCCGAACTGTTTTGATTATCTCTCGTTATAAAAAACGTACTAAAATTATCTGAATTCGAAGAAATACGACGTGCTACCACCTCCAAATTATCGCCAACATCCGACTTTAAAACAATCGTCATGGGAAGAGACTGCTGTTCCGCTTTTCCCGACAAAGCATCGCTTTCTTCCACGAACCGACTGTAGTGTTGTCCGACAATTTCGTCTGTCTGATGTCCGATCCAATACGAAAACGCATTGTTGCAAAACATAACCCGACCATCTTCATCCAGACAAAGATATCCAACCCCAGAACTATTAATCATCTCCAGCAAAAAATGACTATTTGTTTCTAAGGATTCAATCTTGGAAATTGACGGCGTAAGATCAATGATACTCCATCCTGAAAATCCCGGATGTTCCGCAATGGGCGATACAGAAATGCGCCATAATGCTGTACTCTCTGAACACAAATCCATTGGCACATCTATGTGAGACTGCTTCAGATTAGCAGCCGCAATTTGAAGCTTATGTATCGCTTCCACAACCTGAGGATATTTCCCGAAACATACGATAAAATCTTCGATATTGCGCACGCGAAATCCCGGAAAAAGATTCTGTGCGATACGATTGATAAACACACATTTCCCATTTTTCGCGAAAATAAAAAATGCGCACAATGATGCATCAAATCCGTTTGTAGCGATATTTCGTTGAAAAGTTAACAACTGATTATGCGCGTATATTTTCTTAATTTCCCGAGAAAATGATATTGCAATCAATCCTGTGATCATGACCGCGATAACCGCTGCGAAATTTCCCTCAGCAAATCCCGTTAAAATCGCAAAAAAAGCAAAAAACAGAAAAACAAACACAAGCAGCAGATGTGACACAGGCATACTTCTTCTGGATAGATAATCTTCTATTCCTGAAAAAAACTGCATAACTCTCCTTATTCACCGCGCCAACTACATCTAGCGCACAAATCGAATACTCCTGAAGATTCATCCATGAGTCTTCTCTCGCATAGTATACATTTTATACACGACAATTGCATACAGGAAAAATACAATCGCGATTAACTAAATATTAATATATTTTTCATCAAAATGCATTTTGTATTGTGATAAAGTATGTGATTGTTGTAGTAGAGTGCATAACATATGTGGTTGCGTAGCAAGGTAAAAATCCTACGAATTATTCGAGAACTTTTTGCGCCGATATCCCGCAAAATGCGAAAATCCAGCACAGGGTATGTTGCGATTATGGTAGCAGTTGCGATTCCCGTATGTCTTTATTTTGTGAACTACCTCATAAGCAAAACGCATCTTATGGAGAAAATTCTCACTGAGCAAAGTGCGTTATATCGAGCGGGGAAAGCGGTTCTCACGGTATACAATCCTGCGCACACATGGGACAACCAGCGGGAAGCGGTATATGCGGCAGCGGCGTCTGCGCTGAACGAATCTGCCTACAGTGAATCGGATCGCATGATGTTGATTGCAGAAAGTGTACCGATTTACAAAGCCAGCATTCAAGAGAACTATCCTGCGTACAAATTTGTGCAACGACTATCACCTGAAGGCATGGACTACAATGGTTTTACAGGTGAGAAAAGCAATGGAGACATGCTTGATCGCGTTGGCCATGAACTCATTGCGGGCGTTGAAGCGGATCCAAGTGGGAATCAGTATGCTTTAGACGGCGGAGTATCGTGCAAATTACACTATTATTCGACCAAACCTGGAGGAGAGAACGTTGGGGCGTATCAAGTATTTGCGGAGGAGAAGAACAAATTAAATCTCCAACTAGACGCGCCTCAGAATCGTTTCATTTGCGACAGTGCTCAGCTTGCGAAAATGACCCATGATAAGAGGACAGCCTATATTTATCCTGCGCGCTGTGATGTAGACATTATTCTAGCCATTCCGACCAATCATGCGGCATTTACCGTGAACAATCTTGCGACAGAAAATGCCGAGCGCTGTGGATCGACCAACGAAACGCCGATTGTCACAATAGCGAATGCGTGTGCTGATTTTTTACGCTACAATTTTTATCACACCATTGGAGTTGCGGTAGGGGTGATTCCATATTCGGCGAAAGTTTCGCTTGATCCGTACAGCAAAGCGAACGACTGGACAGTTCCGATCAAAGAAATCGACCAAATGCCTGACAAAGCCTACATCAAGCAATCCGTGGCCTACAACACCGACGGGGTGAGGGGTGGAGAGCTTCTCAACAACGCCTACAACTGGGGATTTGGCTATGGAGGAACTCCGATCATGACCCGCCAAGGTTCTCCGAGCACCTATCGCACAATAACGATTTCGGACGACACGGGCTTATTATTATCCAACGATCCCTGCACGACAGATGCGTACAAATATCAGCGACAACACATGCAACCCTGTTATCTTGGGCACTGCAATCTCATGGCGTCTTTATGTGAGCAGACATGTCCGGTATTTATTCCGCAGCCTTACTATATTTATGAACTACACGATGATCTTGAGAAAGTGACGCGATATCTCAGGATTATGCAACCATTTAACGACACTCGAAACAAATCGAATTTTCTCTTTTTACCTCTTCACTGGGCGGCGAATCTACTCAGCGAATGGGCTCCGCATCCAGCAAAAAAGAGCACCGCTCAGCAAGTTGAGCATCCCTCCAGAGCCAGTAAGAAAAAAGCTGTTGTGCTAATTGTGAACGCTCCAAGCAGCTTTGAGCCTCGCGAATTAACCTACCTCGGATTCAACAACGACGCAGCAGAAGTCCCCATGATCGAATCCGACACAATCGGCTTTGAAAATGCTAATCCCATTCCGCAAGGAGGAAGCATCCAAGGGCTCAAGGGAATCATCAAATGCACTGCTATAAAGGGCGGTCTCGAAAGACCTGATCAACAACTCGCCCCAGGAGTCTACGGTCTTGCCGGAGATCAAGGAACCGTACGAATTAGCATGACCTACAAAGGAGTTGTCCAATTAAAAGTACGACCATACAAGCTCCCTTCTGTTACATTTTACGGAGACAACGGAGTAACCGACCATGCAACCAGTCAAAGCACCGGTAGACTACATACCGTTTCTGGCACGAGAGCATTTACCTTCTCCGGCCCTAGATATATATGGAATATGAAAAATCTCGGATCATCTATCTATTCGATATCCAGTACAGGGGGAATGAATTTTGGACACAACCTATCCCTCAAAAAGCTAAAATACAAACTATTTTATTCTAAGTTAACAGATGCCACCCTAAGCAAGCAGGTACTAAGATGCTATGCCCACTATGGTTTTGCAGATGCAGATCCCCTGAAAAGTAAGCCATTAATTCTTAATGAAGACTATCATGCAGATTCGAAAAATTTTATCAATAATACAGGAAAGTACTTCGATCCATGCATTTCTGTGAATGATGGACACTATTGGAAAGCACTTGAAACAAAAACGTGCTTCTCTGCCACCTCTACTGATTTAGCATCATGTCGCCCAAGCGGAGGATGGACTTGGGGCGGTCAAAAATCCCCTCAGTTCGCGCAAATAAGCGCCTATGATTTCCAACCAATGTGCTATGGAATGACACGAGGCAAATTCGTAATGACCTCGTGTATATTACCTCCATATGGAGACCGCAAGGTGGAAATTAGAGTAGGTAGCAACTACTGGCCAAAAGCAAACACTCTTGTAGATTCAAATCGATATACTGTGCACGACATTCCGCGGTCCGCATATTACGATCGTATACAAGTTTTCACCGGACGACTACAGAACAGACGCATAACTTACGCTTATCACACAACAGATAAGGCAGATGCAGATAGCGTAACATGGGGATATTGTGAGTCGTGTTACAATTGCGACAAAGGATGCCGCGATTGCAAAGCTTCATGCCCTTCCGGCTTTGACCTCACAAATATAGAATGCGTATGGAAAGATGGCTGGCATGTAAATTGTCAATGCAGAGCGCATTGTCGAAAAAGCATTTACCACTACACTGCGGCGCGCTACGATCTCAACAATTTCTTTTTTGTTAATTCAGACAACAAAACATACGGTGGAAATATCAGCTCCCTAAAAGATGCAAAACTCCTAAAAAACCAAGGAATATACAGTCTCCCAGAAGGAGAAAACAATTGGTTGTGTTTCTGTGGAGATGGTCAACTAGATTTAAGTTTAACAGGAAACGAAGAATATGCTGAAGTGCAGCTCCAAAACATTCAAAATGTCGATTCAGGAGCAAGCAACCTGTGTAAAAATGGAGAAAATCGCTTGATTGGTGAGGAAATAACCATATTTATACTCCCAGAACAAATAGTTAACAAAGACAGTGCAGGAAATTATTATTTTGATGTGAATTACAAAAACCTATGCTTCGTATCTGCTGATGTCTCAAACCGTCCATATGAAATTGTGGAACCAACAGTAACGATGAGCCGTGAAATAATAAATGAATCCGACAATAACAATAATGATAAAGGGAACCAATCATCCAAAGACCAAAGTGGCGAATCAACAGATCCCAAACAACCTAGCAAACCAAGCTCAGTAGTAGAGTCCATAGAACAGGGACAACCTGGCAGCATAGACATCGCTGAAAATGAAGATGGCAGCTCAAGAAGCGTGATTACATTTGTGACCAATGCTAAGAGAAATTTCACTGTACAAGCCATGTCTCCTTGTGCGTGGATTGCAGGACAATCAGATTTCTCGCAGGAAAGAGGCGTTGTGCGATTCCAAACAAATACAGATAAACAGTTTAAAGTGTGTTTTAATGTTCCACAAGTAAAGGATATAGCTGCGCCAATAGTACCAACACCTCATAACAATACAAAAGCCAAAGCTAATATTGATGTACAATCAGCAGTGAAATTAAAAAATTTTACACTTGAAGGAAATTATAATTACATCTCTTCTGAAAATTTCAAGTATAGAGATTGTACACTCACACGAGTTACAAAAGTAGAATTATCCTCTTCAGTTTCTAAAGCAGGTGGGTCTTCAGAAAATACATATAGTTTCGATGGTTGTTCTCTAACTAACAAAATTGAGAGCTACTTTTTTTATTACCAATGTAAGGTTTCAGCGAAATCTGGAAATGGATATCGCAATGTCTATTTGAATTCCAGAGGCAATAAATTGATTTGGAAATGTTATGCTGACGCACATTTTGAAAAAGAAAATACACTGAGGTATTACACCAGCTTCTATCAGCATAATAATACAACTCCCATACCCCCCCTTATGGAGCGACATGAGGAGGGAGGCACAAAAAAATACCAATACGACAAAAAAAATGATCGATGTTCAGAAAAACCTGCTACAAAAATATACAACCAATATGAACAACAAACAGGAGGATCATTTGATCTTACAGGAGTAGCAGATAAAATCAGCACCACATATAACAAAGATCCATACAAAATAACTGTAAATTGTGCAAATACTAATCCATCAGGCAAGTTTGGGGCATATATTTATAAAGCTAATGTTGACGCGCACGTAGAAAATCTCAAAGTCACATCATATGAGTACCCATATAGCAGCGGCTCGTTTAATGGAATAACCAAACCGGCGGGTGGATATGGCGAATATTCATTCTCAGGGCAAACATCCTACTCTGCTAGAGCAGAAAACTGCTCGGTTTCGGTTGCAACGCGAAATGACCCAGTTGGAATCGTAGGAGAGCAGACATTTTCTCAAGGAGAGAATGCGAATACAACGACTATCACAATCTCTCCGGATCAATACGAATTCGTAAATGATGGAACCGGAAAATATACCGTGAGAATCGAATGCAAAAATGTGATTTTATCCAAACCAGATGTGGTCGATAA
>CALXQQ010000007.1 GCA_944390775.1 uncultured Alphaproteobacteria bacterium
ATCTACAGAAACTGTTGCACCCATTAACATAATTGCGGCTAAAATGTTTTTCATAATAAATCTCCTTAAATAAAAGTTCTTTTTTCTATTTTACGCTTACACTACAAAGACTCTGTTGCTTACAATGTGTATATATAGACATATTTATCTTTTGTCAATAGTTTTTTTTGAAAAAAGATATTTTTGTAAGTGGCCTGTATTTTATCCCGAGATATGGTCATATGAATATCCTTGAAAAAAGCGGATTTTTTGATTAGCCTTAATGTGGGCTAGTGTTCATGGATTAGGTAGTGGATTTAGGTGCGAGAATTATCCAAGCGGTGGAGCAACCATTGCGAGAAAAGGGTTATGATCTTGTTAATGTGCGAGTGCGCAATGTGTCAAGTGGCAAGCGTGGATCTGTATTGGTTGCAGAGGTTGATATTGAGCGTTTGGACAATAGGCCGACAAGCATTGAAGATTGTGCGGCAGCCAGTCGGTTAATTTCTGTTATTATGGACGTTGAAGATTTTATAAAAAGCAAGTATAATCTCGAAGTTAGCTCTCCTGGCGAGTTTCGTCTTCTCCGAAAAATAGAAGATTATGAAAGGTTTCAGGGGAGGTCCATTCGTTTAGAATGGGTGGAAAGCGAAGGTGTTGTTGCCAAAGAAGAGGTGACGATTGTTGGAGTAGTGCATGAGTCGGATTGTGACTACATAGATATTTGTCGGGAAAGCGGCAATATTCGTGTATCATTGGACTGTGTGCGGAAAGCTACTATTAAGAGAGATTACGTGGTAAAGGATTAGGATATGTCTACAGCATTATGGACTGATTCTCGGTTTTATGGAGCGGAGTTACTGCAGGTTGCGGATACTGTTGCTAGGGAGAAAGGCTTAGAGAGGGAAAAAGTTTTGGAAAGCATGGAGGATGCTATTCAGAAGGTTGCTCTTTCTAAGTATGGAGCTGAGCATGATATTCGCGTTACGATAGATCGCAAAACTGGTGCAGTAAATATTTTCAAATGCATGACAGTGAAAGAGATTGTCGAGGACGAGCATGTACAAATTTCGCTAGAGGATGCCAGAAGGGACAATCCGGATGTTCAGGTTGATCAGGTTGTTACCACTCAGTTGCCCCCGATTGGCCTAGGGCGAGTTAGCGCTCAAATTGGTCGGCAGGTGATTGTGCGTAAAATTCGAGAGGCTGAGCGCGAGAAACAGTATGAAGAGTTCAAAGGGCGCGTGGGAGAAATTGTCAGTGGTGTTGTGAAGCGTGCGGAGGCAAATTCTGTGACTCTGGATGTTGGTCGCACAGAAGCAATTATCAGGCGTGAGCAGCTTATTCCAAAGGAGAATTTTCGAGTGGGAGAGCGAGTACGCGCTTACATTGTTAGCGTTTCGAGGGAAGAGAGAGGCGCTCAGGTTTTTCTATCAAGAACGCATCCTCAGTTTTTGGCGAAATTGTTTACGCAGGAGGTGCCAGAGATTTACGATGGTATCGTGGAGATAAAGGCTGTTGCTCGCGATCCTGGTAGTCGTGCCAAAATTGCTGTTTATACAGCTGATCCGCATATTGATCCCATTGGAGCGTGTGTAGGTGTGCGAGGAGCGCGTGTACAGGCTGTTACACAGGAGTTGCGTGGTGAAAAGATAGACATAGTTCCATGGTCAGAGGATCCTGCGACATTTGCTGTGAATGCTTTGGCTCCAGCTGAGGTTAGTCGCGTTATTATGGACGAGGAAAATCGCAAGTTTGAGGTTTTGGCTGCTGATAACCAATTGAGCTTAGCAATTGGTCGAAGGGGGCAGAATGTACGTTTGGCTTCTCAGCTTATTGGTTGGGGAGTGACTGTGGTGTCAGAGAGTGAAGCTCTTGAAAGGCGCAGTAAGGAGTATCATGCTCGCTCGGCTGAATTTATGGAAGCATTGGATTGCGATGAGGTTATATCTCATTTGCTTGTTGCGGAAGGATTCGCTAGTGTTGATGAGCTAGCAGAGAGTTCGGTTGACGAGTTAACTTCGATAGAAGGATTTACCAATGAATTGGCAGAAGAGTTGCTTTCACGTGCTCGGGCCTATCAGAAGAAAAAGTCTGATGAGTTTGCGGAGTATTTAAAGTCGTGCAATGTTGATCCAGGGCTTGTCAGTTTAGGTTTGGATGAATCTGTGATGCAGCAATTGGTGAAAAACAAGATTGTTACGCTTGATGGGCTTGCAGATTTAGCGACAGATGAGCTTATGGACATGATTCCTTCATTGAGCGAAGAACGAGCCAATGAGATTATAATGGGAGCTCGTGAGCACTGGTTTAAGTAGGAGGTATGACATGGCAGATACGTCAAATACCAAAAAAGGTACACTAAGTCTTTCTATCTCCAAGGAGGTTAATAAGGGCGGTGTTGTCGGTACTACCGATAGTAAGATACGTCAGAGCTTTTCTCATGGCAAATCTAAGGTAGTTGCTGTTGAGATAAAGAAGAAGCGGACACGAGTCAATCCGGCAGACAAATTGAGTGCTGCCTATAAGGATAGTGATTTGACCGGTGATGAGATGTTGACTCGGTTAAACATTGTTCGCAATGCTCTTAATGATGAAAAAGAGCAGATGGAAAAGCGTCTTCGCAAGGAGCAAGAATATGCTCGTTTACGTGAAGAAAACGAACAGATGGAGCGTGCTGCTCGTTTGAAACAGGAACAAGAAGCGCAAAATGCTGCTGAGCAAGAATGTAATGAATCGCCTGCAGATGTAGTAGCGGCTGACTCTGGTGATAGTGTGACAGAGAGCAAAGGAGTAGAGTCAGAAGAGCCATCCAAGGTAGAAGCTAAAAGTGATGTAGATGATGGTAAAGAACAAAAGCGCGATAGGGGTGAGTCATCTGCGCCAACATCGACAGAATCTCGACATCGAGCATCGTCTCATCACAATAGGCGCGATGAGCAAGCGGAGTCTGCGGATGATGATATTATGCAGCAATCTCCGGGGGGGCGCAGAGGCTCAGCCATCAAACGCAATATTAAGGAATTGCGAGGAAAGTATGCTGCTCATTCTGGCAGAATTTCCATATACAATGCTTTGGACGAAGAGCAAGAAAGGGTAAGAACGTCGTCTAGTCGTGGGCAAAAGCACAAGAATAGTGCTAAATCTCATTTGGATGAGATAAAGGTGGTAAAAGAGGTTATTTTGCCTGAGACAATCAGCATACAGGAGCTTTCGAATCGTATTGCGGTGAGCACAGCCACTGTTGTGAAGTCACTGATGAAGCAAGGGATCATGGTGACTGCGAATCATATAATTGATGCAGACACAGCTGAATTGCTTGTTCTTGAATATGGGCACAAGGTAAAACGCGTTAGTGATAGCGATATAGAAATAGGGTTGAAAAAAGAGGATTCACCGGAAGATTTGCTGCCACGTCCTCCTATAGTGACAATTATGGGTCATGTTGATCATGGGAAGACATCTCTTCTGGATGCTCTGAGGAAAACAGATGTTGCTTTACGTGAAGCAGGCGGTATTACTCAGCGTATCGGTGCTTATCAGGTTGAGATACAAGATGGTCGCAAAATCACCTTTATTGATACTCCTGGACACGCGGCATTTACGGAGATGAGGTCTCGCGGAGCAAACGTGACAGACGTGGTCGTATTGACTGTTGCTGCTGATGATAGCGTAAAAGATCAAACGATTGAGGCGATTAATCACGCAAAAGCTGCAAATGTACCTATTATTGTTGCGATCAATAAGATAGACAAACCAGGGGCCAATCCAGATCAGGTGAGGCAGGATCTTTTAAAGCATGAACTCGTCGTGGAATCTTTTGGTGGCGATATCATGGATGTGGAGATTTCAGCGAAAACCGGCAAAAATTTGGATAAGTTGGAGGAAACTATATTGCTTCAGGCTGATATTATGGATCTGAAAGCGAATCCTAATAGAGATGCTGAAGGTATAGTCGTAGAATCACGTATGGAAAAGGGACTAGGTCCTGTTGCGACAGTTTTGATTAATAAAGGCACGTTACGGGTAGGAGATGTGTTCGTTTCAGGTACGGTTTACGGCAGGGTGAGAGCGATTAGGGATGATCGTCGCAATAATTTACCTTACATTACACCGGGTACACCTGGCGAGATTATAGGTTTCAATGGTTCCACAGTTCCAGGGGATGACTTTGTTGTTGTTTCAGATGAGACTAGAGCTCGTGAAATTGCGAATTATAGAGAGCGTAAGAAGAGAGAGCATTCTTGGGTACAGTCTTCCAAGCGAGTGTTGGATAAAGGATTTTCAGCTATTTCGAATGATGGTAAGCAGAAGATTTTGTCCGTTATTATCAAGGCTGACGTGCAGGGATCTGCAGAGGCTATCTCGACGAGTTTACAGCGGTTAGAGAATGATGAGGTTGTGGTAAAAATCATTCACTCAGGTATCGGTGAGATTAATGAGAGCGATGTCACATTGGCGCGTGCGTCTAATGCCATTATTTTGGGATTTGATGTTCGTGCAAATATGCATGCTCGAAATCAAATAGCTAACGATAAAATCGATACACGTTATTATTCTGTTATTTATGATTTGATAGACGATGTTAAGGCGCTTTTGTCTGGTATGTTAACGCCTGATTTGAAGGAAAATATTCTGGGCAATGCAGAGGTGCGTAAAGTATTCGATATTTCCAAGGTAGGTCGCATTGCAGGCTGTATGGTGTCTGATGGCAGTGTGCGTCGTGGAGCAAAAGCACGTCTCATAAGAGATGGTATTGTCGTGTACACAGGTGATATTCATTCGCTGCATCGAGGAAAAGACGATGTTAAAGAAGTTAGATCAGGTTTTGAATGTGGTATTCGCTTGGAAAATTACAACGATATACATGTGAATGATGTTATCGAATGCTTTGAGATGGAGGAAGTTGCTCGACAACTGTAGTTATATGCAAAAAAGAGTTACACCTCGCAGAAATATGGTTGCTGCAGAGCTACAAAAGATTGTGTCTAGCTTTTTGCTATCAGACGCTCATATGGAGTATGGCGGCATGGATCCGCATATGATATCGGTCACTGGAGTGGATGTCAGTCCTTGTTTGCGCCATATGAAAGTGTTTATAGCTCCGTTGAAAGGGGAAAAAGAGTCCGCTTTGCAGCTGCTAGATGCTAATAAGGCTCGGTTACGCCATTATATTAGTACCCACATGAGACTTAAATATACTCCTGATATCATGTTCATACTGGATACAACATTTGATTATGCTCAGCGCATAGAAGAATTATTGCGTACATAGTGTCATTGCGGATTCATCCTGATGATTTCGTATCTAGACTGTTGTTAGTTAAGAATATCTTTACTCATTTGTGCATACAATTCCCGTATAAATGGAGATACGGGATTGATTGTTTTAGGTTTGATTTCTGTAGTACTGATATTGGTCGCTATAAATGATTTTTTGTTTTTTCGCATAGAAAATGAATATGTATTGGCTCTGCTGTTGCTCTATGCAGTTGGATATGTAACTGGAGTCACAGATGGAAACCTTGGAGAAGGCTTACAAGTCGCTTCAGTTGGTTTTCTCATAACATTTATGTTGAATCGCTACGGTCTTATGGGAGGTGGCGATGTCAAACTCTTGGTCCCACTATTGTTATTAGCTGGACACAATTGGTCCTTGTTTATCTTTTATGTCAGTTTGGTGGGATTAGTAATCTCTGTTGTTTACATGTTGCTGGGGCGACGCGTGTTTTTTATACGTAGGCGTCTGGTGAGATATTTGTGTTTTCGCAAAAAAGAATGGAAAAAGTTTTGGTTGTTAAACTTTGCTTTACTTTCCCTCAATAGAATAACCAAAAGGTCAGTTGCGTTAAAGCATTGTCAGGGAGACACCTTAACACAGGAAATTCCCTACGGTGTCGCGTTAACTGGAGGTAGTTTAGCAGTGGTATATGGATATTTTAGTGGCTAGGTGATGAGATGAAGAAAAAAGATGTCCTTCCTGTAGTAATAGCATCGGTGATTGCATTGGTGATTACTGTTGTGGCCAGGTTTTTAGTTCCAGGCAATTCATCTTCCAATAAATCAGATAGTGGTCGTTCAGGGCACGAGATTTCTATGCCCAATATTCCTCTTATGGTGAAGGAAACCCAAAAAGTTGAGGAGGTGGACGTATTGGTGGTCAGCTCTCTTATCGATAGAGGAGAGAAGATTTTGGTCGGAAAATTATCATGGAAAAAATGGCCGAAAGATATAATGCAATCTGATTATATTGCTAAAAACGCGAAAGGTGAGCCACTTAATAATGGAGGAGATTACAAGTTAGCTCTTACAATGTGGGCGAAGACAGATATTCCTGCAGGTACTCCTTTGACGATTTCAATGCTTTCTAACGAAGATATTTTGAAAAAGGAAAAAGAGGAAAAAGAAAAGAAGGCGGCTGAAGCTAAGAAAAAAGAGCAAGAGAAAAAGAAGAAGGAAAATACACTGTTGCGAGAAGGGATGCGTGCAATTACGTTCCCAATCGATCAGAAGTCTACAGTTTCTCGTAGTATGATTCATCCGGGAGATGTGGTCGATGTTCTTATCATGGAGCAGAGAGGTGAGAGGGTCAAGACACACAAGTACAAGGCTCTTACTGTATTAGCGTTAGATGGTGAGACAAAAGCAGACATGCAGACAGCTCAAAAGCAAGATGCTTCATTGCTTGGCGGAACTTTGAATAGCTTAGGTGGCATGTTAACACCGAAAAATGTCACTTTAGAGGTAAAGGAGCAATTGGTGGATATTATGTTGAGGCAAGTTGGCAGTGGTGGTGTCATTTTGTCTGTACGAAATCAGTCGGAACATGTCGAAAGTGGAGTTGAAGAAATCGACGGAGAAGTAAAGGATGACAAGGTTACCAATGCTTTTGTGTCGAGTTTAGCGAGCATGAAAAAGAGCAGTGCTGCCGACGCGTTGATGGATGCTCAGCAGCAAAAAGAGAAAGACGATCGGAACATGTCGATTCTGCTCAATACAATGGCTCGAGTTGGTAGTGCTTCTAAGAATGTGGTGGCTTCTGGTACTGCAGAAGCAGCATCAACGCCTGTTGTTACCATGCAGAAGTCTGAAAAAAGCGGAAAATATGAAGTTGTGAGTGGACGCATTGTTGGTGATGATGACGATGAGCTAAAGGCAGCAAAAAAAGAAGATAAAGCTGTGGTCATATACCGAAAATTAACCCCTAAGTCGGTAGAATTAGACGAGATGGGGCGCAGGAAGATGGCGACAGATGGTGCTGCTGGTTTAGGTGGAATGTCCTCTGGATCTTATAGTGGTAGTTCTATGTAGTGTGGGTTCCATGTGGTTAGTGTGATTGTTTGTGGGAGATGTGTATGAAAAAGAAATTTTGTGGCCAGATAGTGTACGTGCTTGCTAGCATGTTGGTCCCGGGTATGTTGTGGGCGGCCGATGGTAAATCTAGTGCATCTGTGGCGAAGGTATCGGAGTTAGACGAAGATTTCGAGGATGATGTAGCTGATGAAGAAGTGAGTAAGCCGCCTGTTGCTCCTCGTGTAGCAAAAGCGAAGTCTAAGCAGACTGCTAAGAAAAAGAAAAATGTTAAGGTGATTGAGGTAAATTCAGTCAATTTTATCAAGCTGAAAGATGCCGCGAACGAAGTATTTATCCCCAATCCAAAGGTGGCTGACGTTGATGTCTTGAATGAAAATTCTCTATATCTTACTGGGTTGAAGCCGGGCATAACTTCCTTGGTTGTTCACAATAAAAAAGGAGAGGTTCTTGCAGATTATCAGATTAGGGTTACCTATCCATTGCAAGAAATCAAAGCAACTATAAAGAGTTTGCATCCTGATGCGGACGTAGATATTACCTCTATGGATGATGCAGTTATTTTGAAAGGGCGAGTTGCTTCTCCAGAAGATGCTCGTGATATTCAGAGTATCGTCGCTCATTATGTGACAGCAGCAAAAATCATAAACAAGCTGAGTATAGTGACTGCGACTCAGGTGTTGTTGAAGGTAAAAATAGCTGAGGTATCTAGAGAAGTGAACAAGAGCTTAGGTATTAACTGGCGAGCTATGTCAATTTCTAATTCGGTTAACGGTTCTCAAGCTGGATTCATGATGGGTAATGTTACAGGCTTTTTAGAAGCTACATCTAGTATTGATGACATAAAAACAGCTTTGACAGGCAGTGATAGTTCTATATTGACGACCAACGTTCAGGGAGGCCGTTGGTTTATCCAGGCTGGTGGCGGCAGTCATGTGTCTGCTTTATTGGATGCATTGGCATCTGAATCATTTGCTTCTGTTTTAGCTGAACCGACTTTGGTAGCGCTGTCGGGACAAACAGCAAAATTTACCTCTGGTGGAGAGTATGGTTATACTGTTGCTCAGTCAAACAGCGATTCAAACACAACTGAATTTAAAGAATGGGGTACGACATTAGAATTTACTCCTGTTGTATTGTCTGAAGATCGGATCAAAATAAACGTTAAACCAGAAATTAGTACTATAAGTTCTAAGACTAAAGATGGAACTCCTTCTTTGACAACAAAAGAGGCAGAAACGACCGTTGAGCTTGGTAGCGGTCAGAGTTTGGTTATTGCAGGTTTATTGCAGACAAATCGCACAGCAACGGCATTTGAAACGCCGTTTTTGGCCGATATACCATTATTGGGCGCGTTATTTAGAAACACCTCTGTATCATCTACGGAGAAAGAATTGGTCGTGATAGTTACGCCTTATATCGTCAAGCCATCATCGAAAGCATTGAAGCTTCCTACTGATATGGTTCCACGCATGTATTCTCCGTTGGAGTCAATTGTTACGCGGAAATTCCATAAGAATGTGAAAAAGTGTAACCCTGCGGGTTTCTCGATTAAGTAAAAGGAGAGAATAGTATGAAGCATTTGATTAGATTGGTTGCTATGGGTGCTCTTCTAAGTGGATGTGAGCATCAATATTTAGCGGATGATGGTCATTTTCGTGAAACGCCAGTGGTAGATGCTACTGAAAATAAGCAAACGCACTTTTTACCATGTGGAGCAGATTTCAGCATTTCGGCATCATTGCGATCACAGATAGAGAAGATTTTGAAAGATGCTAGGGGGCAAGATATTACAAATATCGGTTTCATGCTTGTATCTAAGCAATCGATTCCTCTTGAGACGCAAGAAAAAGTCAGAAACACCTTGAAACAGCTGATGCGAGAAAATGGTTTTATTTCCAGTCGTATAGTTGATTCAGGTATAGCGGTATATGACGATGCACGTACGGGGATTCGTATAGATGTTCTGAGTTATCATGTCACTGATCCGGACGTTGGTACATGGACAGAGTATGATGGCGATTGTGATTCAAACAAACAGCTGCCGAAATATGGAGCCAGCGATGTATACAATTTAGGACTTATGATTGCGAATAAAGCAGATCTTATATCTCCGCGTAAATATAAAGGGCAGGAGGTTGATGGTGCTATAGCAGCGCTTAGCAGTTCTGGAAGCTCTTCTTCTGGAAGTTCATCGAGCAGTTCTTCTTCCTCTAGTGGTGATAGTTCATCAAGTGGATCTTCGTCGTCTGGTACAGTGGAATCGACGCATGGTATGTAAAGGAGTCTAAGAATGGCAAAAGAGTCAGATTTACCGCATAACCTGGTAGGGTTTGCATGTGACCCCGTTTCAGAGCAGATTATTTGGAACGTGATAAAAGAAAAAAACATGGCTTATTCTGAAGCGAGATCTGGTGGAATAGAAGATATTATAGCTTTTTTGAAAACTAACCGGACTCCAAAGATATTAATCGTAGATATTTCGAATTCAGAATTGCCTTTGAGTGATATCAATAAAATTAAGGAATTCAGTAGCCCCAATGTGAATATAATAGTTATTGGCGGAAGGAATGAAGTCGGGCTATTCCGCGATCTGTTATCTGTTGGAGTGGTCGATTACATCGTAAAGCCGCTAAGCAATACCATGTTAATTCGAGCAATAGACGAAGCTAATGGTCAGCAGAAGAATACGGAAAAAACCGGTAAGGTGGTGTATGTTGTCAGTTCTGTTGGAGGTGCAGGAGCTACTACTTCGACGATAAACATTGCCTGGATATTGGCCAATCATCACTTTAAAAGAACATTGGTTATGGATACAGATTTTCTGCATGGAACAGCAAATCTCATGCTAGATCTAAAAGCTGAAAATGCTTATTTAGATTTGTTGGAATCTCCGGATAAAATTGATGATTATTTCGTAGAAACGATTCTAAGGAAATATGAGCAACGTCTATATTATCTTGGTGGATTAGCTGATTTGGTTAGAGGTGTTGTCGTAGACATAGAAGCGTTTACAGCATTAATGGATTTGGTAAAGCATCAATTTAACTATGTTTTGCTGGATGCTCAACGAGACCTTAGTCCAATCAACAGAGTGTGTATGAGTCGCGCTGACTGCTTTTTGATTATGGTTGAAATGACCTTAGCATCTGCGCAAAACACTGCACGACTTTTGGAATTTTTAACGACAGATCAAGGTGGCAAAAAGGTAACAATCGTCGCTAACAAAGTAGGATTGTCTGCTTCTAGTGCATTGACACGTGAAGCTTTCGAAAAGGTCATAGATAGGCCGATAGACTACGTGTTGCCTTTGGATGAATCTGTTGCATTGGCGGCTGCAAATATAGGGCAACCGTTAGCGATGTCTGGTGGTCCGCTTACTGATGTGTTCGAAGTGATTACGGACGATATTTTGGGCAAAAATGAAAGCGTAGAAGTTGCTAAAGCACTGCGGGAAAAAGAGGGTACTAATATCAATACTATCATGAGGGATGTTGTTGATTTTGTCCGAGATGTAGCAAAAAAAGTTTAGCAGTTGTTTGAGCGTAGGCTTTGTGGAGGGAGTAGATAATGTCAGAGGATCCGAATAAGACAGAGGCGGCAGCGGAAGAGTCCCCGTTACTGACGGTATTCCGTAAAGAAGCCCATGACACCATGTTAAACCGTATTAACTTGGCGTCGGCATTCAAATTAACCCCTCAAGAGTTACGCACGGAAATCGAAAATTTCATATTTGATTTTGCGCAGGAACGTAGAGCTCAGATCACAAAGCGTGAACAGATCAGCGTTGCTCGCGAATTAGTTGATGATATGATCGGACTTGGTCCTCTAGAATTATTGCTAGAAGATGAGTCGATTTCGGATATAGTTGTTAATGGTCCACATCAGATATATGTTGAGCGTAAAGGACTTATGCAGCTTACGCCAGTCAAATTTCGTGATGATGCTCACTTATTGCAGATTGCTCAGCGTATTGCTAACAGAATTGGTCGACGTGTTGATACCTCGAGCCCGATATGCGATGCTCGTTTGCCCGATGGTAGCCGTGTTAACATAGTCGTTCCTCCGATTGCCATCGATGGCGTGTCTATCTCAATTCGTAAATTTTCCAAAAAAGCTCTAGATTTACATAAATTAGCGGAGCATGGCAGCTTAACAGAAGAAATGGTTCAGGTGTTGCAGATTGCGTCAACATGCGGACTGAATATTATTGTGTCTGGCGGTACTGGTTCGGGAAAAACCACCATGCTAAATGCTTTATCGCGCCTAATCGATCCTCGTGAACGTATTGTAACCTGCGAGGACGCTGCTGAGTTGAAATTACAACAGCCACATGTCGTTCGTCTTGAAAGTCGTCCGCCTAACATCGAAGGAAAAGGTGAAATCACGATTCGTGACTTGGTGAAAAACGCTTTGCGTATGCGTCCCGATCGTATTGTTATCGGAGAGGTTCGTGGTGAAGAGTGTGTGGACATGTTACAGGCTATGAACACAGGTCACGATGGTTCTATGTCTACGATTCACGCTAACAGGGCTCGTGAAGCTTTTACACGTTTGGAGAACATGTTTGCAATGTCGGGCTTCGAAATGCCCAGCGAAGTCGTGCGTGCACAGATAGCAGGTGCGGTCAATTTAATTGTTCAAACAGAACGTTTGCATGATGGTTCTCGTAAAGTAACTGAAATTGTCGAGGTTACAGGTATTAGCGAACGTGGAGATATTAGTTATCAGCATTTGTTTAAATTTGTTCCGATGGGTGAGACAGAAGATCATAAAGTGTTTGGTAGGTTTGAAGCAGGTACGGATCAGCCAGCATTTTTGGATAAAGCAATCTCCTACGGTTTGGATAAGGAATTGTTGGCTATTATGAGACGTGCTATGGAACAAAATGTCCAAGAGGAGGAAAACAGTGATAGCTATTACTGATGTTATATTTTTTCTGATTTCTTTTGCTTGTATTTTTGCGGCATTTAAACTATCCAGTACAGAGGAAGTTAGTGCGGAAAAAGCAGCATTAACTCGTCGTATTAATACCTTAGCAAAACAGCAGGATGCTTTGCTCGAAGCAAGTGGTAGCAAAATGTCTACGTTTACTCAGATCAAGAAATCCGAATTTGGAGGAGACATTGAATCCGACCATGGTCTTATAGAGCGTGTTCGCGTCATCATGAAGAAAGCTAGTATTACAGATATCTCTGTTGTTCAGTTTATGTTAATGTGTTTTGTTGGTGGTGTGATATTTGCTACTGGGATAGTATATTTCGAATTTTTGAATATTTTAACAGGTGTTCCAATCGGAATGTTTGTTGGTGCCTATTTAGTGTATTCATATTTATCTTCACAAGCGCAGAATAAGAAAATGCAGTTTTTGCAGCAATTTCCTGATGCAATCGACATGATGATTCGCGGTGTTAAAGCAGGTTTGAATATCGGTCGTATTATGAAGTTGGTGAGTATGGAGGCACGTGATCCTTTGGCTGCAGAATTCAGAACAATTAGTCAGAAATTTGATCTTGGTATTGAACCGGAAAAGGTGCTAGTTGAAGCCGCAGATAGAATAGATATAGAAGAATTCCGCTTCTTGGTAGTTGCGCTGGTTTTGCAGTTGGAAAATGGCGGCGTGTTGGGTGATATTTTGGCAAACCTTGCAGGTGTTGTTAGAAAAAGATTAGAGCTGGGTTTGAAACTAAAAGCGATGTCAGCTGAAGCTCGTATGTCAGCCATTGTTATTAGTGCGCTTCCTTTCGTATTTGGTGGCATTATGGCCTTGGTTAGTCCAGAACATTTGTCGGAATTTACGAAACCTGGTTCAGGCCAGACTCTGCTTAAGGTTGGATTGACATTATTTTCCATGGGAACCTTTTTTATGTTGAAAGCTACAAAAATAAAGGTGTAAAAGATGTACGATTTTTGGCTATTTGTTTGCGCATTTGCTGTAATTCTTCTTGTACGTTCCTATGCTGAACGTTTGTCTATTATAATTTTGAGTGAGTATCGAATAAGAACTCGTATACAAGGTCTGAAGTCGTTAGGAAATAATACCAATGATGATATGATTGTAAGCGAAGAAGAGAACATCGGTTTAAGTGGTAAGGGACCTAATTTTGGCGAAAGCGCTATTCTGAGTTATATCGCAGATAAAAACCAGGATCTGATAGATGAGATGAAAGCTCTCTTAATCAAAGCAGGACAAAGACAAGAAAATGCTTTGGAAGACTTTTTAAAATCTAAGCTAAATGCAGCGTTGGCTCTCTTTATCATCTTGTTGCTGTTATTAGGGACAAATGATTTCGACATTCCTCCCATAGGTGTGCTAGTTATTTCTTTAATTGCAGGTGTGTATGGTGGCCATAAATTGACCGATTTAAATATGGAGTTGATGGCGAAAAAGCGTATGGAATCTATTGAACATGGCGTGCCAGATTTGGTCGATTTGTTGGTTATTTGTACAGAATCCGGTTTGGATTTGAACAGTTCTATTCGTCGTATTGCTCGTGAAATGAGAACGTCTAATTCAGTGTTGGCTGATGAGCTTAGCTTAACAGCTATTGAGCTCGAAATGATTCCAGATAGTCGCAAGGTGTTTGAAAATTTAGAAAACAGAACGGACTGTTTGGAAATCAAAACCTTATCTAAAACCCTTATGCAGTCGATCGAATACGGTTCCTCCTTGTCTTCCTCATTAAGAGAGCTTGCAGCAGAAACTAGACAGCGTCGTATGTTGGATGCTGAAGGAAAAGCCGCTCAGGCTCCGACATTGCTTACACTGCCAATGATGATCTTTATTATGCCATGTCTGTTCATCATCATGCTTGGTCCGGTTATTATCAGCATGATTCGATCGTTTTCTGCGAAATAGGAGCTATCTGCGGTAAACTAGTCTAGTGTTGAAATACTTCTTCCGGTGAGAAGTTTGCTAACTCAAGCTGTACAATCAGAGAAATTTGCTCGAAACATTTGTTTGCTAATTCGGTTTTGCCTTCTCTTTGCAGCATGATGTCAAGCTGTTCTTTTATCTGATGCAGGTAGCGTACATCATTTGCTGCATACTCAAGTTGTGTGGGAGACAAAACATCGCGTCCCCAATAGGAGGATTGCTCTTGCTTGGATAATTCTACGTTTAACAATTCTCGCGCTAAAACTTTGAGACTGTGTTTGTCTGTATAAGTACGTACTAATTTCGACGCTATTTTCGTGCAGTAGATCGGAAAAACAGAAACCGAAAATGTGTGTTCTAAAATCGCTACATCAAATCGGGCATAATGAAAGATTTTTAATACATTTTTATCTTTTAATAGTTTTTTTAGGTTAGGGCTATTATGTGCATCTTCTCTATCGATTTGTACGAGGTGTATTTCTCCATTTTCGCCGCACAACTGCACAAGACATAATCGATCTCGTTTGGTGTTTAGCCCCATAGTTTCAGTGTCTATAGCTACACTATTGCCCAAAAATAGGTTGTCTGGTAGATCATTCTTGTAGAGTTTCATCTTCGCCTCAGCCTTATTTGTAAATGGAGCCTGAATGCCGTTGCCTAGGGATCTGCGTGTGACCGGATCACCAGGTGGGCACCATAATATACTGACCACGATCAGTACAGGGACAGTTCCCGTTCTATAAATAGGTCACCGAGAATAAACTTCAACGAACACCCACGCCCCTAATGGTTAATCTATCGAATCTAAACGCTGAAGGCAACTACTAAAATGTAAGATAAAATAGGATAAAAACAGATGGCATATCGCTCATTTACACTAACATTAAAATATTTTTTTCAATAATGTCGTTTTTATTGTTTATTTTAACCTTTTTTTAATATTATGGCGATATAGTAGTTATGTGCAAAGAAAGGAAATTTTATGAAAAATATCATGTTATCAGCAATTCTCTGTATGGGCTGTATTTCTGTTAATGCGATGGATAGTGCTACTGAGGTCACTCCCGAAGCGCAACCTGTGGCGAAGGACCAACTGGTCGTAACAATTCAAAACCCATGTTTCCAGGATGACGCTGCTCCAGCGCAAAAGTCCAAGAAAAAATCTCAGCGTCGCCAGGAACTTAATTTGAATGATGGTAGTGTGCCTAAGCAAATAAAAGTTGTCTCTGGCTCTACATTGTTATATTCTGCTGATGGTGCTATTGGGGCAGCAATTAAATTAGCTTGTGGCTTCAGCAAAGTTGAGAATCCTAATAAGATAACTCATGCTGGTATTGCAGTTGTGGAGAGCCCTCGCATGCTGCATAACCTAATATTGGAGTTAATGCCAGCTGATAGTAAGGTCGATCCTCATAGTGAGTTGGATTATGACGAGGCTATTCATATGCTGCAAGGTCTATTGAAGAATCATCGGAGTATCATATCGTCTGCTGATGCTGCAGCAAATAATGTTATGGTGCCATTCGCATTGGAAGCGAATGGTAGTGCGTCTGATGTTTTATCTGGATTAATGCCACATGTATATCTGACAGATTTATCGCAATCGATACGTGATTATAAAGGCAATGTCTTCCTTCGCAATATTAAAGATCCAGTTGCTCGAGCTTATACAACGGAGTTTATGCGCGAACACCTTGGTCGTTCTTATGAAGTGCCAGGTACGCTATTAGATCTTTTTCGTTCAGTTGAAGGGACAAATCGTAAAGAACGTACAGAAAATGTATTTTGCAGTGAATTGGTAGCCATGTATTATAAGGGTGCGGGAATAGTAGCGCCAAGCGTTAATGCAAGTAATGTGGTGCCTGCTATGTTATCAGTACGTGCAGATGAATACGATGTGCTGCAGGGTAAAGCAGGAGAAGAAATTCCTCTTAAGTTGACATCCATTCCTTCATACGATGATATTGTATGTGGATGTTGGGGTTAAAAATCTGTTTTGAGATTATTGCTATGGAGTGGGCATGGGAGACTAGAGAATTTCATGCCCCTTGTGGCAATGCATCAAAAATGATTGCAAACATCGTTCTCAGTTGATTAATGTATTGCTGTAAAGCAAAAATGACAAACACATAAACGGTGAACGCATATAATTTTCATAGTATATGCGTTTGTCTAGACTGCTGTTGTAAAATCCTTGTGAAAATCCTATAGGCGAATATTGTTTATTTAGCTGTTTGAGACGCGGCTTAAGTGATTTTAGAATAGGCTTAAGATTTGCTGGGAATGTTCAATGCGAATTTACAAGAATCTGGTTATCTCGAAAATTGTGAATACGATTTGCTGCACATTTTTTCTGTTTATCCAAACTCTGTTTGCTGCTCATGTTATTGCATATTGAACTTTTTATGGGTCTAAAAGCGAGGCGCTTAGAGACCCACATTTCATAATAGCGCTATTGAGACGCTATCTACGTTTGGTTTACTCCTCTTAAGGGTATATAGCTAATTGTTCTTCTATATTGAAGGATGGATATCGCTGTTCTAAAATACCACATATATGCTCACAAAGATATTCAGGTATATTTACTGTTGTATTTATGTAAATAGCCTCAGTCATAAATGCTTTATCTCCAATATGTTGTAGTTGTGATCCTTGGGCAATATACACATTTTTCAAGTCATAGCACTCAAAAAAACACTCTTCATGTATTTCTTGCACGCTTGCTGGAATAGTTATCTTCTTTATGTTATTCAACTGAAATGCCCTTCTACCTAATCTTTGGACATGTGCAGGCTCCTCAAAAGAAATCTTTGATAATCCAAATCCGGCAAAACATTGTGCTGCAATAACCGTTACATAGTGAGGGATAATTAATGTCTCTATACTTTTACAGAAAGAGCTAAAATACATATTTGATAGCGTTAGAATGGGATTTGGGAATAAGTTTGGAAAAGCTAACTGCAAAAGCGCTGCATCTACTACATTTTCAGAAGCTTTTCTTTGGAATGCTGGGTTATCTGCTTGAACCTGGTCTATTGTACGCATGCCAATTCTATGTGCAACATGAGCAGGTATGTTTACATCAGCGTGATATGGAAATACGTTTACTCCAATTCGTTGAAGCTTGGAATCTTCACTGATGAAGACTTGCATCCTATAAGAATTGTCATTAAAACACAAAGATCCTATTGTATGTACCTTATTAGGTATGTATATGGGATACTTGGGGCTACAACCATCAAATGCTCTACTACAGATTTCTTGCAATTGTGATCCATCGGCAAATTTAATCATGCTAAGAAACATACAACCTTGGAAACAACATGGGCCTATTTTTTTTAGATTGGTGGGTATGCAAACACTCTGAAGGCTTACACAGCCTCGAAATGCTCCACGTCCTAACTCTTCTAGAGCTGCATTAAACAACTCTACTCCGATAAGGCTAGTACAGTCATCGAATGCATACTCTCCAATGTACTTTACAGTAGAAGGAATACTTATGCTTTGTAATTGAATACAGCAACCAAAAGCACTGTTATTTATTCTTTGTAAGCTTAGAGGCTCGCCTTTAAACCGTATCGCATTCAAAGATTCACAACAGGAACACAAATATTCAGGAATTTCTTCGACATTGGCCTCAACATCAAGCATAAGTAGAGAATCTTTTGTATGATTACGACTGTTTGCATCAAAATGTCCATGACAGCCATACCGTTCTAATGTTTCTTCAAAAGGTACAACAGGAACTTGTCTATCTCCTCGTTCCAAAAGGTCCAAAATGTGTTGATCTCTATCTGGCTCCAGCATTGCGCTCGCCAGTGAAACGCTTGTAAATAATGCACATATCAATGCTTTCATATTTATTACTCCTTATAACTACAAAACAAATATTATTATAAAGTGTACAATATGTATAGTGATTTTTTATGCCATTTAAAATTTTTATTTTGTGTTGTCTTGATGTGCTTATCATGGGAATAGTGAGGTGAACATGAGTTCACATCACTATTTCTGTGAAATTAATGATAATCCTTAATTTATGTTTGAAGGATCGGATTTTTCACTAGGTGCGCTATTCTGAGGCGGAGTCTCCTGAGCAGGAGCGGCTGAAGCAGGAGCAGCCGAAGCAGGAGCAGCTGAAGCAGGAGCAGCCGAAGCAGGAGCAGCCGAAGCAGGAGCAGCCGAAGCAGGAGCAGCCGAAGCAGGAGCAGCCGAAGCAGGGGCAGCTTGAGCAGGAGCAGCTTGAGCAGGAGCAGCCGAAGCAGGAGCAGCTGAAGCAGGAGCGGCTGAAGCAGGAGCGGCTGAAGCAGGAGCAGCCGAAGCAGGAGCGGCCGAAGCAGGAGCGGCTGAAGCAGGAGTCGTCTGAGTGCCGGTGGCAGCAGGACAATCGTGCTCTTCCTGTATATCTGCTTCACGAACAATTTGCTGTCTTTGCTGTGGTACATTTGTCACTCGTGTTGTCGTTGGAATGATAATGCCTTTTTTATCAAACTTTTCTTGCAAGCGCAGGAACAATTCGTTTACGAGATCTTCTGCAACAGAGCCAGATGTTGTTTTAATTTCCCAGACTATACTTAATCCTTTGAAGGCAAAAGGTTCAAGTCCTTTGATTGTTACATCTTCTAAAATGTTGTCTTTAAATTGTGGCAGTAGTCGCAATTCATTTATTGTATCTCGCAATAATTGTATGGCGATTTTTACATCGCGAGAATCATTGACCACTAAGGTTCCTCCAGAGATGTAGTATCCTGTCGAGCAATTTGTAATTGTTTCAATTTGATTATATGGAATGATGTGCTGCATACCTTTTGTATCGCGTAGTATCAGCACTCTTAATAGTAACTTTTCAACATTTCCTTCTATATCATTAACCTTTATATAATTACCTACAAAGATATTTTTTTCAAAAAGTAACACTACTCCATGAACAAATGACTTTAGTATGCCTTTGCACGCCATTCCAACAGCTAGATAGATTGCGCTGAACGAACCTACTATGGGCCATATGTTTACGCCTAAATTGGACAGAAGCATCAAGCCAGAAGATGTGAAGAGTACAACATTGAAGACTAAATGCAAAAGCGGAACAAATGTCTCAATACGAGGATCTTTTGCATCGCAATAAGAATTCACAAGATGATCGAAACTCTTGTAGATTATAGCTGTGATGAATACTATTCCTCCACTTATTAATGATTGACTATGTAAGATATAGTCCATGGCATTTGTGCCGATGTAATCAATTATGGCGCATGCTAATAATGCGTACAAGATAATTGTAAATACATCACAAGTCCAAACAATATCTTTATTTATATCGTGATTGTTGGGATTTGCACTTTTTAGTTTTCTAAATGAAGCATTGATCAAAGATACTATCAAAAGTTGAGTTCCATAGAGAGCTATGAAATACACAAACATATGCAACAGATTAGTTGACACCAACAGAGAGTTATAGAAATTTTTCGCAGCAAGAGCTGTTTGATAATTTTCATAGAAAATAATATAAGTGCCTCCCATTAGCACAAACAAAAACTTGTCGTTTATAAAACCAGCTAGACGCGCTGCTACGGAATATTCATCAGGTTCATCTATTGTTAATGAATTTTGCAACACAGAATAGACAAAAATCAGTTCAATCAAAAAATAGAATGATAGCTGCACGCTCATTACGCTTTCTATTGTGTAGTGATAATTAGGGAATGTTGTTACAAGTGCGGAACTAGCAACTATACCCAATGCTGATATAAACACAATACGAACGCATCGACTATATATACTTTTAGCAACTGCATCTTCAATTGGAATGCATCTCAATTGGGAATGGTTCGGAGCGCATATGTTATATGTTACGATTAGCAGAGCAGCGAAAAACAGCATTAATGCTTCATCGTAATCTGCTATTGGAACATGCATAACTTTGCTTAGTAGTTGTGCAGCATGCTCGGTTCCCATAAGACATAGATAGGCTACAGCCATTGAAAATACGACACCTGCTCCAAGTACGATCAATTTATCGAATATGGTAATTGTTTTAGTTAACAGTTTATTTAGTTCCGTGTTAACTACTTGCTTAGCGAACAAGAGAGCTACAAGCATGGACACAATCATCATCGCGCCAACAGACAAGCTCATGATCACTTCTTTAGACATAAACGGCAAAGTCATAATACCTCCAACAATACAGTTTCTTATAGTCTAGCAAATAAAAATTAACAAACGACTAACACGACTGCAAGTTGTCAATGACACGCTATGTCATAAATGTATGCTTATATGATTTGTTTGGCAAATTCTTCTAGGGCGGAGACTGAATTTACACTGCTGATCGTGACGCCAGATACTGTACGTTTTGCTAATCCAGCAAGTACATTTCCCGCTCCGATTTCGACAAAATGCGTGGCACCATTAGCCTGCGCGAATAACAAACTCTCTCTCCATCTCACAGGCTGTGTAATTTGCTTCAGAAGCAGCGTGGGAAAATCGCCTTGCTCCGATACCGCCGTTACATTGCTTATAATCGGTCGAATTGGTTTGTGAAATTGCACATTATCAAATGCTGTTTGTACAGCTTGAACAGCTGGCTCCATTAGACAGCTATGGAATGGTCCGCTTACTGTCAACGGAACAGCCATTTTTGCTCCGTTTTCTTTTGCTTGTTGTGATATTGTTTGAACAGCGCATAGGTGTCCACTAATTACAACTTGCCCGTTTGCGTTGTCATTAGCCAATTGTACAATGCCTTCTCCTTGATAAGATGCAATCATATCTGCTATGGCGATAGTATCCATGCCAATGATGGCGGCCATGCCTCCTCCTGAAGGACACGCTTGCATCATAGCCTCGCCTCTTATTGCTAATAATTGGGCTGTGTCTTTTAATGATAAAACTTCTGCTGCGCAGAGAGCAGAGTATTCTCCTAGCGAATGTCCAGCAAAAAAACTTGCTTTTTCAGGTGAAAACCCAAAATCTTTGATTAGCACTCTCCAAAATGCCATACTAACACTCATAATTGCTGGTTGAGTATTTTTTGTAAGGTTCAGCATATCATCTGGACCTTCGAATATCATTTGCGAGAGATGCATGTTAACAGCATCATCTACTTCATTAAATACATCTTGAGCTGTACGAAAATTATCAAACAGCTCTTTGCCCATGCCAACTTTTTGAGATCCTTGTCCTGGAAACATTAATAACATGATATTACTCCTTAATTATACGATTTATGCTTCGCCCACAGCATCCATGAACAAAGCGCTGCAATTTGGTTCTGCTGCATCATGCAGTACAATTTCAAAGCAATGATAACAGCGAGAACATTCATTGGTCACGATTTGGAAAATCGATTCGATTAATTCTTCTTCTATTAAAAGCGACGAGATAAACGGTATCGGCAAGCTATAAATAATGCGATTGTGCCCAGACAGAAAATCAAAATGTCCTATCCACACCCTCTCGTTAATTTTGGCTAAAACATCAGCAACAGCGAGGTATTTATCTTCTGATACAATTAGCCCAATATCACACGAAAAATACAGAACGTCGTAGTCAGGCTTCCATATTGCTGTCATGATATATCGAGCATCTTCAAGATGAATAGTAATCTCATCTTCGATGCGACTAAAATTCAAATCGAGCTTGCGAGCAACATATTCAACAATATCTATAACTCCAGATTTCATTCTTCTATCTTTCTATACATTTGATAGAGTAGCATAAAATCCTAGTTGCGAAAACTTTCAGGAGAAAAAAACCTATGATATCCTGTGATTGATATCTTATGGAGAATTATGGTTTGTGATTTTTCAACGGTAGCTTTTTCGTGTTGTGGGTTATCTGTGCATTGGTATTCTCTGGCTTATATAGTCGGAATAATTGCTGCTTTGTATATTGTAAAGCGGATATCTGGTCACTATAGGCTTGGTTTTTCTGATAAGGTTTTCGATGATTTTACTTCATACGCCATATTCGGCATCATTATAGGTGGACGAATGGGACATGTATTGTTCTATGATGCGGCTTATTATCTAAAATATCCGATTGAAATCTTGCAAATTTGGAAAGGTGGTATGTCTTTCTATGGTGGTTTTTTAGGAGTAATTTGCGCCACCTATATTTTCTGCTACCAGCGGAAACTGAGTTTTATGAAGTTCATAGATATCTGGTCTGTTACTGTTCCCATAGGCTTATTTTTAGGGCGCATAGCGAATTTTATTAATGGAGAACTCGTTGGAAGACCAACTACTCTTCCTTGGTGTGTGATTTTTAGAGATGGTATTCCGCGTCATCCTAGTCAGCTTTATGAATCTTTTGCAGAGGGAATTCTTCTTGGTATTTGCATGTTTATTGCTTTATTTCGCGGAGCATACAAATGGCAAGGACGACTTTCCGGCATTTTTTGCTGTGGATATGGTGTTGCACGTATTTGTTGCGAGTTTTTTAGAGAGCCGGACTCTGATTTAAGTGCTCACTTGCTGATTACAACTGGGATCAATCTCAACCAATATATGAGTTTGGTTCTGATGTTTTTGGGGATATTCCTTATATATCGTAGTTCACAAAATGCTTCCTGATATTTTATTTAGATCGTTTAGAGATTTTATATCTGTATCGGATTTTTCTAAGAAAAAATTAGCGGAATGTTGTGGTGGTAGTAGAGTAATTGATCTATTGCTGCATTTTCCTTCATCGATTAGTGTTCGTAGCGGAGATATTGAAAACTTCAAAAGCAAGCTAACAGTTGTGGTAAAAATTCATGATCATATTGCTCCGAAAAATCGCAGTGCGCCATACAGAATTATAGCCTATACACAGCAAGGGGTTGAAATTCATATAGTTTATTTCAACTATAATAAGTGGCATTTGCGCAAAACCTTTCCGGAAGGAGCTCAATTTACGGTCAGTGGAAATGCTAAGCGAACTTTAGAAGCGATAGAGATTGTTCACCCTGATATTGTTGCTGCGCCAAGCTTATATAGCTCATATGTTGGGATTGAACCTGTATATCCTCTGACAGCACGTCTAACAAACAAAACAGTATGTTATGCTATACAGAGCTTGCTGAAAATTTTACCGGAAATGCCAGAGTGGCTTCCTTCGTCTTATATTTCCTTTGGTGATGCTCTATACAATATTCATAATCCTCGATCGAGTGATGATTTGGATGCAAATAGTCCATCTCGACAGAGAATAGCGTTGGATGAATTGCTTGCACAGCAAATAAAACTCAGACAAATAAAGTCTATTAATCAGGAACATGTGTCGGCACCGATGGTTTCTACAGGAGAGTTGTTGAGTCGTGTGCATTTGCCATTTCAGCTGACCGATGGTCAAGTCTCATGCATAGAGGATATTAAGCGAGATTTAGCCTCAGGGAGGCCCATGAATAGATTGATTCAAGGGGATGTTGGGTCTGGAAAAACAATAGTGGCTTTTCTGGCTCAGCTTATTGCTATTGAAAATCATATGCAGACGGTTATGTTGGCTCCAACGGCAATTTTGGCGGAACAGCATTGGGCTACCTTTCAAAAACTATTTTCTAATTTGTCTGTACAAATGGATATTATGTTGGGTGCTAATCGTAGAGGTCGAGCACAACAGCTGATGAAATTAGCTTCAGGTGAGACCCAGCTGTTGATTGCCACCCACGCTGTGCTAGAAGACAATGTAATATTTAAAAATCTCGGGCTTGTTGTCATCGATGAGCAACACAGATTTGGTGTTATGCAGAGGCTCAATCTTATCAACAAATGTCATCATCCTCATTTGCTTACGATGTCTGCTACTCCTATTCCTCGTACGGTTTTATTGGGATGCTATGGTGATCTCGATGTATCTATAGTGGGAGATAAGCCTATGTCGCGGCGTCCAATCACGACAATAGTAATGAATGCGACTAAGGTTGAAGCTTTAATAGAAAAAATACAAAAAAAAGATACACAGGTTTTTTGGGTGTGCCCAGTTATTGAGGAATCTGAGGAATTGGTGGATGTTTATCAACGGTTTGAATTCCTTGCGCGTATATTGGGGGAATCCTCTGTGCGTGTTTTGCATGGACGTATGAATGCAGAGCAAAAGAACGATATAATGCGTCAGTTTCGTGATAATGAATTTAAAATTCTTATTGCCACCACTGTTATCGAAGTTGGAGTTGATATTCCAAATGCAAATATTATCGTTATCGAGCATGCTGAACGTTTTGGTTTGGCTCAGTTACATCAGTTGAGAGGCAGAGTTGGTCGTGGTTGTGAGGATTCCTATTGTATCCTCTTATATCATGAACCACTCTCTTCTGTTGCTCGTAAACGCTTAAGCTTGCTTAGGGATACAGATGATGGATTTGTCCTAAGTGAAGAAGATTTAAAATTGCGAGGAGCTGGGGATATCTTGGGCAAAGAACAAAGTGGCTTTCATAGCTTGAGATTTAGCGATTATGCATATAACGGCTTGTTGCTGCAAAAGGCAGTTGATTTGTCAAGTAGGGTGACCGATCCATCTGTTGTCGATTTTTTGCTGAAAATTTTCAATAGACCTGAGCAGACTACTATTTGGAATTAGATCTAATATGTTGTTTTATGATCTTTAATAAGAACATGTATTATTTGTGTATATGCCAAAATTCTTACAAATTTAATTCTGTTTTACTTGACTATTAAATAGAAATACTTTATGGAAAGTTAGTGTGTAATGAGGTGAGTATATGAAAAAATTATTATTTAGTTTAGTTTTTTGTGCAATGTGTTCTCGCAATGAGGCTATAAATCATTGGCCAATGATCATGAGTGGTACACCCAATACACTAAGGATACCTGAAACAGGAACAGAGATACCTAATGATGCATATGCTGAAAGAAAAGATATACATTATATTGATTTTCAGCACAATGGTGTTTTGGTAGTGATAGGGGACTATGCCTTTAGAGCATGTGGTTTGCGAGAGGTATGTATTCCTGCGAGTGTAAAACAGTTATGTAGGGGGTGTTTCGATAGGTGTGCCTCTTTGAAGAGGGTGACTTTTATGCCGGGTTCCAATTTAGAGCTAATTGGGCATTATGCATTTGCGGAAAGTGCGCTCGAATCGATAGAGATCCCGTCATCCGTGATTGAATTGGGAGATAATTGTTTTTGTGACTGTCGTTCTTTGAGATATGTGCGTTTTATGCCGGGAGGTAATTGGTGGAGAATTGTGTTAAGTGCGCTTGTAGCAATTGGCGATGATCCAATAGAGGTTGAAGATGACGTTTCTCGATATTTGGCAAGCTGGATAGTTGATGAGGATGATAATGATAATTATGTTTTTAATATAAAAAAAGTAGGTAAACATGCGTTTGCTAGTACTGCGATTGCCTCGATAGCTATTCCAGCATCTGTAGAGGAGATAGGGGATCATTGCTTCAGGAGATGTGGTTCTTTGAGAGAGATAAGATTTGCAGATGGGTGTAAGGTAAAAAAGATAGGTAAGGGTGCATTTTCAGAGAGTGGGCTTGCCTCGATAGTTATTCCAGCATCTGTAGGGGAGATAGGGGGTCATTGCTTCAGGAGATGTGGTTCTTTGAGAGAGGTGAGCTTTGCAGCAGGGTGTCAGATAAAAAAGATAGGTAAGTGTGCTTTTTCAGAAACTGTGCTTGAGTCAATAGAGATACCGCAATCAGTTGAGGCGTTGTGTGATAATTGTTTCAACGGTTGTGCATCTTTGAGCTGCGTAACGTTTGAGGGTGGTTCTCATGTGCGCATGATAGGAGCATATGCATTTAAGGAGAGTGGGCTTGCATCGATAGAGATTCCATCTTCTGTGGATGAGCTTGGAGATTATTGTTTTGCTGATTGCGAGCATTTGCAAGATATATACATTGGTCATGATCTAATGTTACCAGCTATAGGTAAACGCATATTTGCCGGGAGTAGTGTTCAGCGAATACATGTGCGTTCAGAGCTTGTGAGAGATTTTTTTGAAAGATGTCTAGCAAACGCTGAATTTGGAGATTTGGCAACAGCTCCTGAAATTATTTTAGAGTAAAGTTGCATTGCTGCGGAGATAATCTCCGCAGCTGTTAATGCTGTTTTTTGAGAAACCAACACTGTGTAATCGGCACCTAATTACTTGCAGATACGCTAAAAGTGTGTAAACTGCCTGTAATTGACTACTACATCGGCTTTGAAAAATGAAGCTAACTTTTGAGTTATAACAATTTCATTGTCACACCACCATACTATATCGGGCAAGCCATGAGTTTTATCTCCACATGGTAGGTGATCAAATTCTTTTAAAAATATATTCTGCATAGTTTGTCCTTGTACTATGAATATAGAACGAGCTGGTATATGGGCTATGCGCACTTTAGGAGAGGTATTAATTGTATAGGTCCATATGCGTTCTTCCCACCTATCCGTATCTATACTGTGTATAATTTGCTGTTGTGTCGAGATGTTGTTTGTATTATTTGTGTTTTCTGCTTGATTGTGCAAATTGTGTAATGAGGTAATCATTGCATCAGCATTGTATAGGATTAGTATACCTAATAAAAAAATACGATTCATGTCATTCTCCTTAGTTAAAATAGTTACAACAATATTTTACAAATACTTGATTTTACTACAGAAAAACGAGAGATTGAAGAGTGGGGCGTTCTGTTGCCCGGTGCCCCGAACCGCGTCTACTCAAACTTAGGCAGCTACGCTGATAGCATCGCCATAGTTATCGTTGCATGCGACAAAATTATCATTCGCATCTATATTTTTAGTTCTATAACGTGAACCATTACGAGTGAAGATCACGTCTTTCAACGCACGTCGAATCTATTCATCCCCATAAGTAAATGGTGGAGATGCCGGGCTCTGCCCCCGGGTCCGTATCGCCTATTCATCGCGATGTTTATCACTATAGTCAAACGACGTATTAATTATACCACAAAATTACAAAAATGCAAGTATTTTTTCGCCTCATCGCTTATTGCTTATGGATTTTAAAACTAGTTTTACGTTTTACTTGGCGGATACAATCACTATTTGTTGAAATTTCAACTTTGTTCAGTTGATCAGGGGGAATTCCAACAAATTGCATTGCGCCTATGCCAATATTTCCAATTGCTTGTATTTGTGGCTTATCTCCAAATAAGATTTGTTTTAATCTGTTACATCCAAAAAAACACATATCTCCTATTTGTATTACGCTATCAGGAATATATATTGATTCGATCCCTGTATTGCAAAAGGCGTGTCCTCCAATGTATTGTAAATGAGAAGACGGTTTTATCTCAACGTTGAACAGTTTTTGACATAAACTAAAGCACCTATCATCTATGCGTTTCACAGATTCAGGTATGCTGATCTGTTTAATAGCTGTATTACCGAATGCAAATTTCCCGATATATTTGAGTTTAGAGCTTTGTTCAAATGTAACGTACTTTAGGTTGAAGCAATCAGCAAAACAGCGCTCTTCTAGTTTTTTGACGCTAGCTGGGATACATATTTCTTTGATGTTTACCCACCAAAATGCAGCAACACCTATCTGTTCTAATTGTGAGGTTGCCGCAAAAGTTACATTTGATAAGCGATCGCATAACCAGAAGGCTGATTCTCCTATTTCCTTGACTGTATGGGGGATAGTGATTGATTGTAGAGCACTTTGTGAGAATGCTTCTTTTCCGATATATTCCAGATCTGTGTTGGGTTTGAATATGATATGTTGCAAATTACGACAGTAACAAAAGCACTTGCAATATATTGTTTTAATATTTGCAGGCAATTCGATATCGGTGATTCCGCTTGCATAGAAAGCTTCTGTTCCGATATGGATTAAGTGAGATTGCTCGCCAAATGTAACACGTTGTAACTGACTATATCCCTTAAAACATTTGTCCTCTAACCTATTGATAGTGTCAGGTATGTGGACTGATGATTCACGCAATGAAATGCAACCCTGCTGCAGAGATAATATCATAGGAGGAGTATCAGATTCGCTGATATCACTTGTGTTGCAATAATCTAGGGGCATAGCGTTGATATTTGTTAACATGGATACACATAAAATTTTGAATAATTTCATATATCGCCTCCATTTTCATAATATTTTATTAAATAAAAGTAAACAAACGATTAATTTCTGCAAGTTTGAAAATATTTGTGAACTGTATGTCGAAACATTGAGCGTGAAGAAAGGTAGATTGTTACATGCCAAACTGCTTGGTTTGCATTAGAGCGGTATTCAACACAATTGCAGCAGAAATCGCCATATTAATTGATCGACAATTTTCATTCATAGGGATTTTTACAAAATGGTCGAATTGTTCACGATCTTCTTCCAGGAATCCATAATGTTCTGCTCCTACAACCAGTATATCGTCGGGATTATATTCAAACTCATGGTGCCACGCATCTGAAGCGTGGACGTCAAGTGCTATCAGACGTTGTTTCCTATGTTGCTCCACAAATCGATCAAAAGAGGCATGTAGTTTGTAGGAGGCATGCTCTATATAATCCATTCCGGCACGTTTAAGTCGCTTATCTGAAAATAAAAAACCTAGAGGTTTAATGAGATGGAGAGTAACTCCCCAGCATGCGCATAATCTTAGCAAAGTCCCAGTATTGTGCGGGATTTGTGGATGATAAAGAGCCAGCTGCAACATCAGTTTGCTTCGTATTTTATTTCGTAAAGATACCAGCGAGAAGTTTTCTCGTCTTTTAGACGGCTAAAAACCCATACATCTGTGTGAACCTTAATAAATTCTTCGCTGCCTTCCAGTATTTCGCCGGAAGATGATTTTAATACATTGCTTTGTTCTGTAGAAAACTTTACTTCTACAAAAATTCTATCATCTGAAGTACTTGCATCAATTATTTCTTTTTTGATGCATCTAATAAGAGTACCTTCTAATGTTTCTCCGCGAGACTTTCTATCATTAATCGCAAGCGAAAAAGCGTGGAAAAGGCGTGGAGACAATAGGGATTCTAAAGTCGCGAGATCTTCTTTCGCGTAAGCATTGAAAATAGTTTCGAAGGCTATTTCAGCTTTTTTGAGGAAAGAATCTTCTTCGAAGCTAGGGTAATGCTTCTTAATATCCAAGATTTTTCTGTCTATTTCAGCAATGGCCACTTCTTCAGATGCTTCTTTGTCCATTTTAGGGATCATTTCTTCAGGAATATGAAAACCAACGCGTGTGCCAAGTATGCTGTTTAGTTTAACTAAAAGCACTAAGGTAATTACGGCAAAAAACAGTAAGATCATCATTATTTTGCAATTCTTGGTAATGTAACGCCGATTTGCTTCATGTACTTTCCTCCGCGATCTTTATATGAAGTGGTACAAATCTCATCGATCTGAAAAAACAAAAACTGGCATGCTCCTTCATTCGCGTATATTTTTGCGGGAAGCTGAGTGGTGTTTGAAAATTCAAGCGTCACATGTCCCTCCCATTCTGGTTCTAACGGGGTAACATTCACGATAATACCACAACGAGCATATGTAGATTTTCCAACACACAAAACAAATACATTTTTAGGAATTTTAAAATATTCAACGGTACGAGCCAAAGCGAAACTATTCGGAGGGATGATGCAACAATCAGTTTCTCTTTCCACAAAGCTATGCTCGGAAAAATTTTTGGGGTCGATTATTGCGTTATCCACATTGGTAAAAATCTTGAATTCTCGAGCTACTCTTGCATCATAGCCATAAGAAGATACGCCATATGAAATAACATTCTTCTGAGATAAGTTTTCTACAAATGGATTAATCATGTCGTATTTTTCGACATATTCTTTAATCAGCCTATCGCACAACAGCATAGATCCTCCTACTTTTTACAATCCTGATCCGCCAACGGTAATACGGTCTATAAGTACGCTTGGTTCTCCCACACCAACGGGAACCCATTGGCCATTTTTGCCGCACATTCCAACTCCGGGATCTAGAGCAAAATCATTTCCAACTAAAGATATATTTTTCAGTACGCTGGGGCCATCGCCAATTAGTGTCATGCCTTTTAATGGCGCGGTGATTTTCCCATTTTCTATTAGGTATGCTTCTGATGCAGAAAATACAAACTTTCCCGATGTTGTGTCTACCTGGCCACCGCCGAAATTTTTAGCGAATACCCCACGAGAAACACGTTGTATCATTTCTTCGAATTCTGCGTCGCCACCGAGCATAAACGTGTTGGTCATACGAGGCAAAGGCAAGTGCTCGTAGCTTTCGCGTCTGCCATTGCCTGTTGATCGAGTATTCATTAGATTTGCGTTAAGACGATCTTGCAGGAAACCGACTAATTTGCCGTTTTCAATAAGCACATTGCGCTGGGTATCTGTTCCCTCGTCATCATAGTTAAGAGAGCCACGGCGATCTTGTATCGTGCCATCATCGACGACTGTGACATTTTTTGCTGCGATATATTCTCCCAGCGAATCATAAAAAGCGGATGATTTTTTGCGAATAGCGTCTCCTTCTAGGCCGTGACCTACCGCTTCATGCAATAGGACGCCTGTCCAGCCATTGCCCAGAACAACAGGCATGTCGCCCGCAGGCGAGGGAACAGCGGACAATTTTACTTCGGCTTGTCTCAAGGCTTCCTTTGCAAAATATTCTCCTTTTGATAAGAGGGAGTTATAGCTATATCTTCCGCCTCCGGAGCATGCTCCACTTTCCATTAAGCCATTTTTTTCAACTATTACTGATACAGATAACCGTACTAATGGCCTCACATCGTATACTTTTCGACCATCATCACGCATGATAGATACCACCTGCCAGGACGCAGCAAGAGATACTACGCTATGTCTCACGTTTGGTGATAACTCATGCAACTGCGCATCAACGCTCTTTAAAAAATTTATTTTCTCATGTAGAGATATATCATCTAAAAAATATGCATCGCTATATAGCAGGCTTGGTTTCGCGACAGCCGCCACATCACAACAGCCACTGCCATATCCTACAACTTCTAGAGCCTTTTTTATGGCATCGCCTGTGAGCATAGATGAGTGCGAATAGCGTGTTGTTTCTCCATTAAAGACGCGCAGTCCAAAACCTCGACTTAAACTAAACTGAGGCGTTTGCACTTTCCCATTTTCGACACGCAGCACCTCGCCTTCTTTGTGTTCCATGAACAATTCTCCATGGTTTCCAGAAGTGAAGGCTGGCAACGCAAGGCGTTCCAACTCATCTACATCGCATATCTTTGCGAAAAAATCCATACACTAATCCTGTTCTTCGCGCTGTTTTAGTTTTGCGACAGCTTTATCCAACTCAACTTGAGAACAGAATCCCAAGAGTACCGGATCCCTTGGCTGCAACTCGCTCATTCGTGCGTGTGTTCGATTGCGTATAGCCAGCACTGTAGTTTTTGTGGTTGCGAGCAAAGATGCTATCATGGAATCAGGCATGTCCGGATGAAATTTCAGCAGCCATGCTATTGCGTCAGGGCGATCTTGCCTTTTAATAAACGGCGTATACTTGCGCTTACTGGCTCTTTTTTTGGAGATTTCGTAAGGCTGAGGTGCCATTTGCAGTTCTGCATTTGCATCTTTTGAACAGCGATCAATTTCTTCCTGTGTCAGCTGTCCCAATTGTATTGGATTGACGCCGACTATGCCTGCAGACACCTGTTCATCAGCTATTGCTTGTACTTCTAACTCATGTAGACCGCAAAATTTTGCAATCTGCGCGAAGGTTAGGCCTGTATTCTCGATTAACCACATTGCTGTCCCATGTCGCATAATTGGAACTGCCATAATTCTGCTCCTTATTTCTCTACTTCACTCGACGATTTTCAGTACCGACGGATCGGCTTATTATAGCATTTATTATTTTAACATCTCAAGATACTACGTAGTTTGCAGGAATTTATTTGTGGCTTAGAGCTGTTGAGCTATGGAGTATCTGTGTGATTGGCATGACAAGTTTTTGTTAACTATTTTGTTTTTCTAAGTTAGAAAATTTTTAAATGGAGTTATCTAGGCTGCTAGGCATTGAGAGGTATAAATGCGTAGTAGTGTGTTTTTTATTGTGTTATGGAGTATTGTCGAATGTTTCGCTGCGTCGACGCAGAATGAAGACTCACTCACACCGGCTGGCTATTTTGGTCAACATGAATTATGTGAACATGAGATTGCCAGGGTAGAACGTCAATATAACATTCCTCATGGATTATTTATGGCGATTGGGACTGTGGAATCTGGTCGTTCTGTAACGTCGCGCGGGAAGAGGCCGTGGCCTTGGACTTTATGTGTTAATGGAAAAAGCTACTATTGTTCTACCAAAAGTGCTGCGATAGCTACTGCTAAGAGACTTATTGCGCGAGGAGTACGCAATATTGATGTAGGGTGCATGCAGGTTAATTTACTTCATCATAGCAAGGCGTTTAAAAGTTTAAGTGAAGCTTTTACGCCGAAACACAATGTTGAATATGCAGCGAAATTTTTCTCTCAATTAAGGAATACCTACAGTTCATGGACTCATGCTGTTGGGTATTATCATTCTAAGACGCCGAAGTTTTACAAGAAATACTGTAAGAATGTGTATAATGCATGGGAAAAGGCTCGAAATTTCACGGTACGTTCTACACCAAAGATTCAGCAAGCGTCGAGTGACATCAAGAGTAATATTCCGTTCATGCCATCTTTTTATTCATTGATGGATCGATCTATGACGGCGAAATTGCATCGTCTAGGCCGGCAGAGTTTAAAGCATCGTCCTCCAAAATTTTTGATAGAGAACAAATAATCTGCTATAAGTATTCGCATGAAGATTCTATTATGCGGAGATGTTGTTGGGCGCAGTGGTAGGGATGTAGTGGAATCTACCGTATCAGAGTTGCGTTCCGAAGTAGATTTTATTGTCGTGAACGCGGATAACGCTGCGCATGGTTTTGGTATATCTCCTTCTATTGCGGCTGATTTTTTTTCGTGGGGAGTTGATGTTATTACGGGTGGCAATCACATTTTTGATCAGAAGGATGGAATGGGATTGCTGGCATCGGAAAAGCGTCTTTTGAGGCCTGCTAACATGGCGGACACGATTCCTGGACAGGGCGTATTCGTTTCCACCAACAAAAGCGGTCGATTCATTGTGATTGTGCATCTGATTGGGCGAGTTGGTATGCCTTTTCATGTTTCTAATCCATTTGATTACATGGCCAAATTACTGGAGACCTACAAACTTGGAGTTAATACAGCTCTGATTATCGTAGATTTTCATGCTGAAGCGACATCTGAAAAAAATGCGATGGGGCATTATTTGGATGGGAAGGTATCAGCAGTTGTGGGAACCCATACCCATGTGCCGACACTAGATTATTGTATTTTGCCGAAGGGAACTGCTTATCAAACAGATTTGGGGATGTGTGGAGATTTTGATTCTGTTATAGGGATGCAAAAATCTGCGTGCATTGAGCGTTTTTTGAAGGGATATAACTGTGCACGTCTGACTCCTGCTGGAGGCTCAGCGACTTTTTGTGGGCTGCAAGTAGAGACAGATGATAAAAGCGGCTTAGCGCGTTCTGTATCATTTGTAACTCGCGGAAGACAGTGGGCAAGAAGTATGTGAAGTGTTTGATTTTAGATCGAATAAATGATAGTAATTTAGCTAAAATATTGGGAAGAGAGAAGTGAAGAAGATAAAAATTTTGCCTAGTAGGGGGGGCAACTACCTCTAAGTCAAAAAGATCAATAATTTTGACAACGATATCTCGATTATTCTCTCGTCGAGGAGCAATAGTAATAGAATTTGCGTTTAGCATTCCCGTGTTTATGGCTTTGATATATTATCTGCATGATGTCCCGAAATTGCAGCGTTATCAAGAGCAAATGGATTTCGTTGGACAGCAGGTAGCGCAGATGTTGCAAAATGTCTCACAACGAAGAACCAATAAGCGAATCACTCAGAGTGATATCGCAAATGTTATTCGTGCCGCTTATTTAACGGTATTTCCTGGAGTTTCTATGCTTGCCCCTCAAATGGAAATAATCCCTTTTGGGTTTTTTGTGCAGTGTTCATTATTGTATATAGAAGGAGAGCCTAACAACAAAGCTAGTGTAAAATGGAGGTTGGTATGTTATATAACACAAGGGCCTTTTGTTAGTTTTATCTTTAAGGATATTTCTGGTCAACAATTGGTTGATCCGTCTGTAATTTCTCCGTCTTTAACTATTAAAAATGGAGAAGTCAAAATATTGATAATCAGTGAATTGCAGTATGGTAAGCCTTTTAGATTTGTTGATGGTCGGAGGTGTAGTGATGTTTCTTTCAGAGAGGCTTTTGGCTTCCTGATACATGATCCTCGTCCTTACGATACTAACGGTAATAGTCATACAAATTTTTGTAATTTCTTTACGAGCCACACGATATTCGCGCCAGTGGCAGGATTGTTTGATGATACTCGTCCCCAATAGATTTGATTTTATATAAAATAAGTGATAGTAATGATGTGATGAAATCAGGAAGAGAGAAGTGAAGAAGATAAAAAATTTGCCTAGTAGGGGGGGGGGCAACTACCTCTAAGTCAAAAAGATCAATAATTTTGACAACGATATCTCGATTATTCTCTCGTCGAGGAGCGATAATAATAGAATTTGCGTTTAGCATTCCCGTGTTTATGGCGCTGATATACTATCTGCATGATGTCCCGAAATTGCAGCGTTATCAACAACAGATGGATTTCGTTGCGCAACAAATGGTGCAAATGCTGCAGACTGTGTCGCAACAAAGAAGCAACAAGCGTATTACTCAGAGCGATGTGTGTAATGTTGTTCGTGCAGCGTATCTTACGATATTTCCCGGTGTATCAATGGTTCCAACAAGGAATACATGGTTGCCTAGTGGATGCTACATAGAATGCTTTTTTTATGCTGTTCGTGGAGAGCCTAATAATAAGGCAAGTGTGAAGTGGGTGAGACAATTATATTTATTGCGTGGTTCATATGTTTCAGTAGGGTATGGGCCAAGTCTATATATTGTTCAAAACAAACAAAATGTTCATCCATCAGAAATTTATCCTTCTTTAACAGTAAAAGATGGAGAAATAAAAATCATAGTGGAGTGCCATTTGCGCTATCACTTAAATCAGTACTTTTCAGATGGGCGTAGATGTAGAGATGTTTCATTTCGAGAGACTTTTGGTTTTTTAGTGCATAATCCTGTTCCTGATATGAGAATTGGAGATCTGATGAGCTTTTTCGTTAGTCATATGGTATTTACACCAGCAGCAGGATTGTTTGATGATACTCCCCCCCAATAGATTTGATTTTATATAAAATAAGTGATAGTAATGATGTGATGAAATCAGGAAGAGAGAAGTGAAGAAGACAAAAATTTTGCCTAGTAGGGGGGGGGGCAACTACCTCCAAGTCAAAAAGATCAATAATTTTGACAACAATATCTCGATTATTCTCTCGTCGAGGAGCGATAATAATAGAATTTGCGTTTAGCATTCCCGTGTTTATGGCGCTGATATACTATCTGCATGATGTTC
>CALXQQ010000008.1 GCA_944390775.1 uncultured Alphaproteobacteria bacterium
ACACAGAGGCTAAAACTAGCTAACGAGTTGAATCTGAACGAGAAGAGTAAACCGGTGAGACGTATCTGGATTCCAAAGCCTGGGAAACCAGAGAAACGTCCCCTCGGAATACCAACAATGGCAGACCTGGAGATCAAACATGTTTAGATAAGCAATCCAATGATAAGTTAACTATCTTACATGGGTATACCAATATGTACATATAAATATGTGTATATGCATATATGTATGGGACATAGTCCAAAAAAACGTCCGTTTTTGTATACCCCATATAGGGAGCTCTGATTTTTTGCTATAGCAGTTTTTTTGGTAAACAAAACTAGTAAATCTTATCAAAGTACAATATAATGATTGATAGATGAGTTTTTTGGACTGGCGTTATGAAATTAGGGTACGCTCGAGTATCAACTAAGGATCAGAAATTGGATCTGCAAATTGATGCTCTGAAAAAAGCGGGATGTGAAAAGATCTTTTCTGATGTTATAAGCGGAGCATCAAGGGAACGTCCCAACCTAAACGCGATGTTAGATCAATGTCGAACAGACGATACCATTGTTGTTTATAAGCTCGACAGATTAGGGCGATCACTGATTCATCTGGTGAATTTAGTTAACCACCTGCTCGAGAAGGGAGTACATCTGCAAAGTCTAACAGATAATATAGATACGACGACATCACAAGGAAAATTGATGTTTAATGTTTTCGCCTCTCTTGCGGAGTTTGAACGAGATCTTATTCGGGAGCGTACAATGGCTGGACTAAGTGCAGCGAGAGCCCGTGGACGTAAAGGGGGGCGTCCTAAGGGCCTTTCGAAAGAAGCCGAAGCAACTTCATATGCTGCTGCTGCTCTTTATCGTGAAGGTCAATTGAGTGTTCAACAGATATCTGATCGTCTCGGGATTTCAAAAATGACTTTATATAAATATCTGCGAATAAGAGGAGTTCAAGGGAAAGGATAGGTGTATGAAAATTAAGTATAAAGGACAGACATTTTTTAGACATAAGGATGGATATTATCGAAATGGACAAACGACTCTCCATAGATACAAGTTTGAAAAGAAATTTGGAACTGTGTTGCCATGTTTTCAGTTGCATCATAAAGATGGAAACAAACTCAATAACAAGCTTAGCAATTTGGTGATGCTTACAGCTAAAGAGCATGCTGCAGTGCATAGAGATATGAGACGCGAGAAGATGTTTGAATTCCAACTGTCGTTGGATTTCACCTCTTAGATCCAGGGGTTAGTCCATTCGCCTTCTTCCTGTTTTTTTTCAATTTCTTCATCTGAGAACTGTTCAGGAAGTTGATCTGATAGATCAGATAGTAAACCGAGTAGCATTGTTGCCTTGTCTATGTGTTCTAGTTGCAGGTCATCTCCTAATTCGATATTAGATAATAATGGAGTTAGATTCAACAGTCCTCCGAGTTGGATTAATGTTCGTGTTCTAGCTTTGCGTTGATTTTTAGCTCTCTTTTTGAGTTTGTGCTGTATTACTGACTTTTGAGATAGTAATCGGTTTATTTTGATGTCTATTTTCGCGATATCATCTGCAAAGTTATTCATGGGGACACATCTCATCTAATGTTTATTTTGTCCATTAGGTCTTTTTCATCCAGATCGAACAGTTTTCGATCTAGACTTAGCGATTTTTATTGATATTCTTTTTAAGTATTTTTCGACCATTTGTTTTTTCTCGCAATTTTGCTATTTGAGCATCGATTTGTTTTCATATTCAGTCCTCCAAATAGGTGATACATTTTTCGCTCAAAAATTTTACAATAGCTGTTGCGTTACACGTATCGTAGAAATCAACCATGAGTGTATTAAATTCTAAGATATCTCGAGCTTTTATGTTTAGCACTCCTGTGCCGGAATTGATCAAAATTCCGTTTGCAATAATTCTCGAAGTTCTTTTTGGGAGATTTCAGTAATCGATAGTAATACTGAGTATTAATATTTCGCTGAAGGGTTCTCACAGACCAAGTTTGCTCAAAGGCTTCGTTCTCGTACCATACTCGAGCATCAGGGTCTGTCACTTGCAAAAGAAAACGATAATGAGACCAAGAAAGACACCTAACTGATTTTCCAGACACCGTGTGGAAAATTTGGTGGTAAGCTTTATAAAACCTCAAATAATCATACAGATTACTTGCTGTAAAACCAGAACCGTATTTTTCAGACAGTTCCTGAGATAATTTTTTGATTATTTTAGCTCCGTATTCAGCACGATTTTCTCCTGCCAGTTCTTCTTGAGCTATGCGGTATCCTATTAACCAGTTTCGCTGTACTAAAAGAGTGTCTACTGCATGGTATGCCTGGCGCTGTGATGTCTCTATAATTTTTCTCATCTATGATACTGGATGTTTGCTTATATTCTGACAACCAATTTTCCTGATTCATTTTTCCTCCAAATTAAATTCCTTCGCGGACAAAGGTTCGCAGAATTATATCAGCTAAAATATCTCCTGTGTATATCAGGTAGATAAAGCTACTTACAAACACCTCATTAGCTATAATCACTATCACGATACATTCCTCTTTACACAACAGTATTTCATTTCTCCCATAACGTATTTTTTGTATGTTTTAAGACACTTATGCTCGCGCCATCATTGCTTCTTACTTTTTCTTTTTGCTTTATTGCTGCCATTTTACTTTCTATTTTATGTCGGGTCTGCTCATTCAATGGATAAGTTTTTTTTGCTTCATATGGTATCTCCTCTTTTAAGTGATGTATGTCAGAAAAAATACCTTAAGGAGTAAGAGTCTTACAGAAATTCTTCACTCTGGAAGATAGATTCCAGAAAGGATAGACTTATGAATAAAGAGATTTTTCAGGATGTACGATGAAGTTATCAATAGATATAGTAGAGGAAATCGAAGATATCCATTTCCTAATCACCCAACTAAATCCCCAAATGAGCTTACAAAAGCTGAAAAACAATTATGAACAGATAAAGAATAAGGAATATAAACTATACAAAGCAGTATCTGCACAGGCTACCGTAGGGTTGATTGGTTATACGTTTAACCAAGACCTATGTGTGGGACGAACAATGTATATAGACATTCTCGTAGTTGACAAAAACTATCGCAATAAAGGAATTGCGAAACAACTCATGGATTTTGCGATATCTAAACTGCACCAAGACAAAAAAGCTCATTGCATAAGATGGACAACAAGAAACGATTTGATAGAAGCTATAGGTTTTTACAAGAATAAAGTCCAAGCCCCCATCGGATACTACTATCGCATCGACAACCCTTATTTTAAAGAATAGTCCTTTTACTAAACTGGTGTGAAGGCAGCAAAAAACTTACCATATTTACACACAAAGTCCGTTATAAGAAATCTCAATTTTTTCGCCAATCATTCTCTTCTTTTCTATCCTCCTCAAAATAGTTAAATTTCGCATAGAAGCTAAAATTTAAGTGCTTTCCGGTTACACCATTTCGGTTCTTCAAAATAACAACTTCGACCTTTCTCGGATCCGCCTGTTTTGCTGCATCAACGTTAAAATTATCCTCTCCTGCCCCTTTCAGTTGCATTCCGATCAAAACATCGCTACCATATTCCAGACTCCCGCTCTCCTTAAAGGCACTCATTGTCACTGATTCCTTATAACTCATGCGATTAAAAGAACTAATCCCTAACACAGGAATCTTGAAATCCCTAGACATGCGTTTCAGCTCTAGCACAGCCTTATCCGTATTCTGCTTGTCCGTAGCCCTTATATCCGAAGGAGCAATAATCTGCACATAATCAATAACCACTACAGGTTTCCTCTTCATAGTGCATATATGTTTGGATATCGCTGCTCGAATCTGCTCCGTCCCTATGTCCCCTACTCCCTCATGAATAAATATATTCTCAGCGTATGTGCGATATTGTTCCACAGCCCGATTAATTGTTTCCAACTCCTGAAAGCTGTAGTTTGCGTAGCGACTACCCATGGTTATTCCTCGCGTAGTCTTAGCGTTATAGTGGTTCCCTCCAAGCAAGGTTAGACGAGATATACTCTTAGCCATAAGTTCCGATCTGGCCATCTCGAGACTAAAAATCAATACATCTTGTTTCCGCTGCGCTATTTGATCTGCGATCTGCATAACGAAAGTGGTTTTTCCCAAAGAGCTGATCGCTCCGAAAATATACAAACCTTCAAACAAGCCTCCGTCCAAGATTTCATCCAAATTCCCAAACCCTGTAGATATGCATTCGGTGTTCGCTCGATTGCGCACTCCATCGATAAAATCATCGACATAATTGGCGGCAGAATTTTTCATGTACAAATCCTGCTCGGAGGAATATGCCTCTTCCCGGCGAAATAAAGCCTCCTGGAGCGTTTTTTCGACTCTCCCCTTAAAATCATACCCGAGACACATAAACGCCTCGCTAGCGTCCTTAAAATCGCCGTAAAGGCTATTTGCCCGATAAAAGAAAATATTTAGTCTCTGAAGCTCATCTGCTAACTTCTCTGTCGCCTCATTCCCTGCTTTGTCATTATCCAAAGCTAAGATCAAAGTAAGATCGCTCTGTCCCTTGCCATTTTTCAGTGAATCCGATATTTCCTCTTCGAGACGCGAAATCAGCAAACCAATGTTGCTAACACTGCCGATTGCAATGGCTTCTCCTCCGACATCAATGATGCTAAGCGCATCTATCTCCCCTTCTACAACAAAAATCGGTTGCTGTGCAGTGCGAACTACATCGATATTAAAAATCTGAACCTTCCCAACCTTGATTTTACTGTCATCAACGGTGCTTCTGGCCAAATAACTACTGACACTGGTTGGGATAATTAGACGAGGCGACGGTAATGAGTTGGGAGCTTTGGGATGCTTCCAGTTACTCACAAAACCTACTCTAAACTTTTGCAAAGTATCAAGAGATATTCCTCTGTGATAGGTTGTCTCAGATAAGTTCTCGCTAGCACGCTTGAAAAATTCCGAAAAGCTGGTTTCTTGGTCAGGCTTAGATTGAACTTTTTTGAAAGGCTGTTTGAACATTCGATCTGTTGGCAGTAGAGGTTCTCCGAAATAGTTGCAAAATTCCTTGAAAGCTTCTTTGTTATCTGAAAGGCCTCTGTGACACCTGAACAGATCTACTATGTCTCCGTAAAATCCGCACTTAAAGCATTTATAGTGCGGTGAGTTTCTACTGTTCGGATCAAGAGCTATACCATCGCCATCCTTGCCTTTGCCGTTTCCGCATTGTGGGCAAATCCACGTTCTTTTGCCGTTTGATTTCTTTCGTGCAGCCTCTAAAAAGGAAGGTTCTTGTCTCTTCAACTTATCTAAAATCATGACTTTCTTCTTCGAGCGTAACTTCGAATGGTAATCCCTGATGTCGAATCGCTTGTCTCAAGAATAGATTTACAGCCTTAGACATGTCTATTCCCAATCGTGTAAACAGAAGTTTAGCTTTTTGTTTGGTGGCCTCATCTGTTCTGACTGTTATAACCGATCTCACAACGTTCTCCGTGTTTATGGATATACTATCGCCAACTGTATGACAGTTGTCAATACAGAGATCGGCTATTGGATTTTTTACGATCAGTTAGTGTCGTAAAAAAAGGGGCACGTCTTCGCCATTTAAAAGCGAAGACAGCCCCTATAATACTTATATGTATTATATGTATTATATGTATTGCTTTTTTCGAGTGCCTTGTAAGCCCTCGTACTGGAGGGCAAATTTTTTTGTGTGTACCGAGATAGGGCCCATTTTGTACCGAGATAGGGCCCATTTTGTACCGAGATAGGGTCCCTTCTTGATGTACACATACACATATGTGTATACCCATATGCATATACATACATGTATAGCTACATGCCTGGACATCATCTTTTCCTTAGCTTGATCAGCGTATATGCAGTTCATCTGACTCGAGCATCGTATTCCGTGCGAGTTTTAGGATTTGCGCTTATGTGAGTTAGCTCGTATCTCTACTTCAAAGCCTCGATTTCTGCATGAGATAAACCTGTAAAATCTGCGATGTCTTGAATTTCCAAACCTTTGGACAACATCTTTCTCGCGCTCTCTATTTTTTCGGCTTTGGCTTTTGCTCGTTCTTCCGCTTTACCTTTTTCAATGCCGATTTTCTCGCCTTCTTCCAAGCCTTCAGCTTTGCCTTCTTCTCGGCCTTTTTCAGAAGCATGAGCAATAGCGTCTTTATAATCCATGTCGGCTTTTTCGCTTATTCGTAGCATTTCCTGCACGTTCGGATCAGCTATTGCTCTCCTGTAAGCTGCCTTCGCCTCCTCGTACACAGGCTCCAGTCTATACATGCTCTTGATCTTTTCTGATTCCGGATTGTTTATAAATTCCAACCAGAACATAATCGGACTATCTGCCGCCCTTTTCTTTATCTTCGGTAGCTCAAAAAAGTGTATTTCCAGGAGATCTGTCAGTTTCTCGTTCGTTTCTGAATCTTGCAGAAAATTCTTGTGCCAATATCTCCCATCCTCAAATAAAGGAAAATTCACTATGTTTATGCATATCGTTTGCTTCAGGTTTTCGTACTTTTCGCTAACCACAGCTTGTCCGGAAAAAATACGAGACCAGTGGAATAATGACCTCTCCTTCATATTGTGCTCGTTGCGCTTCTGGATCTCGATATTGATCAGTCGTCCATCCGACGTTTCTGCCAAAACGTCCAGCCTAACACCTTTCTTCATCAAAAATTCTGGAGTGAGTTCTGTTTGCTTGATCGTAACACCTACAATAGGTTTTTCTGTGTCGAGAATTGAATTTAGTAAACTTATCAATAAATTAGGATGCTTAGGATTCCCAAATAATATCTTGAAAATTACATCACTCTTCGGCGTCGTATCCAGATTTGCCTCGCTCATAAGATCCTCCATACAC
>CALXQQ010000009.1 GCA_944390775.1 uncultured Alphaproteobacteria bacterium
TTTTGGGCTCGATCTACCGAAATTTCCGCAAAAAACTGCACATGAGGTTCAATCGCCGGAATTTATAACTTGCGGTTTTCGTAACAATTAACCGCATAGACCAATCGCTGTTCGTGTTTGCTAACCCAAGACTTTCGCAAGATGTTTATTATAAATCTCAGCGATGATACTTATCCCCAGAAGCAATTTCTTCGGAAATTGCAATATACTGTCCCCAATTTTTTACGCTTAGAAAATAGATATTCTATCATTATTTGTTTTATCGAGCGTGCTGAAATTATGTTGACGTGATGTTAGGATAGTTTTTCATCGTCATTTATGTGAAGTAAATTTGCGAACCATGTTCAGACAATTTGCATTCCTTTTTGAGGCTTGCTCTTTGTGTTAACAATTGCTCGATACTTTGAATGTGGCAGCAAATATCAGCTGTATTCGCTGCTGCTGCATCAAATTGCATGCCCTCTAGTAGCGATAATACAACAATAATAAAATCTCACTTTCGATATCTTTGGGCACGAATCTGCGTCTGCTATACTTCTTGAGCGACTGCAATTTCTTTCACAAAAGCCACATTTTCTCCAAAATTGTTAAAAAAATCTAACATTTGCACACTAACGATCCTTCTAGATCGCGCACATTCTATCAAATATGTCAAGATCACCACATAAATCCTGATTATTTCGCAACTAATCCATTGCATTTCACATGTTATTTCGTAAATATAGAGGGAAAGCCTTGAAGATCACTCAAATTCCAAGCTTCACAGAATCTATAAGCCCGTTTATAAATTTCCGTCTGCGTTTCTCGAGTATCTTGATAGCTAAAACACTCTAAAAAGAACTTAGATATTTGCGCTCTGACCCCATTTTTTTCTCCATAACCTTTCCCTTCATCATATTCAGCCAACTGTTTAAACAATCTATCGTAACTTTGGATGTCATGCTGAAACACGATATTAGTAAGGCACCTATCTTCTACTATCAAGCCTTCAGGCAACATAGATTTCAAATTAGCCTGTATTCCCCTTAAAAAGTCCGGAGATGGAATATTGTGCATTGCACAAACGCTATCATAACAAATAACCAAGCAATAAAATATCAAGTAACACACCAATGACATCCGACAAAGAACACACCTAAACATAACAACCTCCAACACACATACCACGTAGGGACGATTATATAGCCTTTGTTTACTTTTTAGCAATTATCATGTTGCATCCCTTGCAAAATACAGACAGTAAACAGCAGCTACAATATGGCCATTGCAAAACAGCGTAGGCAAAGAATTGCCTATTTCACAGACATTGGGAAAAAACCATTTTGCAATGAACCTACCATTAGCATTGCCTACTTATAAACTTTATCCACATAAAAAGCATACTACATCTCACGACGAGATAAAGCGACCAATCTAGACTGTTGAGATAGTAGCATTAAGCGTTTAGCTCTTTCTTCTGCTTTTGTTATATCTTCGACAGTTATCTGTTTAGACATTGTTCTAGATCTTGTCTCACCACTATTACCGTATAGACAAGCGCCAATATCAAAATCTTTAACAGACACAATAGATTGTTTTGCTTTAGAGCATTCCTCAGGTTTCCATAGTGCCACCCTTCTGTTCTCATCATCAAAACGAACAATAATACAATGACAATTTGGAAAGTCTGGTATAGTCACTGTTTCCTGTAACAAATAACGCATCATCCAGTTAATCGTAAGACGATGCGTCACAACAAGAGATACCTGCTGATGCCCTGACTGACTTACAACATCTTTCAATCCATCGAATAAACGCCCAACAACCTCGTTTCCGCTTTCGCCATTTCCGTTAGGCTTGTGATCTGCATTTTTTAACATCTCTTGAAATTCCGGTGTTCTCACAATATCACTTATATCAGATGAAGCAATATCTCCTAACGATTGTTCGCGAAACGCTTCATGCAAATGAATACGAGCATCATCGACATTTGTTAACGTAGCTGTAGTTGCAGATCGCTCTGTATTACTGGAAAAAACGACCATATCTTTAATTTTCTCGCTCAATGACTGCACATTTTGACACAATTCTATAGACTCATTGGACCGATCTATACAACCATAATCCTGAGAAGTATTATCTTGATGTGCTCTATTATCTCTGTTGCATTGATCCATTGCATGCCGCATAATTACAATATTTCTGCATGTATCCGCATCTAAGTCTTCAAATTTTGCAATTGTCATATTTGAGACTGTAGGAATACCTGACAGACCATACGAACTCTGCTCCGGCATGATCATTCCATATGCTGACTGCGTTATAGCTACAATTCCTAATACTAAACTTTTCATAAAACACCTTCCTCAACATCACTTACATTTAATATCGCCATTGGCTCACCATAAGACAATTACCAACGATATTATGCATTTAGACAACAATCTAAACGTGTATTCATACTAAACACGCCCTAAAAATAAAATCTAGATATCACACTTTAAGAAAAATCCCTTAAGGAATCATAAAAAAATATGTACGGCAATTGAAATCATAACCCATTTATGTATTTTCTGTGATTTCAAGACCTTTGAAAACATATTTAATAATAAGAATAAGGAACTAATTCTTACCCCGTACGGGATTTTTTAATCGCTTGCGAAACAAATTTTCTAAAGGCGTCGCAATACAACTCAGACTAAATATTGTTTCCAAAAATTTCAGACTGCCGATATCGTTTATAAAAATAAGCGATCCAGATTTACCCTCCCCTACTCTACGTTTTTTGCAGGCTCGTATCCTGCCCAATTTTTGATATCTTCTGCGATATCTTTAAGTCTGCTTGCCAGATCAGCCTCAGTCGATACGTCGTATACTTTATCTGCGCATGAATCGAGGTAGTTATAATCAAACGAAACAGTTCCCCCATTAATTTTATGCTTATAAGCTGTTTGTTTCCGATATTTGATCAAATATACTCTGGGCGCCCAATCATTTTTCAGCTTCTGACACGCTGATTTTGTCAGATTTTTCAATGCAGCTGACGTATCATAACTGATCACTTGTCCGCTTCCATTACTCTGCCACTGATACGCGTGAGCATTTGATCCATCTGATCCCGAATACAAAGCCGCATTAACAGGCAAGGTCAAACCTTGAAACAATAATTGCATCGATTTCACTGATAGATTTCTAAAATCCGTATAGGCACATGGATGGAGCCAATAATCATTTCCTGAGTTAGCATAATCTACGTAACAGCGATGCAACCCTGCAAATTGATACTCCAATAATGTTCTACCAGAACCATCCGTTCTATTACCCAATAGTTTTGAATAGAGCATAGCTAAACTATTAGGATCTGATGCAGATGTAATAATAAAATGGTCCCCGATAAAATCATTATAACTTGTTCTAAGTCCATATCCCGTAGTGGATGTATTAATATTGATATAACATCCAAAAGACGAATTGTATTGCCAAGTTTTATCAAACTCACCAACCTGACGATTATACAATTCAGTACCATTACACTGGAATGGATTTGCGCGATATTCTATTGTGCGACTCATCTCTGGCAGACGAGGTTTTGCATAAACACACGTATAATCAGTATCGAGCATGGTCGGATTCGAGACCGACACATTGCTTAGACCAAGACTCACCCGATAGGTTCCATCTGACTGTTGTTCAAACAGATACTCGTCAGGAGATAGAACTAAATCCTGATCTGCTGTTATAGTCAATGTGCGTTTTGTTCCATCTGTGGTATTTAGGCTTAATGTTCCCATTTTGCGAGGCTCTACTGTAACCGATAATTCTCCATCACCTTGGAAACATATATAATCTCCCGCGACGATCTGTGTACTTAAATTAGAAGATAATCTCTGCAAGGCTATCCCCTTATTTTGCTGAATAGCTGTATCATGAGCACCATTAGTATCCAGTGTCGTGCTAAGTAATTGTTTTGTCACACCATTTTTGACGTACATCTGACATAATGCTCCAGCACTACCTGCTGAATATGCCAATATAAGTTGAGGATTTGCAGTAACCGTAGCATCAGAATTGCCCCAGTAGTCCAAAGAATTAGACGCTAATACTACATTAGCCGAAGAAGTACCATGGTGTCGCTTATCATGCCCCACTGAAAATATTCTGATAGCACCGGATAAGCCATATATGTGCCAATACAAGTTGCTTAATCCATTATCCCCCATACCAGTATGATAATAATATGAACCATAATCTGGATTATTTTGAATAATCCAATCCTCATCACCAGGTCTTACACAAGAGTCCCTACAATTCTTTAAAAAGTATTTAACTTTATCTCCCCATACACTTAATGGTACAGCTTGCCTTTTATTGATAACATTAGCCGTTATATCGTAGGTGTATGGGAAGCTAGTTCTATGTTTGCCTAATGTGCCATCACATAAGATCAACTGTTTATAATTACTCTGGCGTCTACTGTAACCTCCTGAGTAATCTCTAAGATATTGATTAGTCAATTGCACCGCAGCAATTATAACTTTATCAGCAAGATATCTCACTTTGTACTTACTGAGATTATGTCCAAAATTTATTCCTTTAGAAGATGAAATAATATCTATACGCCCACTTGGCGCTTGACCTCCACGAAACACAAAAGTTTTTGCAGAAGTAATTGTATGTTCGCCGACATTGTCTTCAATTTTATTATCGTTATAAAAACGAATACTGCCTGTACCAGGTACTGTCAACTTTACCC
>CALXQQ010000010.1 GCA_944390775.1 uncultured Alphaproteobacteria bacterium
GCGTGTTGAGGATATTAGTCCGCCAGATGATGCTCCAAAGCAAATGCCACCAACTCTATTTAGTATACAAGAAGAGGAGAATTCTGCTGAAAATATTCATCAGCCAGATGATGCCTCAAAGGAAATGGCACCAACTCTACATACTACTAAAGAAGATGGGTATTTTGAAGAAGAAGAGGTAGGGTATTTTGAAGAAGAAGAGGTAGGGTATTCTGAACGAGAAGGGGTAGGGTATTCTGAAGAAGAAGAGGTAGGGTATTCATATTGTACAACAACATCTCAAGAAGGATTCTTACAATTGAATGCTTCTAGGGCACTTAGTCATGTTATATTTTCAGATATGGGACAAAATGCGACACAAAATCAGAAGCGAGTAGATGTTTCATCTTCAAGTGCAAAAGCTGCTGTTATGTATGGGCAATCTGGTGTTGCAGTGCAAGGCATGATTAATCGGACAGAGTCTGTTGTTCAAAAAGCAGGTGGAGGAATCCCACTTAATAGGAAACCAAAAGTAGTGTACAGCCACTCTAGATTATGTGTATCTAGATCGATTGAGCCTTCTTGTTCATATGATAATCGATATCTTTGCAATGCTATAGAGACCTCTAAACAATTGACTATTATACCATCACAGGCTGATGTGCATGGTATTGATGGAACAGTAATGCAAAATACTAGTACAACTAGTAATTTGCCCAATACAGCAAGTGATTTGTCTTTGCAAGCTTTATTGTCTGGGGTGTCACAGGATGATCAATCAGATCAACATCAATCCGCATTAAGTCATAATATAGAAGAAGTAATGGATCAAACTGATCCACACATATCACCTATTATGCAGTTGTTGGCCAATCACGATAACGGTCAAGCGCTACCTATGGGCAATGGTAATAGCCTTAAACTAATGCATAAGTCCCCTATGGCAACAAGCTGTAGTCAAATCCATGTGCAGCCACTTAATGATATGCGAGCTGATAACTGTGATTCTCGTTTAAGGGGTGGACAACGTGCTCAAGGCATACCTTATAGGAATCAGGTCTTGGCCAATCACGATAACTGTCAAGTGCCAACTATGGCTAATAGTGATGGCCGTAGACTAGGTCTAAATCGCCATGCTTGTAATGTTGCAAGCTATACTCGTTTCCCTGTGTTGTCGCTTAACGCTCAAAATGCTGATGGCTTAGAAAATAGTTTCAGGGCAGATCTTGATAATGCACAACAATCTAGATTTATGGATTTTGACAGTGCTCCAGCTCAAGCTATGACTTTTGATAGTCATACTTCTCAGCGTCGACATTCACGTGGAGGTAGTGCGCATGATGCATATTCACTTATGCGTAGCAAAGGAGAGAAACCACCATTACCGTTAAATAGTTCACTTAAAGATGTTCGCTTGCAGCCTAAGAAGGTGCTACCTATTAGAGTTATTTTGTCCATTGATGGAGGAGGTAGTAGAGGGATAATTCCTCTTACATATCTTCGAGAAATGGAGAGATTATTAGATTGTCAAGGGTGTAAATTTCCTGTTGATATGGTAGCTGGTACTTCAGTTGGTGCGCTGGTAGGATGTGCTTTGCTTTTAAATAAAATGCAAGATTTATATGATAATTATGAACGTATCGTAGAGCAAGTGTTTAGAAAAAACTATTGGTCTTTAGGAGGATTTTGGGGGGCAGCTTATTATAGTGATGGGAGAAAAAAAGTTATTGAAGAGATATTAGGCGATATAGGAATAGATGCTCTGGATAATAAGTTTATGGCGCCGTTTTTTTCATTGCGTACTAACGAAACTTTAGTGGGCTCAAATTTTGGAGAAAATGCGAATATGTATGGATTACTTGATCTTCTTATGATGACAAGTGCAGCTCCAACCTATTTTGATCCTCATGTGTGCAAATCGAGCAAAGGAGTAGAAGTGGAAGGTGCTGATGGTGGAATTTTTGCTAACCACCCGGGTATGCTGGCTTATCGTGCAGCACGTGTTCTGTATCCTAATGATAAAATAGTTATGATTTCGCTTGGTACAGGTGCTTGTCATACTATGGAAGAACAGTATGCTTCTCAGCGCAAGGGTATTATATATTGGGCTAAAAAATTCTCTGAAATTGCGATAGTTGCATCGTCTAATGATGTCAATGCTGCTTTATTCCAATTATCAGTATTGGACAAGAATTTTCAGTATATTCGTATTCAGCCATCTCTTGATAAAGGTGATTTGATTACTGATGGAAAAGGACATACATATATACAACGATTAAGAGATGTTGCGCTGAATTCTATCAGTGAATTTAGCGGAGGTCCTCAACATACATCATTCGCAAAAGCGGTAAAAAAACTTAAAGGCAGAATGGCACAAGATTAGAGCTTCGGATGCATGCAGAGTTTTCTCTGCATGTATTTAAAATATGCGTGTTTCATCCTCTAGCACAGCGCTTAATCCAGGAAGAGATTCATCTTGGATATAGGTTAAAAATGCTCCTCCGCCTGTAGAGAGATGAGTTATATCATTTGCCACACCAAATCTATTCATCGCATAAACTGTATCGCCACCGCCTACTATCGATTCTATTCGTTTTTCTCGAGTTGCTTGTGCGATATGCAAGGCAAGTTGTTCGGTCCCGAAATTAAAAGGGGTTTTTTCAAATAATCCAACAGGACCATTCCATAAAACCATGCGACTCTCATCTATATGTTGCATAAAGAGTTTTACTGATTCTGGGCCGATATCGAAAATACTCGCGCATCTATTATCAGACGATATAATTGCGTGATCCATATGATCACTATTGCTTACTAAGGCAGAAAAATCCACTGGTATGATTAACTTGCATCCGCAAGATTTTGCGGTATTTATGATATTGATCACCTCTTCAACATAATCTTTTTGTTCGAATACACTGAAGTTAGTATTTCCAAAAAACGATAAAAATGCACCAGCGATGCCTCCACCGAGAGCTAATTTATCTACTTTTGTGATTAACTTCTTTAGCAAATAAACTTTTGTTGATAACTTTCTTCCGCCAACTATGGCCATTTTAGGTGATGATCCATGGTGCAAAAATTGGTCTATTATTGTGATTTCCCTGCGAAACGCTATACCAAGAGCATGGGGTAGCATGCGTGGTAAATGTACTAGTGAAGCATGGTTGCGATGAGAGGCTGAAAACGCTTCATTTATATAAAAGTCGCCCAATTGCGCTAGACGTTTTGCAAACGATATATCGCACTGTTCTTCTCCAGGATAAAGGCGCAGATTGTCCAACAAAATTATAGATCCAGCGGGAGCCATCTCAATAACAGCGTCAGCAGAGTCAAGCGATGGAATGAAGACGATTTTTTTGTTCAAAACCTTTTCAATAGTTGGAATAATTGGTTGGAATGAGCCAACATTACTTCCATTTGACTCATCTGATATATGAGAGAGTAGGATAATTTTTGCATTTGCTTGCAATAGACGCTGAATAGTTTCGGTCGCATCTCTAATTCTTGTATCATCTTGCACATGTCCATCTTCCAAGGGCAGATTGAAGTCCACTCTTACTAGGACTCGTTTGTCAGCCAAGTTTTGTGTCATAGCGCTCATGGGTTTCACCTTTTTTCGCAGTATCGTTCCAAAATAGTAAAAAAATGGTTAATAAATAAACCGTTTGGTGATACTATCATATCTGTTTAGTAAAAACATAGTGGTTGAAATTATATATAGAGGCCTTATCTATTAAATATAGGGATAAATTATTGGAGGAAAAATGCCAGAGCTAATATTAACAGGAAATGCAGGACGTATGGAGGCTCGTTATCATCACAGTAGAGATCCGCGTGCTCCTTTGGTTATAGTGTTACATCCTCATCCTTTGCAGGGAGGAACAATGAATAATCGCGTTGTGGTGTCATTATTTAACGCATTTGTAGAAAATGGTTTTTCGGCGATCCGATTCAATTTTAGAGGAGTTGGTAGATCTGAAGGAGTATTTGATCGTGGTGAAGGCGAGTTGATAGATACTGCATCTGTGCTTGATTGGATACAGTCTGTTAACAATGGAGATCGAGCTCTTTGGATCGCGGGTTTTGCATTTGGATCGCTTATTGGCATGCAGTTGTTAATGCGCAGACCGGAAATTTCAGGTTTTATTTCTGTTTGTCCTCCGGCTAATTTGAATGATTTTTCATTTTTAGCTCCATGTCCTGTATCTGGCATGATTATCAATGGAGAAGACGATCAAGTCTGTCCAGCAGCGAATGTGACTAAATTGGTTGATAAGTTAAATGCGCAGAAAGGTATATCAATTGATTATCGCTTAATTCCAAATTGTGACCATTCGTTTAATAATCATTTGGATACTATAAAATCTTGTGTTAAGGAGTACTTACAGGCACATCAGTTGCGTCAAGCTGCTAATATGTAGTACGATATATAGCAACTAAGGACTATACATATGAAATCTGCTTTCTTAGAAGAGGCGTTGGCTCGTGGTTTTTTCTATCAATCAACTGATTTGGATGGAGTAGATGAATACTTATCTACCAACAGAGGTGTTGGTTATATAGGATTTGATGCTACAGCTACGAGCTTACATGTCGGGCATATGATTCCGATTCTTCTGATGCGTCTTTTTCAGAAGCATGGTCATAAGCCGTTGATTTTGGTCGGTGGAGGTACGACTAAACTAGGAGATCCGTCATTTAAAAATACTGCTCGTCCTCTTTTAACTGATGAGCAGATTCAAGATAACATAGCCGGAATAAAACGTTGTTTAATGCCATTTTTGAAATTTGGCGACGATGACGCACAAATATTGAATAATGCAGATTGGCTTGAAAAATTGCAATATATTCCCTTTTTGCGAGAAATAGGTCGATTTTTTTCCGTGAATCGCATGATTAGTTTCGACTCAGTTAAGTCTCGTCTTAGTGATAACAATTCTCTGAGTTTTCTCGAATTTAATTACATGGTTTTACAGGGATATGATTTCTATCATCTCTACAAGCATCATGATTGTGTCATTCAGTTTGGAGGGCAGGATCAATGGGGCAATATTCTTAATGGTACGGAATTTATTCATAAGATATTGAAGAAAAATGCGTTTGGATTTACTGTTCCGTTGCTGACTACATCTGATGGTGTGAAGATGGGAAAGACAGCAAATGGAGCTGTTTGGCTGTGCAAAGATCTACTATCTCCATATGATTTTTGGCAATTTTGGCGTAACACTAACGATGCAGATGTAATCAGGATGTTGTATTTATTTACAGATCTTCCGATTGCAGAGATAAAGCGTATGGAGTCGATACAAGGTGCAGAGCTAAATGCCATCAAGGTTATGCTTGCGGATGAAGTGACTTCTATAGTTCACGGTAGGGAGACGTTATGTGAAATTCACAATACGGCAGCCATGGCGTTTGGAGGTAACTGTAAAGAACTAAGCGAATCAGGTGCAATGCCGTGTTATCGTGTACAGCGTAGTGCAGCAACATCTGTATCGTTGATAGACATTGCGACTGAGATGGGATTATGCGAAAGTCGTGGAGACGCTAAGCGCTTATTGCGAGGGAATGGTATGTACATCAATGATAAGCCTGTTGTTGATTGTTTTTGTCTCAATTCGGATATGGGAGATATGGTAAAGTTTTCTTGTGGAAAGAAAAAGCATATTTTGATCATATTTGAATAGTGGTTTGATGCAGGTAAATCTTATTTAAACTTGTGTACAGATTAAAGCGATGCTATAATAGTCGTCGAGATGTTCGGTAGTTGGCCTGTGTGGCGGAATGGTAGACGCTGCAGACTTAAAATCTGCTGTCCAATTGGACGTAGGGGTTCGAGTCCCTTCACAGGCACCATTTTTTATCTGTTGACACAATTTGTTCAGTACGGGGCAGTTGTTGGAGATTATGTCTATAAAGATTATTGCAGGACAATATAAGGGCAGATTGTTAGAGGTTCCTGCTGTATCCAGACCTACTTTAGCGCGTGCTCGTCAGGTTGTATTTGATATTTTATACAGTTTGATTCCTGGTGGAGTAGGGGATAAAATTGTTCTGGATTGCTTTGCTGGTTCAGGTGCTATGGCATTAGAAGCACTATCAAGAGGTGCAAGTTATGCATACTTAATGGATAAAGATCATACTGCGATTGGTGTGATGCATGACAATATTAAAAAATTAGGTATAACAAACGCTTCGATCATGCGAGTAGATCTGCAAAAACGCATATACAAAAACAAAGAGAGGGCTGTAGATATAGTATTTCTTGATCCTCCTTATGGGAAGGTTGATATTTCGCTTGTGTTATCCAACCTGAAAAAGTGTGGTTGGATAGATGAAGCGACATTTATCGTGGTTGAATATAACGAAGACTACTGGAGTGATAGTTATGAAATCATCGCGAAGAGAAAAGTAGGTTTAGCTACTTTTTGCTTTTTACATATATAGATATTGAGGTTGCATTTAATTCATGCTAATACTAAGGCGTTGTTTCAAGCGAGAGTAGAATGAAGCTCAAACAAAAAAAGTTGACTAATAGGGGGGGGGGCAACTGACCTCAAGGCAATATTTTCGCCGATAAAGGCGAGTATTTGTTCTGCGCTGACGCGTTTATCATTGTTTTATAATCGTATTAAAATTCTTGGCAGCAGTGTTGTTCAACGAGTTATTGTGCCGTCACATCGGCGATTATCTCGACGTCGTGGAGCAATTTTAATTGAGTTTGCGTTTAGTATTCCCGTGTTTTTGGTATTGATTTACTACATGCATGATATTCCAAAAGCGCAGAGATATAAGATGCAGATGCAATTCGTTGCGCAGCAGATGGTTCAAATGTTTCAGACAATATCTCAAGGACGTAGCAACAAACGCATTACACAACGAGATTGTGCTTTAATCGGAAAAGCTGCTTATTTAACGATATTTCCAGGTAACTCTATGAATCCAACAAGGCTGGAATATTTTCCTCTGGGGTACTTCATAGAAATGTATATATTTTATGTTGTTGGAGAGTTAAACAATAAAGCAAGCGTTAAATGGACGATGCTTTTATATGGGACAGATCCAGGTCTTCCTTATGTATACATAAGAACTGATAAAGGACATGATGGGACTACTCTTGCATTTAAAACTAATGCCAATCCATCGGAAATTTGTCCAGAGCTGCAAATTAAACCAGGTGAAGCAAAGATTATTATTGAAGCCTGTTTGCGTTATCGCGATTCTGCTCATTTTTCTGATGGTAGGCTTTGTAAAAGTGTATCTAGACGCGAGATATTTGGTTTTTTGTTCTATACACCTTCATACTATACTAACAATTCAGATTATTATAATTATTACAATGGTCGCGTGATTTTTACTCCAGCAAAGGGGCTGTTTAGTTCAACTCCTCCATGATGTATAATAGGTATGCATAGATGGTGATGAGCAATGTATGTTTATCAAGCTCCTCTGGGGGGAATATTACTGGTAGGTGATGGTAATAAACTAACAAATTTATATTTTTCTGAGAATATAAATACCAGTTTTATTGCGACACCTGTTACAAAGCAGTTGAGTTATCTTGATAAAGCAACACAGTGGTTAGATTTATATTTTGCAGGTAAATGTCCTGATAATTTAGTGATGAATCCTGTTGGTTCACATTTTTGCAGGCAGGTTTGGAAAATAGTTGCTGAGATTCCATATGGTGTTGTTGTAAGTTACGGGTATTTGGCAGCTCGTGTAGCTGGAGTTATGAATCTGCCAAAGATGTCCGCACAGGCAGTAGGGCACGCGCTGGGAAAAAATCCGTTGCCGATTTTTATTCCGTGTCATCGTGTTGTGGGATCAGATGGTAATCTAAATGGCTATTCAGGAGGCTTGCATATAAAACGTCGATTGCTAACTTTGGAGCGAGCTTATTGTAACGGTCTAAAAGGCTATATCTCTGACGCAGCAATGAAAAAATTAAATGCAGAGTTGTGCTGAAATAAAATCTTTTGTTAACTTATAATTAACTTATTGTATGACACAATAGTGTCACGTTTTGATAATGGAGGATAAAAAATGAATTGTTTCGGAAAAGTAGCCGCTATGTCTTTATTTGGAATGTTGTTTTTTGGAGTAGATGCAACAGCTGTGAAAGCTCCAACACTTCCTCAAGCATATGAGATGCTATTTGCTAAAGGCCAAAAGGTAAATGAGCAACAATTGCCTGCACATTTGGATAGCATTTCATTTGAAGGCTGTGATCCCGAAGAAGCAGATGATATTATTGATAAAGCTTCCGGACATGTAGAATTGCAAGGAATAAAGGTAATTGTGCAATTCGTTGATCATGTATTGCAACATGTTCATGGATCCACTATTTCTATACACAATGCAATGGGACTATTAAAGCTGGCCGTGTTGCTCGGAGATAAAAGCTGTGAAGATACGATTCATCATTGGGTGGATGATGGTAAGGTCGTCGGAAAAACGGTGGCCGCAGCTGATACACATGAGTAATTGCTAATATAGTTATGCGAGAGTCGTAAGATTTGATGAGTCTATGCTTCGTCGACTTTCGCATGACACTCTATGATCATACTTCTACCAACAGCTCGTTAAATAAATTAAGAAAAAGCAGAACGAATAAGTCGCCGATCTACGACAATCAAATCCACTGTAACAGATTCTCAGATGAAACATGGTGCCCCTGACCGGAATCGAACCAGTACGTCCAAGTGGACAATAGATTTTGAGTCTATCGCGTCTACCAGTTCCGCCACAGAGGCAACACCAATATAAATACACTAATTTTGCGTTGGGATCAATAGTCTTATGTAGATATCGGTCATACTTTGTGAAAAATATAGCTTGAATCCTGGAATGATTACTTACGATGATTTATAATGCCTTTTGAAGCCCTGAAAAAACGCTCTACGAATTCATTACCACATCGACTCATTTCTGACTCTTTACCAGTCCACTCAATATGCCCTTTATTTAATACAGAAACTCTATCTGCTAAAAATTCTGCGACTTTCAGATCATGAGTAATGGTAATTGCCGTTATTCCTGTGCCTGCAATAGTATCTTTTAACAGATTGCACACAACACCACCAGTAATAGGATCTAAGCCTGATGTTGGTTCATCGAATATGATAACCTCTGGCGCCATGGCCAAGGCTCTTGCTAATGCTGCACGTTTCTGCATTCCTCCTGATATTTCAGCAGGATAGCGTGTGAAAATATTTTGATCTAATCCAACAGCAATAAGTTTTTCTTCAGCAATAGATCGACATGTTTTTGCATCGTGATTGATTTGATTTAGAGCGAATTCCACGTTTTCCAAAACTGTCATGGAATCGAATAATGCACCACCTTGAAATAGGACGCTAAATTTTCGCATATATTGCCTGCGCTGTTTCTTATCCAAAACACTGATTCCATCGACAACGATATCTCCAGATGTAATTGGAATAATTCCTAGCAAGCACTTCATTAATACCGACTTGCCACAGCCTGATTGACCCAATATTATATGGGATTCCCCATTATGTAATTGTAAACATATTCCTTTTAGAACTTCTATTCTGCCTTCAAAGGTTTTGGTTACATTTTTAAAATCTACTTTTATCATATCCCAAAAAACAGCGCTGTTAACATATAATTCAAAATCAAAATTAGTATAGATGCTGATACCACAGCTCCAGTTGTTGCATTTCCTATCCCTTTAGCACCTAAATCACTATAGAAGCCGTGATAGCATCCCAAAATCGTCAAAGCAAAACCAAATACAGATGCTTTTACTAGACCGGAAATCACATCTATCATCTCTAAACTATGTACCGTTTGATTAATATAAGAGCCTATTGCAAAATTCAGAACAGTTGTGGAGACTAAAAATCCCCCCATGATTCCAACTATATCTGCTATCAATACCAAAAACGGCATCATTGTTATTCCGGCTATAATACGTGGCACCACCAGAAAGCGAATGGGATCTACATGCAAGGTCCTCAAAGCGTCTATCTGTTCGCTGACACGCATAGAGCCAATTTCAGCAGCGATAGAAGAACTCATACGGCCCGCGACCATTAATCCTGCAAACACAGGCCCTAGCTCTCTAGTGAGACCTATTACTACTACGCCAGCAACAGCGCTTTCAGCGTTCCAGCGAGCGCAGCCAATATAGGTTTGTAAGGCTAATACCATTCCAGCAAAAATAGCGGTGACTCCAACTATTGGTAGACAGTAAAAACCAATCGAGATTAGTTGATGAATGATTTCTCGTAGAAAAAATGGAGGTGCAAAACAGCATCTTAATCCTGTGCACGCAAAAATAAACACTCTGCCGATTTCTTGTAATGAATTTAAAGAATAACGGCCAAGAGTCGCAAGAAAGCTCATCACTACATCTCCACATATATCCTTTTCACACGAGATCCAAAACGACAAGCAATCTCATGTGGTAACGTATCTAAAAGCAAAGCCCATCTTTCCAGAGTATAATCCGTAGAATTTGTTAAAGCTACCCATCCTCCGTACGTGAGGAATTCCGGTTCAACATCAGATGCGTCTAGTACAATATAATCCATGGATATTCTGCCAATCATAGGCATTTTCTTTCCTCCAAGAAAACCATGTCCAAACCCGGAGAATTTTCTCATAAAACCATCGGCGTATCCCATGCCAATAGTCACGGTTGTCATGTCGTTTGGTGCCGTGAAAGTTGATCCATATCCTATAGTATCACCTTTTTGTAAATGATTTACCTGGACAATGCGAGCAAAAATGTCCATAACAGGTAGCAGAGATCCCAGTTTATCTGGCCTAATGGAAAATCCATATAAGGCTTTCCCAGGTCTTACTATATCAAATTGATACTCGTGTCCAAGAAATATTCCATTGGTTGCAGAGAAACATTTTGCGATTCCTGGAAATTGATTGGATATATGTAAAAAACGCTGTAATTGCTTGTCATTCATAGAGCTAGTTATAGAGTCAGCACAAGCCAGATGGCTCATAATAAACCTTATATCTAAGTTGGTTAGCAGTTTGTTATAATCAAACTCTTTATTATGAAAACCATTCCTGGACATGCCAGTATCTATATGTATAACTGCTTTTAAGCGCTTGTTGATAGCTTTTGCATGATTTATCCATAAAAACGCTTGTTCTTCACAATTAATAACTGGAATTAGATTGGAATTCGATAGGATGTTTTCCGTGCCCGCAAATAAACCGCTTAATACGAAAATCTCGCATTCTAAAGGCAAAACAGCTCGTAGCTGCAATCCTTCTTCTATTGTTGCTACGAAAAATTTGCGACACCCTTCTTGGTGTAATTTATTCGCAACTGCAGTTGCTCCAAATCCATACGCATCTGCTTTTACCACAGCTGCTACTTCAGTACATGCAGAAACCTCGTTCTGTATAGAACGATAGTTTTGTGCTAGGTTCTTAAGGTTTACGATTGCAACAGCTAAAACGGTCGGATCGACCTTCTTTAAAATTGTATCAAATTTGGATGCACTATCATTCGTCATAACTTTTTCTATCATCACTTAAATTATCAAATTTTGTAAATTTACCATCGAAGTATAGCTTCACTGTACCAATACGTCCATGACGTTGTTTGGCGACTATTACTTCCGCTATGTTGTGAACCTTTGCCATTCTATTCTGCCAGCGTCTTAATTTGTCTTCGAAATCCTCATCACCAATACCTGGCATTTTTCGTTCTTCGTAATATTCTTCTCGGTAGACAAAGAGCACAATATCAGCATCTTGTTCTATAGATCCAGATTCACGCAGATCGGACAATTGAGGCCTTTTATCTTCTCGAGATTCAACAGCACGAGATAGCTGTGATAGAGCTAATACGGGAATATCTAATTCTTTGGCTAACGTTTTCAACGATCTTGTAATATCCGATATTTCTTGGACACGATTTTCATTGCGGGAATTGGAGTTTCCTTGTAACAATTGTAGATAGTCAATCACTATTAGATCTAGCCCTTCTCGACGTTTAAGTCGTCTGGCTCTCGTTCTTATTGATGATACGGATAGGGCAGGCGTGTCTTCTATGAATAATTTTAGATTAGACAGTTGTTGGCTGCGTTTTTGTAGTGAAATATAGTCATTCTCAGATAATTCTCCTCGGCGAATTTTTTCGGATGGTATTTCACATTCTTGAGACAGAATACGAGATACAAGCTGTTCCGTTGACATTTCTAAAGAAAAGAAAAGAACGTTGCCGCCTCCTTCTCGATTGATCGCTTTAGCTAGTGCAGCCTTAAACGCTATATTGGTAGCTAAAGCCGTTTTTCCCATAGATGGACGTCCCGCGAGTATAATTAAATCCGATTGAGCTAAACCTCCGAGCATGTGATCTAGATCGGTAAAACCAGTCGTGATTCCAATTAAAGAGCCAGAATTTTTATAGGCCCGTTCAATAACAGACATAGTTTGAACAGATGCAGTTTCAAAAGAAACCAAATGATCAGTTTGTCCTGTTAGTGATAATTCATATATGGCTGCTTCTGCCTTTTGTATTTGATCTTCGACAGAACTAGATAAACTGCTTTTTTGGGCATCATAGCTTATGCGTTCACCAGTTAAAATCAGCTGTCGTCTTAGGTGTAGATCATATATAAGACGCGCATAGTCTCCCGCACCCGCGATCGATATAACTCCATCTACTAACTGCAGTAAATAGGAAGTGATGCCTTTGTCCTTATTGTCTTCGGATAGATAATTGCTTAATGTGATCGGGTCTGCAACTTGGTTTTGTGCTAGCAAAGAACCAATCGCCTTATATATTTTTGCATTTATCTCTTGAGAGAAATGGTTAGGTGATAAAAAATCTCCAACATCTTCATATGCTGTGTTATCAAGCATAATCACCCCCAATAGCGACTGTTCTGCCTCTATGTTATGGGGAAGAACTCGCATGTTTTGAGTGTTTGCGTTAGTCGCAGAAGGCTCCATTTCCTACCATTTAAATGACTCCGTATCATACAATGCAACTTTCAATAATTCTAGTATTCACGCCTTTTTTCGGCGTTAACTTTTTTTTTAACAAAATACGCTTTTATGGTGTCGGTATTGGCGGTAGCTTTTTGGATAATGAGTTAACTGTACGGGGTATAAAATTTAATGCATCTGCTAACCGTGTCATGGGGAGTATCGTTCTGGGTGCTGGCTATGTTTTCAATAATACTCATTATGTGGGGGCAGAAGTTGTGTTGGATATGTCTAAAGAAGGTAGTAGTGTGCTCGCGCGTATCCTAGGTTACGAGGCCATAGTAAAAAATAGAGGAATTGTTCCGGGGATAGCTACTCGCTTTGGATATGTTTATGGTGGCACCATGTTTTATGGAAAAATAGGATGTGCGTTTGAAAAAACCATTGGAGAAGGTTGGGCAGGAGGTAATTGTTTAGAACGTGATAGTACTAGCAAAGTTGTGCCAACTTTAGGCTTAGGAATGGAAAAAGCATTTAGTGATAAGCTTAGTATGCGTTTTGAAGGGGAATACGTGTTTCCTCAAAAAGAGGATGTTGGTGAAATAGGTTGCGCAAAACTTGCTCATGGCTGGAAAGTGCGTCTTATGTGTATCTTAAGATAAGTTTTTTA
>CALXQQ010000011.1 GCA_944390775.1 uncultured Alphaproteobacteria bacterium
GAGGTGTTTTATGAAGAATTGTGTTTTTGGTATTATGTTTTGTGCTGCGTGCTCGATGATTGGGGAGACGTGTGCAACAAAAAGTAAGGAAGTGTTGAACATCGGCACTCCATCAACTTTTAATCAGGACTTAAAAGCTAAGGTAAAAGCAGTACTTTGTATAGAGGGTATGGATCCTGCAGAAATTGTTTTCTTTAATGAAGATGGAAGTTATACTGATGAGAGCAAAAGAACAGCGACATACACTGTAAATGCGATGACAGGAGGCTCAGATAAATTGGCTGTTAAGCTAACCAAGGTTAGCTTGGACCGTAAGTTCACTTCGGCAGGCGTAGATATCGACAAAATTGGAGATGCGGAGACTAAGCTTAACGAGACACATGGTGTGAATCCGGAGTTTTGTTGGTATCACAATGGCACTAACTTGGGTGATGGCGCTGATAATGTAGAACGTCAGATAGATGGTGTTTCCGATGGCGACGAAATAAAAGCAGTCTTTGACATCAATGATGATGAGAGAAAAACTATGAGAGGGGGCACGTACGGCGGAACAGCACGTTTCGAAGTGAGGTGTGTATCGTAGATTGTAAGGGTATGCTTATGTGTGTTTTTTCGTTTGTTTTATTATGCGCTTTGTTGGTCTGTGCTCCTGTTGGAGCGACAGAGTATGCTTCGCTTTCACAGGAGTATACTCTGAATCGCGATAACGATGTGAGTACTGTGTTAGATGTACAGCGGCGAGATTGTTATGATATTATAACCCCTCTAAAGAAAGCTTTGGACGATGTGATTCGGGATATTGAACACTGGAGCTGGGGTTTTAACAAGTATTTCTGGCTATCTGATCTTGTAACCGAGGAAAATATAACATGTATTTTTGATAAACTGCCAGACGACGTAAATGCTGCAATTATGCCTCCTCAGCAGAACGCTCATGAAGTTCAGCAAGTTCTGCGTACTATTGAATGTAGCTTAGCGAGAATGGCCAGCGTTTACAAAGGGAATATGTATTTTTGGTCATCTGACTATTCTCTTGTGTATATGGTGTTGCACAGCTATGTGTCAGCATCATTGGCTCAAAGGAGATTAATGCCTTTATGCAGGGACTGGCTTTACCAATCTAATCAATTTCTGACTATTAGCAGAGCATATAGTGAGTTAGCTGGCACTCACGCTTGCAGTCTCGAAGAAGCGCATTCTGGGTCTATAACAAGTGCCATCGTTAGTTTGCTGAGACGTGCATCTCGCGATAGCGTTGAATGCTCATTCGGAAACGTGGCCAATGCTGAACAATCAGGATATGTTGTGCCTGGCGCAGTGTCTGCAGAGCGTCTGATAGCGGGCACACCATATGGAAGAACTATGCGAGTGAGCCCCCTAAGCGTAAGCTACAACGATGGGAGCAGTGTACAGGATGAGGTTAGTATATTACCGGGGAGCCCGACTATAACAGCATATAACCAAGACTCATTAAATGATACATTGGGCTCTTTGCCTAGTAGAGGTTCCTGCTATGGAAATACAAGTGCGTCTAGTGTTATGAAAAAATTTGATAACTCTATTAAGGTGCTAAGGAGTGGTCAAGAAGTAAATATTTCTGTCAATGCTCCTGTGAATGATGGTAATATGCTAATATGCAGTCCTGGGATCTTGCTACAATTAGAAGAGTTGCCATTTCCTGTTGACAGAGTGATATTGGAAGTTGATATTCAACTAAATAATGGGGGCTTTGCACGCTCTTGCAGTGATGACAAAGTTGTTGTCTTGTTACAAGATGAAAAAAGACTGTATAGATTTACCAAAGATTCCAATGCTGAAGTAGAAGGGGGGTTGAGGTATCAAGACAGATTCTTATCATATAATACAAGTAGTAAGAGTATTACCTACAAAATTAATAGTAGTAAATATACATTCCAAAATGATGGTATAAATGCTACTGTGACTGGCCCTAATGACTTTTCGGAAGTTATAGATGAAGACTCTATTGTTTTGTTCTCTCTTAATCAAACTGTGCCGTACTTGTTATCTTCTGAAAAGCTGAAGGCTTTTTTGCAAGGGATATCAATACAAGAGCTTGGTTTGAGGCCTTTGTCGCAGGAAGAAGGAGAGCAATAAGGTGCATATCAAGCATTTGGGAGTATGCGTGCTGGGAGTGCTGCTAGCGCTTCCAGTTTATTCGGATAAGGAGGTTGTTGTTGAGGTAACAGCCCATGTTGATCCCGAGCTAAATATAGAGCGTATAAGCACGGCTGGTACAATTAATTTGTTTAACCACGCAGCAGAGGAGTATCGAATAACGAATAATTCGTCTCGAGACGTGCGTGTGAGGTTGCGCAGTACTAATTCGTGGAAAATGAAAGGTACTGAGGGTGAATTTCAATATCACCCAGTAGTAAACGATACAGCGTTGCCAGTATCCGGAGATACTTGTACGTATGATATAGATCACTCTCTGTTTAATTCAGACAAACAGTATTCATTATTTATCGCTTTTAGAACTGCTCCTGGAACTTTAACAAATGTTAAAGCAGGAGACTATCACGATAGAGTCACAATTAATGTAGAACTCAATTAAAAAGGCGAGGCCCAGAAGTAAGGCCTCGCGTACTTTTTAAAATAAGAGAAAAAAACATCATACTAACATGGCGCGCCCGAGAGGATTCGAACCCCTGGCCTTCTCCTCCGGAGGGAGACGCTCTATCCAGCTGAGCTACGAGCGCAACACTAATGTAGTATAACACAAGTATGCCTAGTGTTAACATAGGTTGTGATAAAAATATCTACAAAAAGTATAGATCACTTGCTCAGAATTTTTGTAAGTAAACGTACTTCGTCCGCTAATTTAGCATTTGTGGTTATTTCGCTCTCTATTTTTCTACATGCGTGTAAAACAGTAGTATGGTCTTTTCCTCCAAAGCTCCTACCTATATCAGGCAAAGACAGACGTGTCAATTTCTTAGATAAATACATTGCAACCTGTCTCGGAACAGTAATTGTTTTGGTCCTCCGCGCTGACATTATGTCGCTTATAAGAATCCCATAGTGCGCAGCCACCTTCTGCTGTATTTCATCAACAGTTAATACACGATCTGCTACGCGCAACAAATCAGCCAATACCTCTCGAGCACTGTCTATCGTAACTTCACGCCCTATAAGAGTTGCTGTCGCGATAATACGGTTCAAAGCGCCTTCCAGCTCTCGAATATTTGTCGATACTTTATGTGCAACAAATTCAAGAACCTTATCCGGAATTTTTACTGCACTGCTGGCTGCTTTTGCTTGCAAAATTCCCAACCGCAGTTCATAAGTAGTAGGATGAATATCAGCAACCAAACCCCATCCTAAGCGAGACTTCAACCTTTCTTCCATATCATCCAGATCAGAAGGAGACTGATCCGCAGAAACAACAACCTGTCGATTATTATCAATTAATGCGTTGAAAGTATGAAAAAATTCCTCCTGCGTAGAATCCTTCCCGCAAATAAATTGAATATCATCAATCATGAGAACATCTACAGCTCGAAACTGCTCTTTGAAAGCAACCGTATTGCGATACCTCACCGATTTGATAAATTGATACATGAATTTCTCAGCCGACATATAGGCTATGTTTTTCTTTGGAAATCGCTCCTTAATACTCCATGCAATCGCATGCATAAGATGAGTCTTTCCAAGACCAACACCACCATATAAAAAAAGAGGATTGTACGTTGCCGATTGAGACTCCGCTACTCGTTGAGCCGCTGCATACGCAAACTCGTTAGGCTTGCCCACAACAAAATTGTCAAAAGTCAACTTTGGATCCAATGGCGCACCAAAATAAGACGAAACATCTTTTTCAGGCTCCGCCACAGAAGAATGCGATTCAGCCTCCACAGAATCTTTTGTAGATACATCAATTGCGATGTCCATAACAGCAGCATCTGCCTTGCTGCAATGCTTGCGAATAGAATCCCCGTAGTTATTCAGCACCCAATCACGCAAAAAAGTAGTCGGTGCTTCTATAAACAAAACACCGTCTTCTACCCTTTTCGGAACAAGCGGCTTAATCCAACTACGAAAAATAGTCTCGCCGTATTCGGTGCGCAAACCGTCCTCAACAGCATGCCATATATCCTTATAAGTGCGCACCTAACACCTTCTTAAGCTATTTCGCGACTTTCAACATCTTGTTGAGACGAGAAATCTTGCGAGCCGCAGTATTCCTATGCAGCACACCCTTCGTTACGCCTTTCTGAATCTCAGACTGAGCAACCTGAAACTCTTGCTCGCCTCCACCACTCTTCAGAGCCGCAATAAACTTCTTGATAAATGTCCTAATGCGTCCAATACGCGCACTATTACGTTCCGTCCTTGTCTTTGTCTGCCTTACACGCTTCAAAGCTGATTTATGATTTGCCATGTCCCTTCCTATGATAACAAAATAATACTCCGGTCAAAATTCCCATACGACCAAATAACTAAGCTCTTACAAAAAAATCATCAAAACGCTTGGATATGTCTTCCAATGTAACTTTATCAGAAAAAATCGGATGGTCAACCTCATTTTTCTCACAATCACGACATTTTTGCAATACGACCTTCCTTACCCCCATCTGAGATATCTCCGCCATTGCCTCTTTAACATCATCTATAGCTATAGATGAATCCATGGTCATGCGCACCTCGTAATCCACATCCGAACCCAGTAATAAACTCAAACTTTCCCGAGCCTTCTCCCCACTACCATCAATCCGAGTGATGGTCCTGTACTTGCTGAACGCTTGCTTCACATCAAAACCAACCCAATCCAGCATGGGCAAAACCTTAGCAAATCTGTCCGGATAGGCTCCACCAGTATGCAAACCTATCAGATAGCCCATTGACTTAACTTCTTCCATAGCCTCCGCCAATGTAGACTGAAAAAGAGGTTCTCCTCCACTAAACACAACAGCCTCAATAAAACCTCTTCTCATCATAAGAAGATTGAGAATATCCTCCCATGGTAAAGACTCAGCCGGCAAAATAGCCTGCAAGTGCTTGTTGTGACAATACACACACCTCCACGGACAGCCTTGCAAAAAAACCACAACAGCCAAACGACCAGGATAATCCACACTTGTCAGTGGCACCAAACCGCCCACATACAGCTTTTGATTCATTCGCTACAATTACTCGCTACAATCGCAACAGGTAACACCCTCGTCGAAACAGACTCTCTCTTCCTGCTCACCCTGTTTTCCAATGTTGAAATTCTCAACCGGACGATGATATCCCATAACACGAGTCCATACCTCGCATTTCTGCCTTTCAAAATCGTTCAACTCTATTTTCTCAGACATTTCATCACCTTATATTTCAACACCGCTTGAAGTCTACTCCATCACCGCAAAAACTTCAAGCAGCAAGATTCCTATCCGCCAATTCGCGCAACTTACGAGCAATAATTTCTTCATCGCACTTCGGACAGAACTTATGCTCACCATTCAAATAACCATGCTTGGGACAAATGGAAAATGTCGGCGTAATCGTAAAATAAGGTAAACGAAAATTCTCCAAAACCTTTTTCACCAACTTCCCACAAACCTCAGCACTAGAAATACGTTCATTCATGTATAAATGCAATACAGTACCACCAGTATATTTACGTTGAAGCTCATCCTGTAAAGTTAATGCCTCAAAAGCATCATTCGTGAAGTTCACCGGTAATTGACTTGAGTTCGTATAGTAGGGCTTTTCATCAGTCCCAGCATGAAGAATATCGGGATAACGCTTGATGTCCTCTTTCGCAAATCTGTAGGTCGTTCCTTCTCCCGGTGTAGCCTCCAAATTGTACATACTTCCTGTTTCCGCCTGAAAAGTTAGCAGGACTTCTCTTACAGCATCGAGAAAACGTATCGCCATTTTGCGACCATACTCCGTAGCAATATTATGCTCATCATTCGTAAAATTACGAATCATCTCGTTTATACCGTTTACGCCAATCGTCGAAAAATGATTGCGTAACGTCCCTAAATAGCGCTTTGTATAGGGGAATAAGCCATTATCCATATACATTTGTACAACTTTGCGCTTGATTTCCAAGCTGGTCTTTGCATAGTTCATCAATTCTTTCATGCGAGCTATGAGACCTTCTTCATTGCCTTTGTACAAATATCCCAAACGCGCACAATTGATGGTAACTACGCCAATTGATCCCGTCTGTTCCGCTGATCCAAATAAGCTATTTCCACGCTTCAACAACTCACGAAGATCCAGTTGTAATCTACAACACATGGAGCGAACCATATCAGGCTTTAAATCCGATGATACAAAATTCTGAAAATACGGAAGACCATATTTCGCAGTCATCTCAAACAAACGTTTCGCATTTTCACTTTCCCAAGGAAAATCTTTAGTCATGTTATAGGTCGGAATAGGAAATGTGAACACGCGTCCTTTGGCATCTCCTTCCGTCATGACTTCTATGTAAGCACGATTGATCATATCCATCTCACGCTGCAGATCACCGTAGCAAAAATCAACTTCGTTCCCGCCAATTACAGGAACACGATTTTTCAGATCCTCAGGACATACCCAATCAAAAGTCAAATTTGTAAAAGGAGTTTGAGTCCCCCACCTCGACGGAACATTCAAATTGTATATGAATTCCTGAATGCATTGCTTAACTTCTTCATAAGATAAATTATCAATTCTCACAAAAGGCGCAGTATAGGTATCAAATGAACTAAAAGCTTGCGCGCCTGCCCACTCATTCTGAAGAGTTCCCAAAAAATTCACCATCTGGCCAATGGCACTACTCAAATGTTTTGGTGGACGAGCTTCTGCTTTTCCCGGAACTCCATTGAGCCCCTCTTCTAACAAAGTCCGTAAAGACCAACCAGCACAATATCCCGATAGCATGTCCAAATCATGAATATGAAAATCCCCACAACGATGAGCTTCCGCAACATACTCCGGATACACCTTGTTCAACCAATAGTTGGCAACCATTTTGCCAGAAATATTGAGAATCATTCCACCTAAAGAATAACCCTGATTGGCATTTGCATTGACACGCCAATCCAATCTGTCTAAATATTCATTAATGGATGATACAACATCCACCATATTTTTCTTATCGCGCCTTAATTGTCCATGTTGCTCGCGATACACAATATATGCACGAGCTGTCTTAAAATAATTTTCAGTAATCAGCTCCTGCTCCACAATGTCTTGAATTTGTTCAATATCTGGCGTTTCATTGGCAAAACGATGCTTCAATACCTTGACGATTTTGAACGTAATATGACGAGCTTCGTCCTCATCAAATTCCTTTGTCTCAAAACCAGCGCGTTGCACAGCCCTAACAATTTTCTCAGCATCAAACGGTACTTTTACGCCATTTCTCTTAAGAATATACTTAGGCATATCTCCTGCGCTAACACCGGACATCGTATCTCTCCATGTATGAAATTATTGATGCTATGATACTCCAGCAATCGATTTTATGCAAGAGATTCATACAACATTACAGCATCCGCTATCTAATAATAGCAGATGCAATTACCCTAAAAAATTATATAACACATGCTCCACCACCACAGGCAGGCGCACACAAAGTTGTCTGTTTTTCCGAAGCACTATCCCTAGTATTATGATAGTAAAGCGTCTTTATTCCGATAGAATAAGCATACAACAAGTCAGATAACAAAACCTGTAGAGAAACCTTTCCATCATCAAATTTCGCCGGATCATAATTAGTATTTGTAGAAATTGCCTGATCAACAAATTTCTGCATAATGGCCACATTTGACAAATATGCACGATTGTCCTTCATCTCCCACAACAATTCATAGTTGTTTGCAAGATTGGCCATATCAGGCACCACCTGCTTTAAAAGACCATCCTTACTTTGCTTCACACTAATAAGTGCACGCGGCGGTTCAATTCCATTAGTGGAATTACTAACTTGCGAAGATGTTTCCGATGGCATAAGCGCAGTCAGAGCACAATTACGCATGCCATATTTAGCAATTTTTGCACGCAAACCATCCCAGTCCTGCTGTAGGTTTTCAGCTGGAACCAAACGATCTACTCCTTTACGATAGTAAGTATCTATAGGCAATAACCCATGAGCGTATTTCGATTCCTTAAACCTATTACATGCGCCTTTAATCCGCGCTAATTCTACGGATGCCTCAATACAGCTATATTGGAACATTTCGAATAATTCATGTGTCAATCGCAACGCAGCCGGCGATGAATATTTCACACCGTTACTCGCAAGGAAATAAGCATAATTGATCACACCTATACCCAGAGAACGATACTCTTTCGTGCTTTTCTCCGCTGCCTTCACAGGATAAGACTGATAATCTATCAGAGAATCTAATGCAAACACCAAAAGACGAGCACATTGACGCATTTTCTCAAAATCTAAACCAACTTTTCCTACATTTATCGCACCCAAAACACAAAGTGATATTTCACCAGCCAGAGGATCCTCAGAACTAAGAGGTTTGGTTGGTAAAGTTATCTCAGTACACAAATTAGACTGTTTTATCGGAGCAACATCGGTCATAAATGATGAATGAGTATTACAATGATCAACGTTCATTATATATATGCGTCCCGTGCTAGATCTCTCCTGCATCAATAGAGAAAAAAGCTCAATGGCCCCTACCCTCTTCTTATACTTGATTTGATCACTCATTTCATATTTTTCATACAATTCGCCAAATTTATCCTGATCTGCGAAAAATGCTTCGTACAAATCATGCACTTCATGCGGCGAAAATAGAGTAATGTACCCTCCTTGCTGCAAACGTTTGTATAAATAACCGTTTATTTGAACACCATAATCCAAATGACGCGCTCGATTCTCTTCAACACCTCGATTGTTTTTCAACACGAGTAAATCTTCTATCTCCAAATGCCATAGCGGATAATAAGCAGTCGCCGCACCAGATCGCACACCTCCCGCAGAACAACTCTGTACCGCTGATTGAAAAAACTTAATGAAAGGCGTAATGCCTGTGTGATATATCGAACTATTCCGTACAGGTGTACCCTTAGCACGAATCTGCCCCACATTAAGACCAATGCCAGCCATGCGCGATACATATTTTATAATAGCCGTTCCAGTAGCAGTAATACTGTCCAGAGAATCGCCACACTCAATCAATACACAAGAGCTAAATTGACGCAATGGTGTACGTGCGCCAGCCATAATCGGCGTAGGCAAAGAAATATATTGATCCGCCAAATTGCGATAAAACTCCTTCACAAGACTAAGTCTTTCAGACCTGTTCTCAGAAAAATTCTGAAATAAAGCCATCGCTATGCACATAAATGCCATCTGCGGACTCTCCAAAATTTGTCGAGTCACACGGTTCTTAACAAGATATTTGCCCTCAAATTGTTTCGTCGCAACATAAGAAAATCGCAAATCTAAACTGTGATCTATCGATCTATCCAGCTCATCAATTTCATCCGAACTATAGCTTTCCAGCAGCATGGGATCATACCAATTATCCCGACACATTTTGGTTATATGTTCCCTCAATGTAGGAGGCAACCACCTTCCATAGGCAGTCTTACGAATTTTAAATATATTAAGATTGGCCGCAACATACTGATAATTCGGAGATGTTTCCGAGATTTTATCCGCCGCCGATTTGATCAGCAAATCCTGAATTTCCGCCGTTGTAATACCATCATAAGCCTGTATACCAGCATGCAAAACGATATCAGATACAGAAACTCCATCCAAACCTTCACAAGCATAACTAGCAATTTTGTGTATAGCATCTTCGTTATATTTTACGCGACTGCCATTCCTTTTTATTACTGTTAAATCCACACTGCACTCCCCTCATAAACATTACAAATCAATATTTAATAAATCATGTTGACTGACATCAGAATTAATCTGATTAGTAAGATACGACGTCAATTCTACTTCCTGTGGCGCAGCTTGAACCTCATCCGAACTAAACCACGCGTTAATCCAAGGAATAGGATTCTCTATACGAGCCAAAGGACAAGGTAATTGCACGGCTTCCATGCGAATCTTCACCAAATATTTAACATAGTCCACAAGAATTTTTTCGTTTAATCCGAGCATCGCTCCATCTCTAAACAAATATTGTGCCCATTGCATTTCCTGCTCGGCCGCATTCATAAACAATGCCGCAGCTTCTTGTTCACATTCATGTGCAATATGCATCCAGTCACTACCTTCCTGACCACTTTGCAAACAACGAATCATCTTTTGTGTTCCAGCCAAATGCAACATCTCATCACGTGCTATAAATTTGATGATTTTGGCATTGCCTTCCATCAGACCACGCTCAGCAAAAGCAAACGAACATGCAAATGATACATAAAAACGAATCGCTTCTAATATATTAACCGTATGAAGCGCTAAATATATACGACGCATATGTTCTCGCCTGTCATATTGCGCAACATAGCCTTTTGCATAGGCATCCATCAAAACATTATATTCGTGTAAACTGTCATAATAACGCGATATGCTTTCCGCTCTTTTTCCGATTTCCGGATTAATCACAATATCATTAAATACACGATCAGGCTGCGGCTCAATTGCCCTTATAATATGTGTATAACTACGACTGTGAATTGTTTCGCTAAAAGCCCATGTTTCTATCCATGTTTCCAGCTCCGGAATAGATACCACTGGCAAAAACAACATGTTGGGAGAACGTCCCTGAATGCTATCCATCAAAGTTTGATACTTCAAATTGCTGATAAATATGTGTTTTTCATGCGGAAGCAATTTGGGATACTGTACACCATCTATCGCAACATTGACCTCTTCAGGACGCCAAAAGAACGATAATTGCTTCTCCGTTAAGCGATCAAATGAAGGATATTTCTGCTGATCATATCTCGATACATTAACGGATTGACCTAAAAACATTCCTTCTTGCAGCTGATCATTACGGTTACGACTAAACGTTTCATAACATCTGCCAACATTTTTAGGTTGCACGCTATCCATATAACTCTCCTTCTCAAACATTCCTAATAGCACAATCGCTAACAATATACGATTCATCAAACGCCGTATAATAACATCAATCCGAAAAAATCGACACATCAATTTAGATGTATTTCGCTTGAGTAGGCTCCAATATATTGTTACTATAATCCCGTTTAATTCAGGAGAACAACATGACTGATGAATCAGCCAATAAAGAACAGACATTTACTGTCTTAGCTCAATACATAAAGGATTTATCTTTTGAAAATTTACATCCTTTGTCCAAATTAGCATCTGAAGATGCGAAGTCTCCTCAGATCGATGTGCAAATGCATATAAACGTCGAGGATGATGCAAGACCAGATGTTTACACAGTTTCCATGAAAATTGAAATCAAAGCAGAGATGAATAACAAAAAGGTATTTTTGCTAGACATCAAATATGCCGGCGATTTCATGGTAAAAGGATTTGCAAAAGAACTATTGGCACCTATGCTGTACGTAGAATGCCCTCGATACATGTTCCCATTTGCTCGTAGTATTATTGCTAATGTAGTAAGTGAAGGCGGATGCCCTCCGTTGTACTTGGCACCTGTAAACTTTGCAGAGCTATATCAGCAGCAACAACAGCAGCAAGCAAATTCAGAAAAAACTGCACAATAACGTCATGCAACGTAAATTAGCAGTCCTTGTAGATGGATCTGGATTTATTTATCGGGCATTTTACGGAATGCCCCCATTTACGGCTCCGGATGGAACACCAGTTGGAGCTGTATATGGTTTCTGCACTATGCTGCTAAACTTACTTGAACAGCATCGATCAGATTTATTTTGTGTGATATTGGATAGCGGTCGCAAAACATTTCGCACAGAGATTTACAAAGATTATAAAGCAAATCGCGGAGAAACACCGCAGGAACTCAAGGTACAATTTCCCTTGCTACGAGAAGCATGCGATGCATTTGGCATTCCCACTGTAGAAAAACATGGCTTTGAAGCAGATGATATTATCGCAACATACGCTGTAGATTTGGAAAGCAAAGGATTTGACGTTCGAATAATATCGTCCGACAAAGATTTAATGCAACTTGTAACAGAAAATATAACAATGTTCGATCCATTAAAAAATCGCGTTGTCGGCATAAATGAAGTAATCGAGAAATATGGAGTTCCTCCGGCTAAAATGACCTACCTTCAAGCACTTATGGGAGATACGTCTGACAATGTTCCCGGCGTAAAAGGAATCGGCCCCAAAACAGCTGCTAAGCTATTACAAACTTACGAAACATTAGATGGCATTTTTGAAAATTCTCAATATATCAGTGCAAAAATAAGAGAGAAACTCCTCACCAATCGCGCTGAGGCAGAAATATCCTTAAAATTGGTGACTCTATGTCGCGATATAGATATCGCTCGAAATTACGATGAGTTAGTAGTAAACAGCGACATCAATAAATTGATCCAATTCTTTGATAAATGCAATTTTAGCTCTCTTAAAAGAAAAATTGCTCACAAATTACCATCAAAAACCACTGAAACAAGAGCTCTATCTCTGATATACAGCGCTGAAGATTTAAGAAATTTTTTCCAACTAAATCGAGTAACGAAATTCAGTTTCTGCACTACTTCTCTCGGTGAAAGTCATTATGCAATCGCATTATGCAGCCCTAAAGCAGTCACATGCTGTATTTTCACTTATCCGTTTGATAGTTACTCTGCTTTTTCAGCAATTTCAGAAGTATTGCATGAATATTTTGCAAACCCCAATATCCATAAAATAGGGTTTTTCAGAGACTCTCATCTGTTCAACTATTCACAAATGCGCAACTATGATGATATAGGACTAATGTCATATTTGCTGCATGGAATAGTCAGCGATAATATTGGCAGCGTGTTTCAAGATAGCTCTGCACCAATTTGTAACTCTAATTTTTCCACCATATGTGATACAAAACAGTTATGCAGCCTCGCAGAGCTATTGTTCGACTATTGCGATACATACAAAGAACAATTGCGCGAAAGCGGATTGTATTCAGTATATGAAAACATAGATCTTCCATTGTTTTTCGTGTTGAGAAATATGGAAAAATGCGGCATTAAAATATCACCAGAAAAACTGCAAAATCTCGAAAATTTGCTGGCAGATAAAATCGAAGAACTCGAAAAACAAATATACACACATGCAGGCTGTAGATTCAAAATTGCATCAGTGAAACAGTTGCGTGAAGTTCTATTCGAGAAATTACAACTGCCTATGCCAAAAAAAAATTCAGTGGATATAGAAAGTTTAGAAGAAATTTCTGCCTATAGTCCAGTGCCTCAACTGGTAATAGAATGGCGAAAATTGTCCAAACTAATATCAACCTATACAAGCGCATTACTAGGCTTGATGGATCATGCAACCTATAGAGTTCATACAACTTTCAATATGACATCTACTGTAACTGGAAGGCTGTCATCATCCAATCCTAATTTGCAAAATATTCCTGTTCGAACAGAAATTGGTAAGCAAATCAAAAATGCTTTTATCAGCAAAACTGGCTATAAACTGCTATCTTTCGATTACTCTCAAATCGAACTACGCGTCTTAGCTCATCTTGCAAATGTCAGGCTATTGCAAGAAGCATTTCAGCTGGAAATAGATGTCCATACAGCAACTGCTGCTAACATATTCTGTATGCCTGTCGATTCTGTTACAGAAGAAATGCGTACAAAAGCTAAAGCCATTAATTTTGGAATATTGTACGGTATGTCAGCATTTAGACTCAGCAATATACTTCATGTGTCATTGCAAGATGCAAAAACGTATCTTGAAAGCTATTACAGTAAATATCCAGAAATTATAGAGTATAAACAATCTCTTCTCGACTGCGCAAAAGGTAAAGGATATGTGGAAACTATCACAAAAAGACGCTGCTACATAAAAGATATATCCTCATCAAACTACGTGCTACGCCAGTTCAGCGAGCGTCAGGCAGTTAATGCAGCAATCCAAGGCAGCGCCTCAGATATCGTAAAAATAGCTATGATCGAGGTTTCTAAACATCTGGAAAATCTTCATTCTTCTATGCTACTGCAAATTCATGATGAACTTGTATTAGAAACAGAAAATGATTATACCCACCAAACCATAAATACCGTGAGCAATATACTACAAAATGTTGTCCCTCTATCTGTGCCTCTTACTGTACATGTCAATTGTGGGGAAACCTTATAAAAGACATATTTCTTATGCGTGATGTTTACTATTTGTTAAGTTTTTTTCGTTACAATTGAAAATACACTTTGTGGAGATTTTCAATGAGCAAATTTTTTTTACAGCTCGTGCTAATGGGCTGGTGTATTACTATAGGCGATAAAAGCTTAGCAGAACCATCGATCATGTACGATGCAATTCAACAAAGCATCTATGATAATTCGAACAACCTAACAATGACAGATAAACCAAATGAGCATGTTAAAGGAATCGTGATGCCTCCGCCACCGCCTCCTCCGCCGGCTCCTCCCCCACCTGCGACACTTACTCCAGCAGAAAAATTACCAAACGGAGAGATCGCAAAACCTGCTGGCACCCTAGCGCGCGTGCAACAAGAATTTGATTTTTTCCAGTCACAATTTCATGCTGATGGCATAGTCGATGATATAATGAAAATATTGATCCTGCAGTTGCAAGGCAATAAGAGTGCTATCCGGGAAGCAAAATTTGATAAAAATGGATTAGAGAAACGTTTCCAAGACGCAATGAAAAAGCTCACAGAAGCACATCCTCAACATAATCAATTAGCAGAATGTGCTGGACATATAACATCTATTTTCACAGAAGCTGGTGAGTGGCTAAATCAGCTGCCATTTCCAATTGTAACAATGCAAGCACATGCTTACGAGATGCATTTCAACAAAATACTTAATATTTGGAGTAGATATCTGCAGCTTACCTATAGGAGATCTAGAGAACTCTCACAACTAGCGAGAGAGCATAATTCATTTATTGCTGCAGCTAAAGAATTAGAAGCTGTCTTATTGAAATGTATGACATTGGGTGAAAGCTTAAATGGTTTGGCCAAACTATATGAAGGACAAAAAACTCACAATTTTTCGTCTACCGCTTTGCAAGCTGTTCACAAGATTTTGCGTCTGCGTATGGACATAGAAACGCGTCTTGCGCAAATTCGTACAGCAGAAACCCCTCAGTCGAACACAAATGCAGATTATAAAATAACCTTCCCAACGGGAGCATATACAACTGAAGAAAACTGTCTAAACACTCTAAAAGATCTAATAGACAGAACACGTGCTGGCCATAAAAATATATTACCATTTGTTATAGAATTTGCAGAATTATTGCGCAATTCCAAGCTGGGACCCAAATTCAAGGATCTCTCGCTCAACCCACTAATAGACGTAATGAGATTCGCGCAAATGTCAAATGCAATGAATATTATAAAGGAAGCAGAAGGAGTATTTCTTCACATCGCCGATTCAAGATTTGAAAATATAGATCACAAACAATTTGGAAACATGTTTAATGAAGAAGATAATAAATACGGCGCTTGCGTTTTAGCAGAAGCCAATACTCTCACCAAAGATTTCCTAACATCTACAAGGCGAATACCTACTCAAATTAAGGCATTGAATAATTTATCTGAAAAAGAGATATTTGAAGATCTATTGCCGCTACTAAACCTAATACCCGCAGGAATAGAACGTAGATCTTTATATGATGCAATCAGCACAAAATTCAAAGTCGGCTTAAAAGGATATCAGGTTAAAACGATTACTAATAACGAAGATAGTAAAAAGCAGTATTTGGTAGATTTTGTTGGAGTAGGTGGCGTAAAGTTGGGCTCATCCAGCGATACTTTTGGCAATAAAATCGCGCTCAACATTATGGATAAACGCTGTGATGGCATCCTTGGCGACATCGAAGACATCATTAAGACTCTTCATGAATTCGATCAGGTATGGAGCCGCATGCGAAGGGTCGCAGAGTTTGTATCGATCAGCAACGATAATGATTTTTGCTTTTACATAGAAAATGCTTTGATGCCTTTACTCAAACGAGCTCCTATAAACTGGAATGAATCTGAAGGACGGATCATAATAGAAGGCATTCCTACAAGCAAAAGCGGAGGGCTTGATGAGTCTTCATTTTTGTCTATAGCCATAACGCTGGTAGAACATTGCGACGTTTTCTTGAAAGAACGCGAATTGCCTATGAATGAGTCATTCCCTAGTTATAACTATCGATGGATTTTGCTGCTATCAGAGCGCTTATATACAATATTAACTAAGATAGAAGCAGCTCTAGAGCAGATAAAAAACAAATACGGCGATGATTTTTCAGCCATTCAACGAGAACGTTTTGCAGAGATAAATCGGCAGATTATAGAACTTAAGTCGAATGTTCATGCTGCGATTACACGAGCAAAATCATAGTTGTTTCATGGAAAAAGTGCTGATGTATCAGTGCTTTTTCTATCTTTAAATCATAGATTAGTTCGCATTTTTTATGCTTAAGACTTTCAGATATATACATTTTATTAATGTTAATGATATAGGCTAGGCATATGGTGCTTTGGGAACTTATATGAAACGACAGCCTAGGCATAGAATACATTTACTTTTGGCTGCAGTATTTTTGTGTGCTGGTATAGATGAATTGTATGCTTTTTACGCAGATGGATTTGGAGATACGAGCTACGGTAATGGAAGTAGCTTCGATTCAAATGGCGGTTTCGGTGCAAGCAACAACGGCGGTTTCAACGACGGTTTTGGTGCAAGCAGCAACTCCGGTTTCGACAACGGATTCGGTTCTAGCAACTCCAGCGGGTTCAACAGCGGATTCGGTTCTAGCAACTCCGGCGGGTTCAATGACGGGTTCGGTTCTAGCAACTCCAGCGGGTTCGACAACGGATTCGGTGCAAGCAACAACGGCGGGTTCAATGACGGATTCGGTTCTAACAGCAACAGCGGGTTCGACAGCGGGTTCGGTTCTAGCAACTCCGGCGGGTTCGACAACGGATTCGGTGCAAGCAGCAACGGCGGGTTCAACGACGGATTCGGTTCTAACAGCAACAGCGGGTTCAACAGCGGTTTCGGTGCAAGCAACTCCGGCGGGTTCAATGACGGATTCGGTTCTAACAGCAACGGCGGGTTCGACAACGGATTCGGTGCAAGCAACTCCGGCGGGTTCGACAGCGGTTTCGGTTCTAGCAACTCCGGCGGGTTCAATGACGGATTCGGTTCTA
>CALXQQ010000012.1 GCA_944390775.1 uncultured Alphaproteobacteria bacterium
CGGTGTAGTGAAACTCGGATCTGAATTTACAACAAATAGTGAGGGAGCTTTGACACTAACAACAGAAACAACTGAATCAACGATATACGGTCTTGGAACGCCAAAGCTTGTAGAAAATGGAAACATACATCTAACGGATGATAAAGCTTGGTATCGGGCTTTCGTTTCTAATGATCTACAATTTTCGATCAATATTGGTTTTGCGCCAGAAAAGGATTTCACTTTTTTTTTTTAAATAGTATCGACTGGCAGTTTTGTGGTCAATTTCGATGCAAACATAATGCCAGTATTGAACACCATGCCGATTAACCGTGGCACAACCAAAATATATTTTACAAAATGTCTTGGGATTCCGCATTTTGAAGCTGTTGTTCGCCAGCAAGATGCTCCGGAGCCGATATGTTTAACTCCATCAGGCATTGGTACGCCTAATTCGAACTTTCTGATGTATGCCCCACAGGGTGGAAACTGGAATCCGGTCAATTTGTTGAAAGATTCGTACAATGGCTATAGCGATATCAAAGAATTAATGTTCGAATTTTCAACTTTGGTTTGTGTTGATTATGTTCGATATTTAAGTCAATCGCAAACGACGCCCATGAGAGAATTCATACTACGGGGAAGCAATGATAAGAAAACATGGACAACGTTGTTATACAGAAATGGCGAGGTAATCTACGGCGATGTGTACACAGATGTCAAAGGCTGTTTCAGATATTATAACGTCCTCATTGGTTATACTTCCGATAACAACAAGCCAGGGATTGTGAAATTATATGGCACGCAAATTGATAACAATGAAAGCGAGATAACTTACTTAACGCCACTTATGAGCAGTAATACGACAGCATTTGCGACATTGACTGCAAGCAATATCAAAGCAAACGGTGCACCACAAATTTCCGACAGCGATCTCAATACATATATGACAGTCGGATACGATAACAATAATGAGCGATGGCTGAAATATGAATTAAGGGCACCGTCTATTGCAAATTTGCTGGAGTTATACTACCGCGGTGGAGATGCGCAGGCCAATTGGTTTGTATTGGAAGGTTCGAATGACGATAGCGAATGGAATTTATTATTAGAAAGACAGTACCCCGGCAACACACTGTTCAACAATGGATACAGAATTATGTATTTTTCTTTTGAAAACGATATTGAGTACAAATACTATCGACTGCGTTGCATTAATACGAATAGCACGAGCGAAAATTGGGAAATAGCTGGATTTAAATTACACAGACGCAGTATTGGAAAATACAATTTTTATAACATCGCACCAAACATGCAATCAGCAGAACAAGATGGATATGTGGTCAGTGCTAGTGGAAGGTTGAATGCCTCATATGCAGAATGGATGGCTTTCGATGGAGATAAATCAACGGCATGGTCTGGATCTGGTTCGATTCCTGCATGGATTCAGATCAAGTGTCCAAATGCAACTGTAGCAAACTGCGTTTCCATAACAGCCAGATCCTCTGACCTTTCTGAAATGCCAAAAAACTTCACAATCGAGGCTTCAAACGATGGCGTGCTGTTCGATATTTTATATACTCAAACAGATGTGTCTTGGACTGCTAATGAAACCAAAAGCTTCACATTCGAAAATAGCACTGCTTATCTTTACTATCGTTTATCCATAAGTGCCACTAATGCCCACAATGTTAGTTTAAGTGAGTTAGCTTTTGGTGTTCGCAAATACGAGTACAAGCGTCTGCTGAACAAATATGAATATCTAATACCTCAACTCACAGCTAATACATCAACAAATGGGTATGTAGCTAGTGCTTCATCAGAATACAGTAATAATGAGGGAGCTTGGAGGGCTTTTGATAGACAAAGCAGTCAATGGACAACTGTAAATGGTGTCAACAGCAATGTTGAGTTAAAAATTCAAATGCCAGAAGCTATCGCGTGTAACTTGATTAAACTGGAAACATCAAATGCGTATAATCGTCTACCACGAACTTTTAGAATTGAAGCATCGAATGACGACATAAATTGGACTGTATTACATCAGGAATTAGATAATGCAAATTTATCGACCAATACAAGTTATTATTATGAAAATCCCCATCAACAAACAGCATTTAAGTATTATCGATTATACATACTCACAAACAATGGAGACGGATTTATATCACTGCAGGAATTTCAATTAATTAACCATTACACAGTATCCGAATATTAACCAACGTGATGTTGGAGTTTTTGATAATTTTATAACAAAGGAGGATTAATAATGTCATTTTTGCACGGAGTCACAGTAACAGAGGTGGAATCAGGAGCACGAACAGTTTCTATTGCGTCATCGTCTGTCATTGGCGTAATCGGAACGGCGCCAGCAGCAGAAGCGTCTGATTTTCCAATAAACACACCGGTACTGATTTCAGGTTCGTACACAGAAGCTGCGAAGTTAGGTGCAACCGGTACATTACCATCTGCATTAAGCGGAATACTATCGCAAAGTGGTGCGACTGTTGTAGTTGTACGTGTGGATGAAGCGCAACTACAAGAAGGAGAAGGAATTGACGTTGAAACAACCGAGCTCAATATAATTGGAGAGGCGAAGGCTGATGGAACTTATACCGGTGTTTATTCTTTCTTGGCTGCTAAAAGCATATTGGGAGTCGCGCCGAGGATTTTGATTGCGCCTGGATTCTGTACGGAAGAAGTGGTGACGGAATTAATTACCATTGCGAATCGGTTGCGTGCAATTATAGTTGCAGACACGCCGACAGACAGTGATGCGAACATAACTCAATTCGTGACGACATGTGCAAGTTCAAGAGTATACGCCGTATATCCGCAAGTCATAAATACTACTGGAGAAACAGTGCCAGCCAGTCCATATGTCGCCGGAGTCATGGCTAAGAATGATAACGAAAACGGATTCTGGGTATCTCCGTCAAATAAAATCGTAAGTGGCATTGTCGGTTTAAGCAAAGCCGTGGATTTTACCTTGGGCGATGCTTCATGCAAAGCAAATGTTCTAAACG
>CALXQQ010000013.1 GCA_944390775.1 uncultured Alphaproteobacteria bacterium
CATTGATTCGCTGATCCCATTGCATCTACGCTTGGCAAATGATCCCCATATCATCAATGGCGATTTTGATATTCGCTTCTTGGAGCGATTTATAGAAAATAATTCTGATAGCAAATAGAAGACAAATACGATATGATAAGGATCACAAACTATTAAAGATGTACTAAATTGATAATTACAGAATATGCAAACAGGTTGCAACTTGATATTATAACGTATCATTAGAATTATTTTATAGAATTTGCTAGTTTATGTATGATTATATTTCTCGATTGTTTTTCGTTATTTGGTTTTTATGTTTACTGCAGTATGAGGCATTATAGGCGTTGTTTTGTATCTTTTCTTGAGGCTTTCTTTATATTCCTATTTTTATTTTTTGAAAAAATATGCTTTTGTATCATTTTTTCTCTTGATATTTAGTTTAGAGATATGATATTATAACTAAGTATTTTAAATGGAGCATTTGTTTATGAGAAAGCATATGTTTATGTTGTTAGTAAGCGGTCCAATTTTTGCGGATTCGTCATGCATTGATGGATTGTATGTTGGTGTTGGTGTAGGTGTTGCGTCTCAGTCTACTACGTTGGATGTTGCTGGTGGCTATCTAGGGAACCATGATATTGGTCCGGATGATAACATTTGGTGTTATGTTGAGAGTGGGGATATTGATTTTGCGGTGCGCTGCAGAGTTGGCAAATCGAGAGCTACGCGCTTTTTGGGTGCTGTGGAGGTAGGTTATGGCAAGGCAGTGTGCACCAACTACTATCTTGGTGCAGTTGTGTCTGTAGATTTTGCTGCCAATAAAGATAGTGGCGAGCTTGGCGGAACAAGCGCAGCAGCGTGCGTTTATGATAGCGCAAGAGTTCGCAATGATGGTGTTGTACCATTTATTGGTTTTCGGTTGGGGTATTATTCGCCGGAAATTGGCGGATTAATTGGGGTGCGATTTGGTGGCGCATATGTCGGATCTAGGGCTTATGTGCGCGAGCGTCTTTCTCAGGCGTCCCATGTAGCAAAGCTTAAGAATTTTACTCCGATGTTAGGAGTAGAATTTGAGAAAGTGGTCGGCAATGGCTTTTCTGTCAAATTGCAAGCGGATTACAGATTTGGCAGCAAACGTGCAATAAAAGGCCCTATGAGCCATAGAGATGACAATATCTCGCTCAATGTGTATGAGGTTACGGTGCCGCAGTTGAAGACTAGCGGTTGCTCGTTTAAGATTATGGGGACTTATCGCATAGCCAATTAGGAATCACGATATTTTTGGTGTTTTTTGTATTTTTGTATGGTTTTTACAAAAAGAAAGGAGTTTTTTATGAGAAAGAGTTTTGTGTATGCTTTGGTTGGTGTATTTGGTATGTGTTCAGTTGAGGGTATGGATAGTGCTGAATCTACCCTTACGGGGGCTGACGCGCCAGTTCGGCCAGTTGTTGCGGGTGCCGTTAGTGAGTCTGGTGCTTCTTCTGCGCGCACACCTCGTGTTAGATTCGATCTGAATGGAATTGCTCCTGCAGATAGGTACCCTAGGGCGACTGTGAAGTTGTTTGGTAAGGGGGAGGTCGTAACTGAATTTATTCGTGAAATAGAGCGTGTCGCAGATGAATTCGATATTCAGAAACCTCGTCCCATCCTGCGCGACTTTATAACCTTTGCCTTGCGGGCTGTACGTGCTAATGGTGGTCGCTGGGGAGATTTTAGTGTGATAAATATGAATGACCGATTGCCAGAAGGTATGGACGAGTCTGATTCGGTCTCGATTGCTTCCGTAAGTTCCATAGCTTCTTTGGGCAGGACTGGACGTTTTGATGGTTACGATATTTTCGACACCAGTGGTAATGCTGATCAAGAAGATTAGTAGTTTTTGTATTTTAGTAGTGTTTATATTTTATAAATAAGGAGTTATTATTATGAAGAAGTATGTATTTTTTATGTTGTTGGCTTTTGGTTCGCAGGAAGGCGAGAGCATGCGTAGACAGGAGATGCCTGCAGGGAACATGCAGGACAAGGGAATGAGTATGCATGCGCTGGTGCGGCGTGCGCGGAGTAGTAATGCTGAAGAGCGAGATAGTGCTCTGAGACAGATTAAAGAAAAGTATGAAACACTGAAACAAAAGGGGCGCGAGTGTCGCGATAAAGGCAAAGAGGCAGAAGCTCAGCTTAATAAAGCTATTGATGCTGCTAAGAAAAACAAGCAAGCTGCTGAAGCATATAAAATTAGGTCTGATACCAGAAAGGGTCAAGTTTTGAAATGCATGTCGCAGATTGATAATCTAACTGCTGAGCTTAGAGCTAAAGAAAATGATCTGAAGAGACTTGGTGGTCAAGTGGAAGAGAGCTCTTCTAGGATTTCTGAGTTAAATGGAGAACTTGAACGGTATAGAGATTGGTTAGCTCCTTTGCAACAATTGGATGAGGCTGTATCAGGCGACGATGTCGAAACATTCAAGGCTACATTAGGTGGGCTATTAGAGTCTGCGGAATTAGAGTCTGCGAAAGCAGCTACTGATTCTGTATTTCCTAACCTGCAAATCTCTTTGCTTAGTTTTGTCAAGGATATGTGTGATGAGGTTGAGGTTAATCAATTGATGGGCGCACTAAAGTCTAGATCTGGGCTTTTTAATATTGCGCGTGATACGTTTGGTATACAATCAGACGAAGAGGAAAGAGAGCCTGTGCTGTCTAGTGACTCTGATAAACCTGGGCATGTATCTGAATACTCTGACTCTGGACGTGTAGAAAAAGATGCAGAGAAGATTGAGCAGATTTTAGCTGAAGAAGAAGATAGACATGAGCCTAGAAACGCTATCAGTGGTGCTGATGAGTCAAATCAAGATAAGAAAGTGTCTTCGGTATCACGTGTAAGTTCTGAGGATCACCAGGAAGAAGAGGAAGAGAAATTAACTAGCTCTTCTGAGCATGAATCTCAGGACTTAGAGAACCATAGTGGAGATGTGGCGGATAACGTTCCCGTTGTGGTAGTTTCAGATGATGATGATGTGAATCCTTTGTTGCAAACCGTGGTTCGACAAAGTAAGCAAGCTCAAGAGCAAGCTTCCATGACACCCGACGAGGAGGCTGTTTAGTAAATTAATTAGGGGCAGCTTTCTGCTCCTTATTTCTGTTGAATGATCTTTTGCAATGATAGTGAGGAGATCATTCAGCAGGCTTTCGTTGTATAGCATTATCTCCTTACAATGTGAGCGGCGACCATAGCGCGCATATGGTCTTTTACGTTGTGCACCCTTATGTAGTCGGCGTGTTTAGTCATTGATATTGCGATGGTTTCCAGATCGCGATTTTCTGTTGGTTCGTTGGAAAAATTTGATATGAACGACTTACGCGAATGTGCGAGGACTATTTCGCATCCGAACTTGCGCAAGCTATCGATGTGTCTTATTGCGGAGATACTCTCCCATGCTGTTTTTTCAAAACCGATTCCTGGATCGACGATAATATTTGATTGTTTCATTCCGCATTGCAGGAGTCTTTCTATTTGTTTTTCAAATTTATTCATGTCGTGCATATTTCGCAAGAGGGCGACCAATTTTATGTCGTGATCTGCGATGAGACGAATTGTATCAGGGGAGAAACGATTTTCGACATCGCTAATCCAGCAGAGTCCTTTATATTTTATGGCGTGTTTTACCACTTCATCATGAAATGTATCGAGTCCGATTCCATATTTATTTCCGATAGCGTCGAATATAGTCGCCAGTCTTGACCACTCTTCTGACGCAGAAATTTCTTTATAAGACGGACGAGTGGATTGCCCTCCAAGTTCTACTATGGTTGCGCCATCAGATTGCAGCTCTTCAAAACGAGCGATGGCTTTTTCTTTATCTATATATTTGCCTCCATCGGAAAAGGAATCTGGTGTGACATTTATAACACCAATGAGTTTGGGAAAACACACCATGTGATTCAATGGTTTATATTGTATTTGATTAGCAGATGATGGAATTGGCATCTCTAATTCCCTGAGCAAATATTGCAAATATTCTCTATCTTCTACACCAACATGAGGCAGGATAAGACGCTCTGTATTCATTTTACGGTCGTGATAATAAATAATGTCCAAATCTATGATTCTCGGGGACCATTGTTCATGATCTCCGCGTCCCATGATGCGCTCGACCATCTGCAATTTTTCTAGCAATTCCAGCGGTTCTAGGTCGGAATGTCCAGCTATTAGCATGTTTAAAAAAGGCATATTCCATGCATCGGGTGATCCCGGCAATAATAATGCTTCTGTTTCAATAACATGTGATGCAATTTTGATTTCAAAAAATTCTTCTATTAAACTGTATGCACGCTGTAAATTATGCAGACGATGTCCAAGATTCGATCCTAAAGATAATACTATCACAACAACCACCCATAATATGACAAGGCAATTATACAGAACTTTATCGTATTTGTAATTCTTGGATGAGGTTTAATATTTCAGTATTGTTCAAATCCTGGGCTGCTTTTATCGGGCTGAACTCCCCAAAATCGCAACTTTGGTAAATATTGGCTCCGTTTTTAATAAGTAATTTGATGATGGCAACATAACCATCCAACGACAGATGCGTTTTTCTTTCCGGGCAATCTTTATGGGGATCATCTAGATGTTTAATTGCATAAAACGCTAAGCATAACGGTGTTAATGCTGCAGCATTGCATGTTGTTTTATTAATATCTGCACCATGTGCTATACAGAATTTTACCATTTCCATATCACATCTTTGGATAGCACAATGCAAGACAGTCATTCCGGACATATAAGATGTATCGTTATTAATATCTGCGCCATATTCTAAGAATAACTCTACTATATTAGGATTTGTTGTTTCTGTAATGGGTAGAGCTTGATCATAATCACATTGCATTTTTGCTCCGGACTGTAGCAAAGATTTCACTAGGTTGTAATCATTATTGTGGGCAGCCCAGTGTAATACAGTAGTTTTGAACTCATCAGAACCATACAACTGATTAACATCTAAATTATAGAAACACTTATTGTGATTAGTATCTTGATGATCACATGCTACAAGAAACAACAACAAACAACATTCTAAACTGCGCATATCAAACTCGAGGAGAAGTGGCGGGAGTGACGAGACTCGAACTCGCGACCTTCGGCGTGACAAGCCGACGCTCTAACCAACTGAGCTACACCCCCATTGATCTAACTTAGTATATAATATGGTATTTATATTATAAAGTCAATCATCAATTTTGGTATTGTGGATATTTTTGCAAAATTGGAGGCATATTGCACCTCCAATGATTCTCACTTCGTATGCTTATTTACAAAATCTTTCACATTATTGTTTTTATCAGACGTTGCAAACAGGGAGCGAAAATAATTTCGTTCTACTTGCATTCCTACATCTAAGCCGGTATTTTGAGACAATCGAATTGCTTCCTTAATGAGGCGTGCGCTGATATCGGGTTTTGCTGCAATTTTACTCGCCAATTCTTGTGCTGTTGTAAGAAGATTCTCTGGACTTGTTACTTTGTTCAAAATGCCCAAATCGAATGCTTCTTTAGCAGAAATATAATCAGACGTGAGGAGTAGATAGGATGCAATTTTTGGTCCGACTAGGCGAGGGAGCAACTGAGTTCCGCCCAGGCCAGGCATTAGACCCAAATTGATTTCAGGGAATCCGAATTTTGCATTTTCCGCAGCGACGATGATATCGCACATTAAGCAAAATTCGAAACCGCCTCCAAGAGCATATCCAGATACGGCTGCAATTGTTGGAATTTTTGTGTGCCACAATGCTTCCCATTTTTCATTTATGAAATTTGAGCGATATCCTTGTTCAAAATCAAACTGATCTATTTCATTAATATTCACGCCTGCAATGAAAGCGCGTTCTATGCCATGCACTATTAGCACTTTTGCTTTTTGTTCGATATTGTTCAATGCAGAATGGATGTCATTGCAAAATTCTTCAGATAGAGCATTCAATTTTTTTTCGTTTTTCAAATGCAATACTGCAACAGAGTTTTCTATAGTCAGATCAATAGAACTATTCACGGTACACTCTCCTTTATATTTGGATGATGCTGACATGCTGACCGGATACGGTATCCAAAATCACCACATTATCGCCAGATTTTGCGAGTTTATGATCTGCGATCAACGTTTTTATAGCATGTGTTATTTTTGTGGGCTCGAATTCTCTTTTTTGTATTAGCGCATAGACACCATAAAATAAACCTACTTTTGACGCTAATTCGTATGAATCTGTCACCCAAAATATTGGACATCCTGGTCTTAGCCTGCTACAGCGAATAACAGCATCGAATGAGTCGCTATATACGATTAGTGCTGCTGCAGATGAATATTGTGCTGCTTGGCGCGCAGCAATACCAAGGGCATCGATCACACTGCCTGTGGGTTGTTGTATATTATCATCGAGAGTATTGATAAACTCGGGGGCTTGTTCTGCATTAGCTATGGTTTTATCCATAGTTTCTACAGCTTCTATGCAATGTTTTCCGGCAGCAGATTCTGCGGAGAGCATCGTAGCATCTGCCCCATCGAACACGGCATGAGCGACATCGGAGACTTCCGCTCGTGTCGGATATGGGTTTTCGATCATACTTTCCAGCATCTGAGTTGCGACAATTACTGGTTTTCCCATGCGATGACAAATATCGATAGCGCGACGCTGTATTGTCGGCACATGTTCTATGCCTAGCTCAACGCCAAGATCGCCTCTGGCTACCATTACACCATCTGATGCGGCGATAATTGGTTCCATGTTACGTGCTGCTACTGGTTTTTCAAGTTTTGAAACAAGCATGGCGCGACCATTAATGATCGACTTGGCTTGTTCCACATCCTGTACTGTCTGTACGAATGAAAGAGCAATCCAATCCACACCCAGGTTTAGAGCAAATTCCATATCGGCATGGTCTTTTGGTGTGATAGCAGGCAGGGCTATAGGAATGTCGGGGACATTGACGCCTTTACGATCAGATAAAACACCGCCCACTACGACCTTCAATAGTGCATAATCTGCGGAGGATTTTATTACTTGAAAACGTAGTTTTCCATCGTCCATTAATACTGTGCTGCCTGCAGTGAGAGAAGGTAAAATCTCAGGATGTGATATGGATACGCGCGAAGAATTACCTGGAATATCGTTTGCATCAAGCATGAATTCTTTTCCCGCTTCTAGTAATATTTTGCCATTTTCAAACTTGCCTATTCTTAGTTTGGGGCCTTGCATATCGGCTAATATCGTTGTGTGCAGGCCAAGTTTATGTCCCAATTGCCGAATGAGATTGTAATTTCGAGCATGATCATCGTGAGAGCCATGAGAAAAATTGAGACGAAACACATTTACGCCTCGCAACAAAAAATTCTGCAATACGGTTGCGTTGTTGCTAGCGGGACCGACTGTAGCTACTATCTTTACCTTTCTTCTCATAAAATTCTCCATTACTTTTTCTGCAGTCACTCTACAACAACTTATTTCACATGCCAACACTAATTTGCAGACGCTTTATTATATGATCGTGATAGGGGAGTGATCGAATTTTATAAAAGATATGAAAATAGCTATTGAAAAAAAATTCTAGCTTGCTATTATCATATACATGCGGGCGTAGCTCAGGGGTAGAGCGCAACCTTGCCAAGGTTGATGTCGAGGGTTCGAATCCCTTCACCCGCTCCATAATTATCGAGTTTTATTATACAAAAATCTCTGCTATCAGTTGTAAATGCGCTTAGAACGTTGTAAATTTAGAGCGTTATAGGCAAATGGAGTTAAAAAGTTTAGTGTATGGCGAAAGAGGATTTGATAGAGTTTAACGGTGAGGTTACCGAGGCATTACCAAATGCGATGTTTCGAGTGATGTTAGAAAATGGTCATGAGATACTAGCGCACATGTCGGGACGCATGAAGAAGAACAGGATTCGTGTGTTGACTGGCGACAAGGTTACTGTAGAGATGACAGCATACGACTTTACCAAGGGACGCATCACATTTCGCGCAAAATAGTAGATTGTTTTTGCGATCATTGAGCTTTATACTTCTGCGAAGTTAAATTAGGAGTTATTGTATGGGCATAACGATAGGCAAGCGTACGTATGATTTGCTAAACAAGCAGATTACAGAAGAGTTTACTTCTGAATATTTGTATTTAGCGATGTCGGCGGTTTTAGCGGATATGGGATTGAATGGCTGTGCGAGTTGGATGGTTCATCAAGCTAATGAGGAGCGTCAGCATGGCATAAAGATATACAATCACATTCTGATGCGTGGTGCTAAGGTACGGCTGGGTCCGATTCCGGCTCCAAAGCAGGAATGGCGAGCTCCTTTACATATATTTGAGGAAGTTTTGAGGCATGAGCAGAAGGTTACGAATCTCATTCATGCTATTTATGAAGCGGCTGTAGCTGATAAAGATTATCAGACTATGAGTTTTATTCAGTGGTTTATTGATGAACAGCTTGATGAAGAAGCGACGGCTACTGGGCTTTTGGATCGTTTACGCAAGATGCAAAGTACAGATTTAGGCGTGCTAATGTTTGATGCGGAATTAGGCAAGAGGACTGTTTAAGCTTCGTTTAGGCGGGGGGATGGATCCCGTACTGCTGTAGAATTTGTTAATCATTAGGTGACATTTCGTTTAATTGGGGTGCTATATGAATATTTATCGGACGCATACTTGTGGAGAGTTGCGGAAAAGTCATGTTGGTCAAGTTGTGCGTTTATCTGGTTGGGTTCACAAGAAGCGCGATCATGGCAATTTATTATTTATCGACTTGAGGGATCATTATGGCATTACCCAATGTGTAATAGATTCGTCCAGTGAGGTTTTTGCGGATGTGGAGCAGGTACGCAATGAGAGTGTTGTAACTATTGAAGGGGAGGTTGTAGAGCGTTCTCTTGATACAATTAATAAAGAAAACAGCACTGGTGAAATAGAGGTAAAGATTCAGCATTTCACGATATTATCTGCAGTTGAGAATTTACCTATGGCGATTAGCAGTGTTTCTGATTTATCGGAAGAGACCAGGCTACGCTATCGTTTTTTGGATTTGCGGCGGACTCAGTTACACAAGAACATAGTATTACGTTCTCAGGTTATTGCATCTATTAGGGAGAAGATGCAGAAGCAAGGTTTTATGGAGATTACCACGCCGATTTTGACATCAAGTTCTCCTGAGGGGGCTCGAGATTTTCTTGTGCCGAGTCGTCTACATCCTGGTAAATTTTATGCGTTACCTCAAGCGCCTCAGCAATTCAAGCAATTACTGATGGTAGCGGGGTTTGACAAATATTTTCAGATTGCGCCTTGTTTTCGTGATGAAGATAGCAGAGCGGATCGTTCTCCTGGTGAGTTTTATCAATTAGATTTTGAAATGTCTTTTGTTACCCAGGAAGATGTTTTTGCGGCGATAGAGCCTGTTATATTTGAGATTTTCAGCGAGTATTCGTCTAAGCAAGTATCCACCTATCCATTTAGGCGCATAACTTATGAAGATTCCATGTTACATTACGGAACGGACAAGCCGGATTTACGCAATCCTTTAATTATTGAAGATGTCAGTGATGTATTTGCGGGATCGGATTTCGGTGCATTTGCTCGTATTGTAGCTGATGGTGGTGTTGTGAGGGCTATTGCGGTACCTGGAGCAGAGAATCAGCCACGTAGTTTCTTTGATAAACTGAACAGTTGGGCGCGCGAACATGATATGCCTGGATTAGGATATATCATTTACAACGAAGGAGAGACGAAAGGTCCAATTGCAAAGTTTTTGACGTCTGATCAATTGGATCGATTGAAACAGATCACCAATTTGCAGTCTAACGGAGCGGTTTTCTTTGTAGCGGATAATGCAAAGAAAGCAGCACAATTTGCTCATCTTACCAGGCAGAAGCTGGGTACAGATTTGAATCTGTTAAGTGACACTTTTGAGCTGTGTTGGATTGTAGATTTTCCTATGTATGAGCAAGACGAGGTAACGGGAGAGATTGGATTTTCGCACAATCCGTTTTCCATGCCGCAAGGAGGGATGGATGCGCTATTGAATCAGGATCCACTGACGATAAAGGCGTATCAATATGATATAGTTTGCAATGGTGTGGAACTTTCTAGTGGTGCGATTCGTAATCATGTACCAGCGATTATGCTGAAGGCTTTTGAGATAGCTGGATATGACGCAGATACGGTTAAGTCCAAATTCAAGGGCATGTTACATGCGTTTCAGTATGGAGCGCCTCCTCATGGTGGATGTGCGCCTGGGATAGATCGCATGATAATGTTGTTAGCAGGGGAGCCGAATATTCGCGAAGTGATAGCTTTTCCTTTGAATCAGCGTGCTCAGGATTTGATGATGGATGCGCCTTCGGAGGTATCGGAAACACAGCTTAAAGAATTGCATCTGAAGCTTGACTTACCTAAGGAATCTATCTAGAGTTTTTCATAGTAGATATGTGGAACTATATAGATGGGGAAATGGTTAGTTTGTCTTATAAGTGCTTGTTGTATAGTAGGTGCAAAAGCTGATAATTTGAGGATCACTTGTCGAGCGAAGGGTATTGAGCTGAAATTGCTCAAAGAAGGGATTGATGAGTGGATTAAGAATACGGGCAATCAGCATCGTGTAGAGATTATAACTCTGCCACATGCGAGCAATGAGTGTTATGCGTTATATCGTCAGTGGCTGAGTGCTGGATCTTTTGACGTTGACATTTTGCAGATGGACACGGTATTTGTAGGAGCTTTTAGCGATTATTTGCTGCCATTGGACAGTTATGTTTCGCTAGATGATGATGACAAAGATGACTATTTCGATGTTGTTGAAGATTGCATGTTTCACGACGATCACTTAGTTGCCTTTCCCATTTACACAGACGTCGAGTTGATGTTCTATCGCAAGGATTTGCTACAAAAATACGGATATGATGAGCCTGAAACTTGGCAAGAGTTATGTGCGATGGCCAAGCATATTCAAGATGAGGAGAGGAAAAATCCGGCGAATCGTAATAGGTTTTTTGGAATTATTTTTCAGGCCAAAGCATTTGAGATGTTGACATGCAATTTTATTGGTTTTGTTGATTCTTTTGGCGGAAAAGTGATAGATGATGGTCATGCTGATGTAGATTCTGATCAGTGTGTTGAAGCTGTGCAATGTATGATCAAGTGTCTCAATGAGATTTCCAGTCGCAGTGTGTTGAATTATTCAGAAGAGGATTGTAGAGGAATTTTCCAGCGAGGTAATGCTGTATTTATGCCGAACTGGCCTTATGTCTGGGCGTTGGCGAATGATCCATCTACAGATGTAGCGAACAAGATTGGTGTAATGCCTTTACCGGCTGGTGGAAAAGATGGTAAGCGTTCGGGAGTGCTTGGCGGATGGTATTTTGTTGTTTCGAAGTATTCCAAGCATGCACGAGTTGCGGCGGATTTGATACAATATCTTACTAGCAAAGAGCAGCAGAAAAAGCGTTCACAATATGGTTATGCTCCTGCGTTTAAGAGCTTATATAAAGATCCGTTTGTGTTGAAGCACAATGAGTATTTTTCGATATTGTACGAAGCGTTGGATCATGCGGTTGCGCGTCCTTCTAATGAATTTAGGGAAAACTATTCTCGTGCGAGCAGTGAAATTTTCAACAGCATCAATACGATATTAGCGGAAAGCATTGAGCAAGGTTCAACTGAAGTTAATGTAAAGAAGCGTTTGGTTCGGCTGAAAAAGAAACTCGATCGTATTTTGAAGATGCGAGGAAAATCGAAAAAGGGTGGTGGATTTTTGGCCTGGTTAAAGAGTATTTTTGGAGGCAGTTCTGAAGATAAGAACTCTGATAACCGGTCAGCGCTTGTCAACGGCGACTAAGGAGCGGTATTTTGTTCAGTATAGATAATTTACGCATTAGAAAGCAGAAGGTATCCGCTGCGAGTTTTCCTCATTGGGAGTTTTTAGCGCCTTGCCTATTTATTTTAGCTGTTTGTGCTGGATGGCCGTTACTGCGAACGATTTTTTTTAGTTTTACCGATGCTACGCTGAGCAATTTATCTGATGCATCATTTATTGGATTAGATAATTTTGTTGATTTAGCTAGGGATCAAGAGTGGTGGCAAGCGGTATTTAATACTTTTGTTATTGCTTTGGTATCTGTGCCATTGGAGACATTTTTAGGTCTGATAATTGCCTTGATTTTGCATAAAAATTTCCGAGGGCGAAGCTGGATGAGGGCGATTGTTCTTATTCCCTGGACGATTCCGACGATTGTTTCAGCGCGCATGTGGGCGTGGATGCTGAATGATGCATATGGAATAATCAACGATTTGCTATTACGCATGTCTATTATCGATGAGCCGATTCCCTGGATTGCATCTAATAGTTTGAGTATTGTTTCTATTATTTTGGTTGATGTATGGAAGACGACTCCATATATGGCTTTATTATTGTTAGCTGGGTTACAAGCGGTACCTCAGGATTGTTTTGAGGCGGCGGATGTCGATGGTATTCCAATGCGTCGACAGTTGACGACAATTGTTCTGCCTTTGCTTAAGCCTACTATTATTGTGGCGATGATTTTTCGAGCATTGGATGCCTTTCGTATTTTCGATTTAGTGTACATTTTGAGCAGTGGGAATAGTGCAAATGCGACGATGTCGGTATTTGCGAGACGTCATTTAGTAGATTATGCTGATGTTGGTTTTGGATCTGCAGCTGCGACGACCTTATTATTTTTTGTTGCGTTTTTAGGTGTGTTGTATGCGATTTTTTATCATGCAAAGATTAAGAAAATTGGATTAGACTAATGTTGATGAACCCTGAAAAAAAATGGAAAGTGAGAAAGCTCATAAGGAATAGTATTTTTTATTCTGTATGTTGTGTGATAGCGGCTTGTTGTTTATTTCCATTTTACTGGGCGATTGTGTCTTCTTTGAAGGACAGTGCGCATCTTTTTTCTACTGAGCTATGGCCATCGGTTATTACTTTAGAGAACTATAAAACTGTGATTAGTGACACGACCTTTGCATCTTCATTTTTGAATTCTGTGGTTGTGGCGAGTTTGACAGCGATTGTGACAGTTGGTGTTTGTTTGATGGCTGCCTATCCGTTAGCGCGCAGGCGTTTTCCTGGTCGCAAGCGTATTCTTATGACGGCGTTGAGTGTAACGACTCTGCCTCATGTTGCGGTTTTATCTGGCATGTTTGAATTGATTCGTGTACTAGATATTTACAATGAAAAATCGGCTCTTATATTGGCCTATATGATTATTACGGTACCATTTACTCTATGGACCATGACCAATTTTATGAACAGTATTCCGAAGGAGATTGAAGAAGCTGCGATTATGGATGGAGCGACTCCTTATGTTATTTTGACACAGGTATTTTTTCCGATTTTGGGCCCTGCTGTCGTTACGACGGGTTTATTAGCATTTATTTCTGCTTGGAACGAATTTTTATTTGCTTTGACATTTACTCTTACGAATCAAGCGCGTACGGTTCCGGTTTCGCTGGCGCTTTTCAGCGGAGCGAGTCAGCATGAACTTCCATATGGTTTGATTATGGCTGCCAGTGTACTTGTGACACTACCTTTAATTATTTTAGTTGTGATTTTTCAAAAAAGGATTATTTCCGGTCTTACAGCAGGTTCAGTGAAAGGCTGATTTCCTGCCGGACGACCGGTTAGACGAATCTACACTTTTATTGTAGACAGACGTGTGATTTTTTCTATTTCCTGTATACACTCAGGATTTACGATGGAAGAGAAATCTGCGCTGTCATAATTAATATCCTCTCTTGCTCCGATTGTTTTGAGAATATTTCTTTTAATTTTTCCGGAACGTGTTTTTGGCAATGCTGGCACGAATGCAGCTTTTTCAGGCTTTGCGATAGCGCCGATTTCTTCTCTGGTACGTGCGATCATTTCCTGGAAAACACTTTCTTTTTGTGATTGATTTAATTCAGTAGTGGTTGTAGCAAACACGAAGATTGTTTGTCCTTTTATGCGATGAGGGACCCCAACTACTGCGCACTCTTCGATTTCTCCCAGAGAATTTATTATGCTTTCCAATTCTGACGTACCGATGCGATGACCTGACACATTAATCACATCATCTATACGTCCTAAAATTTTGATATCTCCGTCTGCATCTTGCATAGCCTTATCGCCTGTGTGGTAGCATTGACCATCTTCTCTGCTGAAATTGACAGACAATCCTGGCCAATTTTTCTCTTGTATTACCAGCTCATCATTTACTATTTTGGGGACTATGCCAAAGAATGGTTTTGAAGCGAATCCTGGTTTTTGTTCCAAATTGCACAGGGGCGCCAATATGATTCCTCCTGTTTCTGTTTGCCACCATGTATCGGCGATAGGGCATCGACCTTGTCCGATATGTGTGAAAAACCAGTTCCATGCGGCTTCATCCATTGGTTCGCCGACACTTCCCAGCATACGCAGGCTTGAGAAGTCATATTGATCCAGCTGACTTCCACCAACGGTTGCCAGACAACGAATAGCGGTAGGGGCAGAGTAGAAAATTGTTACCTTTTCTCTTTCTATTATTTCCCAATATCTTCCTACGGTAGGGTAGGTTGGAACGCCCTGAAAAATGACAGTTGTTAAGCCAAAGAATAGGGGAGCATAAACTATATAACTATGACCGGTAATCCAACCAATATCTGATGTACAAAAATGCACATCATTTTCGCGGACATCGAAAATATTTTTAAAAGTCATGGCGGTATAGAGCAGATAGCCTCCGCAGCAATGACAAATTTTCTTAGGAGCCTTTGTGGAACCAGATGTATATAACGTAAACATATTATCGTAGTAGTTTACATTTTCGTAAGAGAGGCAGCTGTCTTCTATAGGAAAATCATCGACATGATCGAGCAATATAACTGATTTGCTTGAACCGACAGCTTCTAAAACTGTTTTGAGTGGACTCATTGAGCGTCCATTACGTGATGCATGGGACATAGTGAGCACGATTTTGGATTCTTCGCATCTTTCGCGCAATGTTGCAGCGGAAAAGCCGGAGAATATTACATTATGCATTGCTCCGATACGACAGCATGCCAACATAGCTGCGATACTTTCGGGACAAATAGCAGCATAAATTGTTATGCTATCTCCTTTTTTTACATTGTGACGAACTAGCTCTGAGGCAATTTTCTGTGTCATTATTTGCAATTGTCTATAGGAGATACGTCTATATTCGCAGTATTCATCACCGTACCATATTATAGCGGTTTTATCGGGATTGGCTTGTGCATGACGATCTACGCAGTTATATGCTGCGTTGAAGCATTCTGAGGGGAACAGCCTGTGTCTGTGGTAATTCCAAAACTCTTCAGGATGTTCTATAGAATTTTTATACACCTCGTTATACACTGCTGGATCTTTCCAAGCTAATTCATGTTCAAATAGCATCATGGCCCTCTATTAAATCGTATAGTTATACTTTATAGACAAAATTTAAATAATAAGTTAATTTGATCTGGTGGGGGCTGATATTTTTTGATAACGCAGTGTGCTTGAGCAGAGGAGCAAACGGCTGTTTCATCGAGCCATAACGTCATTGCCATGGAAGAGTTGTTAACTTATTTTCTGCGACCTTGCATCTTCACCGAGCCATAACGTCGCGGCCATGGCAGAGTTGTTAACCTATTTTCTGCGACCTTGCATCTTCACCGAGCAATAACGTCATTGCCATGGAAGAGTTGTTAACTTATTTTCTGCGATCTTGCATCTTCACCGAGTCATAACGTCGCCGCCATGGAAGAGTTGTTAACCTATTTTCTGCGATCTTGCATCTTCACCGAGCCATAACGTCGCTGCCATGGAAGAGTTGTTAACCTATTTTCTGCAACCTTGCATCTTCACCGAGCCATAACGTCATTGCCATGGCAGAAAGGCTAAACTATTTTCTACTATCCTGTAGACCCTGTTCAGGTTTAGTAGCATTTATCATACCGTCTGTAATGGTTTCTCCTCCGTCGGACGGTGTTGTTGGTTTGCTTGGAGTACTGACATCATTGTCTTCAGCATTTTCTGGTGGAGGTGTTTCTGTATCTACTGTATCTTCCTTAGGAGATATAATTTCCATTTTGCCGCCTAGCACTCCATTTTTTCCTGGCAATTTTAGCAAATAAAACAATGCATTATATCCGCGAGAATCGCCAAATGATGCGTCTGACCATAATGCTGTTTCTATTATTAATTTTGTTTCGCCGTTATTAATGTTGAAATTTTTCAGATCAGTGTTTGAGAGATTAGCGGCTGTAATAGAGCATCCTTTGTATGAAACATTGCTACCTTTTTGTGTAGACGCTGTGATTCTGCCAGTCATAAGATCGTTGTTTACACATGCCGACCAATTTATGCGAAATCCTCCAGATGTGCCTGACACACATATAACATAAGTCGACATGTAGAACGGAAAACGGGGTAGGGGATTGGATGTTGTGGCTACTCTTCCGGTTAAAGTGATGCCTAATGCTTTGGAGACATACTTAAGGTCGTCCAATGTAATTAGTTTATCGCACTGTCTACCCTTTATGCTGTATATCATTTCTGCGGCTAATTTAGACGCTTTTTGCATGTGATGCATTGTGCGATAGCTTGTAGGGACGTCCATACAAAAATAGAGCATAATTATTAGTATTGGAACAGAAAATGCGAATTCAATCAGGACTGCTCCTTTGGAAGATTTTCTGAAAAACCTATTGCTCATCACTTCATCCCTTTCATGATGAGTCTATATTGAAATTTCTAACAAAATATTTACATTTTAACTATTTTATCCTTTTGGTAGTAGGACTATTAGATCATCTGGGTGAAAAAAGCCTAGAACGCTATAGGCTTGTTCTTCTAGCAAATCTAGATCGAGATTATCTCCGCGAATTCCTTTGATTTTATTTTCCAAAAATGCATTTTCGCGTTTTAAATCCTTCAGCTGTTGCTCCAGGCTTTCCATTTCCTGTTGCAATTGTGCCCAAGACAACAATCCTCTTGCTCCACCGAACATGTGATAGGCGAGATAAACCACCACACTTACTCGCACTATATTTGCTAATATCAGCTGAATATTACGTTTAACACTTGATGCTAACATTAACAGGCCATATCCACATAATCCATAGACTTTGCTAGAGCATCGAATTTTTGCAACTGCGATATTAGATTGCGCATAGCATGCAACGGAACCATATTGGGACCATCTGACAGAGCGTTATTTGGATCGAAATGTGTCTCCATGAATACGCCTGCAACTCCGACAGATACAGCTGCTCTTGCCAATAGCTCTACATATTCTCTATTGCCTCCACTGGCGTTTCCGAGTCCTCCGGGTTCTTGCACAGAGTGAGTGGCATCAAATATGACGGGATATCCGAATTCTTTCATAATTTGCAGTGCGCGCATATCTGATATCAGGCGATTATATCCGAAACATGTTCCACGTTCGCAAAGCAACACATTATTATTTCCGGACTGAACAAGTTTTTCCAAAACCTTTTTCATATCCCATGGAGCTAAAAACTGTCCTTTTTTTACATTGACTGCTTTGCCGGATTTTGCTGCTGCTACCAACAGATCGGTTTGTCTGCATAAGAACGCAGGAATTTGCAGCAGATCAACCACTTGCGCGACTGGTTCGACTTGTGAAATTTCGTGTACATCGGTTGTTATGGCGCATCCAAATTGCTTTTTGACCTCGTCGAGCAAACCTAAACCTTCGTCGAGCTGTAGACCACGTTGCGCGCTGAGGCTTGTACGATTTGCTTTATCGAACGAGCTCTTAAATATGAAAGGCACATGCAAATCATCGGCCATTTTCACCAAATAATCCGCGCATCTCAAGACAACATCTCGACTTTCCATCATGCATGGACCAGCGATCAGCAGCAACGGAGACTGGTTAGATATCGATATATTTCCTATATTAACCGAATGCATCATATTCACTTTACTTCTTTTTTGAAGTTGCTGGTTTAGGAGCTGCTTCTTTGGAAGCCTTATTAACAGGTTTCGAGGCTGGCTCTTTTGCAGGTATTGTCATTGGCTTGGATTCTGGCGTTGTGCTTTTTCCTTCGGCAGGAACAGGCGCGGCACGACGAGTGCTCTCCTCAGCTACTCTATCTATTATCGATGATTTCGCAGGCACTGTACGAGCGATCTTCGCCATTATAAGACAATTCAGCATGAATATTGTCATCAGGATCGCCGTAGCACGAGTCAAAATATTTGCTTGGCCTCGCACGGAAAACAAACCACTTGCTGCACCGCCTCCACTAGAGCCCAGAGCTCCATCTGAGTCGTGCTTTTGCAGCATGATTAGTCCGATAATCGCAATCGTTAATACAAAGTGCACAGCTAGCAAAAAATTCAACATGTTTTCCTCCTACTCAAAATCTATCGCACTACACGGACATGTCGCCGCGCAACAACCACATTGGATACAGATTTCTCTGTCAATCATCATTATACCATCTTTTTCGCTGATGGCTTGCACAGGGCAAATCATTTCGCATTTTCTACACTTTTGGCATTTCTCAGGGATAATTCTCATATCTCATTCTCTAAAAAACCAAGACATTATACTATTCATAGAGATTAAAATCAAATATGGTATTAGATAGGTCTGCAATTCATGCGAGAGACTTGTTCTATGAGTTACACAATTTGCCGTTTGAGCTAAACATATAAAAAATTCGCCGATGCAGAAAAATAACACAACAAATTGTGAATTTTTATATTGATTTTTTTGTGCTGATTTGTATATTTATTACTGTAAATTTGTGGGAGATTATTAATGAATAAAGCTGTTGTTTTTGGATTGTTAGGACTGGGCATGTCTCTTGCTATAGAGCAGAGCGCATGTTGTAGATATACTCTAAGTTTGGATGAGATGAATATAAGGCGTACAGAATATGTTGCTGAGAAAACAGCTTATGCTATAATGACGTCCTCGGATATGGAGCCTGAAGAGCGGATATGTTTATTCGATATGTCTTCTTTGCTTATGGATAGAGTGAAAGGAGATGAGAAAATTGCTCTTCAAATTGAAGGAATGCTTCGACCAATTGCAATAGCGACTATTCCGGGTCTTTATGATGGCTTGCTATCTTGTCAAGAGAGTTTGATTGCCAAGAGAATCACTTCAAATGTCCCTTGCGTATCTTCAAATGTCCCTTGCGTATCTTCGGATGTCCCTTGCATATCTTCAAATGTCCCTTGCATATCTTCGGATGTCCCTTGCATATCTTCGGATGTCCCTTGCGTATCTTCAGATGTCCCTTCTGAAATGCTTATGAAGCATCATGATATTGTTCGCGAGAGATGTGCAATAGCAAACGCAATAGTTCGTAAAATGCGATTAGAGTGGAGATTTTCGCAGGAATGTTGGCTTCGTATTTTTCAAGAGATTGGTATGGTAGATGAGACATGTACAAAATTGGATGCGTCTCTATTTAATGCTTACAGCTGTAATCATGAGATTGTGTATCATGGGATTTTGCATGGGAATATTAACGCTGTGCCAGAAGGGCGCATGATTGAGTACTATTGTATTTTTGATGTTAATGAGGCTATGGTTTACAGGTATAATGTTTTTAATTCAATGCATGAAGTTCTTAGTACAGACATTGCGAAACGTATGGTTGATAGATCTGGAATATTACCGTTCTATTTGTTTTTTCAGGATATAAAGAAAATATGTCAAAAACAGAGTGTGGCTCTAGATAAGACTATTGGCATCCCACCTGAGGTACAAACAAAAGCATTGAAGAAGCTGAATCGTTTTATAAGAATAGAGACATCTGATAGTCCGGAGGATCAAATGAAGCATATGTCTCAGTTTTTGCCGTTTGTTGTACCTTTGAGTAGATTGGATGTGCTCGAGGTTTTTGGTAAGGAGTTGACAAAACAATTATTGTGGGATTCTATTTTTGAAGCATATTTTTCTGAAAAGAAGCGTACATTTGGCGAAGAATTAGTAACAGCACCGGAACGGAAGATAGTTGCTGCTGATAAAGATGCAACTTCTTCATCAGAAAAATAGACAGATTAATGGCCACACTCGTGGCCTTCACCGTTGTGTGAATGTGTGATATTTGTGCAACGGTTGTTATTTTTTTTACGTTATATTAACATTTTTATTGCATTTCAATTTTAGTTATGCTAGTATGACGGTTGTAGGCGGAGATCTTCTGTCTATTTCAAACCGAGACAAACAACAAACAACAAACAACAAACAACAAACAACAAACAACAAACAACAAACAACAAACAACAAACAACAAACAACAAACAACAAACAACAAACAACAAACAACAAACAATTCACTAGGAGTTTTCGACATGCAAAATCTATTTATTCGTGCGCAGATTGCTGCGCGGCAACGAGTTGCGCAGCGTATGAGTCGCATATATGC